>JAAUSY010000085.1 GCA_012032475.1 Chloroflexaceae bacterium
GCCTGCCGCGCTCTTGACCAGGATGATTGCCGCAGCGCGAGAGCAGCTCGCCACAGCTACAGCCCCTACAGTGCGTTTCGAGTGGGGCCGCCGTGCTCACCGCGACCGGCGAGATATTCACGGGCTGCAATATTGAAAACGCTTCCTATGGCCTCACGGTGTGCGCCGAGCGGGTGGCTATCTTCCATGCCGCGGCGCAGGGGCACCGCCAGTTGACTGCCCTGGTGGTCTATACGCCCACCACCACCGCAACGGCTCCGTGTGGGGCCTGTCGTCAGGTGCTCTTCGAGTTTGGCCCTGGGGCGTGGGTGGTCGGGGTGTGCGACACAAGCCACTGCCTGGAAACCACCCTGGCAATGCTCTTGCCAGAAGCGTTCGGTCCGCATGATTTTGACAAGTAACCGGAAAAAGGAGTTTGAATTGAAACAGCATCCCAGAGCGACCATTATTTTTTCGCTGGTGCTGGCCCACCTCGTGGGGGCGCTGGCGCTTTCCTACTTCCCGCGGGATATCGTGGAAGTGGTCCTGATGATCGGGGCTGTCGTGATGGGCATCGTCATCTTACTATGGTGGCGGCGCCGGCGGAGGGCATGAGCCTGCTCATCGCCGGGCCAGGGTAGGATGCCCGCCGCTCCCCCGTCCAGTTCATCCCGCACAACTGGTCAACCGTCACGCCGAAGAGGTCTGCCATGGAGAAGACCTCTTCGGTTTCTGGCCTTCTCTTGCCGTTTTCGAGGTAGCTGACGTAGACTTCTGTGGCATAGCCGAGCTTCTCAGCCAGTTGTTTCTGGGTCATCCCGTGCCGTTCCCGCAGGACCGGGGCTTTTCTGGAAATCGCTGGAGCATACCCAGACCGGTCCGTCTCGTCACTCATCTCGCATCACTTCACCTCCGGCGGTCGCCGGCCGCGTTCCGTCTCGTCACTCATCTCGCATCACTTCACCTCCGGCGGTCGCCGGCCGCGTTGCGCACCAGGTCCGCCAGGGCCTCAATGAAGGTCGGAGACGTATTGAGCGATTCGGTGCGTTCCAGGCGCACCCCGTGCTCTCTGGCAAGCTCCTGGCACTCCACATCAATGTCATACAGGATTTCTACGTGGTCGCACAGAAAGCCGATGGGAATGACCAGCAGGTTCGCGTGCCCTTCCTGGGACAGGTGGGTAATCACCGCTTCGATGGGCGGGCCAAGCCACACCACCTTGCGGGCCCCGGCGCTCTGATAGCAGAAGTGCCAGCGCTCCGAGAGCGGCGGCGTGGCTTTCGCGCCCATCTCCAGGCGGGCAACGACGTTCTGCGCAATCTCTCGCAACTGCGTGTCATAGGGGTCGCCCTGCTCGATGAGCGAGGCGGGCAGGCTGTGCGAGGAAAAGATGAGCTGAACATCAGGCCGTGCTGCATCGGGGAAGCGGTCAAGCGCCGCCGAAACTTTTTCGGCAATCGCCTCAATGTACAGTGGGTGGGTGTGCCAGTGCTCGATGGGGGTGGTGGGCAGGTTGGTCCCCAACTTCTCCTGGGCCTCCCGGAGCTTCGCAAAATATGCCCCCACGGTCATAGCCGAATAGACGGGGGTCATACACAGCGCCACGAGGCGGTGAATCCCCTGAGCGGCAAGGTGGGCCAGCGCGTCGGCAATGCGTGGCTGCCAGTGCCGCATCCCAATGAACACGCGGTAGGATGGTCGCACCGAAGCACGCCACGTTTCTACCTCATCATCCGGTCTGTTGAGGCACTGCTCCAGGGCTTCCGCCTGCATCGAGGTGATTTCCAGCAGGGGCGATTTTCCGCCAATCCGGGCGTATCGTTCGCGGATTTCGGCGACGAGGTCGGGGGGCGTGGGGCGTCCCTCCCGAATGTCCATCAGAAAGGGTTCCACATCGTCCAGCGAATCCGGGCCACCATAGGCCATCAGCAGCACGGCATAGTTCGCCCGCTGCGAGGCCATTCTACCGGCTGTTGGTTGTGAGGGACACATAACCATGGCTGAAAAACTGGCTCCTTCCCATATCATATTTTCTTCTGGTGATTATATCATACCAGGCACCTCATGCCTACTCACAGGTCATGAACGCCGGGAGCCGGTCCGGGCAGTGGCTCATCGCGCATCACCACACCCGGACGGTTCCGAGCATCACCGCAGGCCGCTGCGCAGCACCTTCGCATAGACTCCGATGCGCTGGCTCCGCAGCGAGCGGCGGTGCCCGATGAGCCACTTGAGGCTCTCAACCCCCAGTTCCCAGGTGTAGCAGAGGAGCAAAAAATCGCGCAGCACCGCGGCAAACCCCGCCCCATACCACAACCGTGCCAGGCGCACCCGGCTGCGCTGAAAATGGATGTGGCGGGTTGCGGGGACCTGTTCGCTGCTTCGTCCTTCGTGGTGGAGGACAACCGCAGAGGGAACATAGACTATTGCCGCTCCCTCCTCACGGAGCCGGTGTTGCCATTCCAGTTCTTCGCTATAGAGAAAGAAGCCCGCATCGAGCAACCCGGCCCGGACGATGGCATCACGGCGCACCAGCAGCGCTGCCCCCACCAACCAGTCTACCTGCTGCTCCACGTCGTCGCGCTGGTCGGCGCATTGGTAGCGCCGGACCCACGGGTTGGCCGGCCAGAGCCGTTCGAGGGGGGTGCTTTCCCAGAAGAAGGTGAGCCTGGTCGGGAAGCGCCGCCGCGATGACTGGACCCTGCCGTCCGGGTAGCGGAGCTGCGGACCAACCGCCACCACCTCCGGGTGGGCGTCCAGGTAGCGCACCAGGCGCGGCAAAGCATCACCAACGACCTCGGTGTCGGGGTTGAGCAGCAGCACCAGGGGTGGGGAGGGGAGGTCGGGAGGAGAGGATAGAAGGGAGCGCAGCACCAGGTTGTTGCCCGCGGCAAAGCCCAGGTTGCGCCCTGGTTCCAGCACTCGCACCTGGGGAAACTCTGCCCGCAGCATAGCGGTTGTTCCATCGCTGCTGGCCTGCTCAACGACGATAATCTCACCAGCGATGTTGCTCCCGCTGAGCGAAGCCTCAACGGTTTGCAGGCAGCGCCGCAGCAGGTCGCGCACGTTCCACGAAACAATCACGACGGCGAGCGAAGAATGATGAGATGACATCACCCGGCTACTTCACCAGCTTTTGAATCGCCTTGAACTGGTCTCCCCCTGCTACTTTCATCAATTCGAAGAGCGCCATTTCGACGCTGGTCAGGCGTGCGCCGCAGTCTTTCATCCTTGCCAGTCCCGTATCACGGTTGCTGGCAGTTCTCGATGAAACGGCGTCCGTCACGATTTCCACTTCATACCCCCGACGGAGCAGGTCCGCCGCGGTCTGGTAGACACAGACGTGCGCTTCGATGCCGGCTACCAGCACCTGGGAGCGGTTCAGCGCGGTCAATGCTTGCATGAACCGCTCTTCGCCGCAGCAGCTAAATGCGACCTTGCTGATCGGCTGGATGCCGGGGAGCAGGTCGGCTATCTCCGGGATGGTCGGCCCCAACCCCTTTGGGTACTGCTCCGTGAGGATGATGGGGAGTTCGAGCACGTGCGCTCCCCGGATGAGAGTGGTGAGGTTGGCAAACAGCGTTTCCTTCTGGTCCATCGCCTGCGCCAGGTTTCCCTGCACATCAATGATGAGCAGAACGGTGGTGGTTGGTTCGAGCATCAAACGTTGTCCTTGTGCCGTTTCCATAGAAGCGATGAAACAAGAAATGCATAATACGGAACGGGTGATGACTCGAAGAACCACATTCAACGTGACGACCATCACCCGTATCTGATACGATCTCCCCCTGGTCAGTTCCGGGGTACAGTCCCCATCTTCACTATCTCTCCACGGTCTCCTAAGGTTGGGCGATATGGATGGTTCCGACATCGGTCACTTTCCCTGGTTCCACAGTGACCAGGATAGCCGAGGCTTCATCTTCGCTTTCCGGGTCCGGCACCAGAAGGGAACTCCGTGGGGTCCAGAGGGCTAGGGAATACCGTCCCGGTTTGACCTGTTTGATGGTAAATCGCCCCTCATTTTCGGGAAGGAGGTGTCCCCGACTGGAAGTCTGGTCATTGTAGCTAATGATTTCATTATCCTCTGAAACCGTTGCCGCAAACACCGTGAGGTTCTCCAGCGGTTCATCCGTTTCCTGGTTGAGCAAAATCCCGGTAATTGCGCCTGTTTCTTCCGTATACATCGGCACCGTAGGCATCGGAGAGGGCGAAGGGGAGGGAGATGCTGAAGGTGGAACGGGATAGGGTGATGGCTTGCTGCGGCGAGTTGGCATGGGATAGGGCGATGGTTCCCCGGCCTCCCCCTCCGTATTTGTGGGCGAAGGCTCCGCAGGCGAAGGAGAAGTACACCCGACCCAGAGCGATGAAACGGTCAGAACCCAAATAATCATCAGGAATATCGTTTTCCTCATAGAACTGGTGACGCCGGCCCCTCCGGTCTGAGCAAAGGAAGAACGCCACCGCTGCTCCTTTCCTGGTACAAACTCCCTGATACTAAACTATGGCTATGATACCATAAAAAACCAGGGGGAATAGCAACTTCCCCCTGGCCTCGCAATCTGGTTATGCTCCGTCCGAAGCCGAAGCACTTCCTGCGACGATATTACTGCCCCAGGATACCGTTGTAGGCAAAGAGTTCATCGTTGGGATCGGAAGCGGCAGAGCCATCGTTCAGGTCCTGGTTGACCACACAAACAATCGGGCTAGCGGCTTCGATAACCAGACTCCCACTGTAGAGTTCTGGCAGATCTGCCTCATCACCCTGGTAGATTACCCCGTTGGTTGACCCGATATCGAACGATTTTTCAAGCGGGCTGATGGGTTGGGCGTCGGAACCTGCGGTCCCGGTGTAGGTCAGATCCACACTGGTCACGTTCGAACTGGTCCCCTTGCAGGTCACGCTGGAGTTATACCCATAGTATTTCCTCATCACCAGCGGAACGAGGATCTTGGTGGCCCCCCCAACCTGTCCCTCATAGGTCGAGGCACGATTCAGACCCACATTGTCCGACTCGTTGACTGTCACAATCAGTGGCTGCGGACTGTCGCCAGTGCTCTGGATGACCGCGCCGGTGATCCGCTGATTTACATCATTACTCAGAAGATCGGCATCCTTGAAATCCTCAACTACCCAGGAAGCACGAGGTTGCAGCAGTTCTCCACTATGCATCTCGGAGTAGGTGAAAGACTTGCCAAAACCATACGACACTTGAACATCGGTAGCGGTGTCTGAACTGGCGTTCTGAATCGTCGTTGCCGTGTTGTTGCCGTAGTAGTCGGCCATAATCACAGGAGCCTGGATTGACGAAGTAGAGCCGCTCTTGAATGCGGAGAAGGCGTAGAGTTGGTTTTGCACCCCACCGCCCTGGCGTCCAAAGATCGTTCCGATAACCGCCAGACCACCACCCGGCGAGGTAATTCGGGCGGAGTACGCGACATTCTCTTGCAGGTTGCTCTGTCCTGCCTGGTCAACAAACACGGCCCCATTGGCTGGAATGTTCACAGACTGGCTATCTACCATATTCGTCTGACCAGCGGTATAATACTCGACCGTTACCCCACTCAGAGCCTGGTTGGTGGTGTTCTGAATGCGGATAGAGGTGTCATATTCATAGAAGTTGTTGTACGCCATAGGGATCAACACCTCTTCGGCAACATTATCCTGGCTGACCCCAATGAACGTATCTCCCCACTTGCCAGGAATCTGGAAGTTGACCACGGCGGCCACATCTTCCGTACAATTCAGCACGGCTGCCCCTTCCATGTCATCGGGGAACGCCTTGCCAGACCATCCATCGGCCCCTGCCGTTGCCCTGGTATGAACATAAGTGCTGGAACCGCCGGGGATTTCCGGCAGCGTGTTCTGGTAGATTTCAGTCCCCGATGCATGGTCGTACACCACGAGATCACATGTTGCCATGTTGGTCGTATCCGGGTTCAGGTTCAGCACCCGGAACGCCGACACAAACCCCGACCCCGGAACGCCCTGCTGAAGTTCTGCCTCTGGTTCCTGAGCCTGCGATGGCGCAGGAGCCATCAGCACCACGCTCAGCAGAGCGACCAGCGCCAGAAGAGACAACTTTTGTACCTGTTTCATAGCCTTGTTCTCCTCATTCCTAATTAAGGTGTTCTCAATAACCGCTAAGCCTTATCTCACTCTGTTTCGCCCCGTCCTCACGAAGGGACACCCCCTCGACAAACCAGCCAGTACGGGCGAAAGACGTTGCCAGTGTAGCACGCACCACCTCACTGAGGCAATACCTCGATAGGCGTATTTCAGACCGATACTCCCTACTCTTTCTGGATTAGTTCTGGTCAATGTGTCCCATCTGAAAGGCACCCGATTGGGATTCGGGTGACCGGTGGTCCCCAGGCACTGGGGTATACGCCCATCTTGTTTGCCTGGTATGATATAATACAGACTTGGTTGGTTGCTATCCGGTTCACAGCACAGCAGGTTCTTTCCGTCGCAATCTGTCGCAATCTATAGACTATAAGTCTCATAGGTCATAAACTATAGTTCGCGTTATTTTCGAATTCGTGGCACACGAGAGGGTTACCCTGGCATGAACACTGATTCTCCATGGCAGTGTTCCGCTCCGGGGGTGAGATATGCTCAAAGCTGGTCAGTGGGGTTTCCAGGTTTTTGCGATTGCAAGCCTCTATACCATGCCGGGGCTTGCGCTGCTCCGTCTCCTTGCCCCCTCCCTACCCGCTCGTTCTAGAAACACTGCTCATCTGGTATATGCGATGGGAATAAGCGTTGCTTTGCCACCCCTCTTGCTCTTGCTATTCTGGCCCCTGCACCTCCCCTGGAACCCCATCACCACCTGGGGATACGTCATCTTGAGTGCAGTTGTTGCCTTCTGTCCCGGACGATTGCGGCGTCAACCTGCTCCCACCGACCGCTCCTCCAGATTCACGCTGGCTGCCTTCTGGAAGTGCCTTCCTGAGAAGCGCCTGAGTCTGCTCCTGACCGGGGTGAGTATTCTGTCCCTCGTGGTGCGTCTCTTCATGGTGCGCAACCTTCCGACCGGGCTTTTTGGCGATTCCTACCACCACACTGTCATTACCCAACTTCTCATTGACCACCAGGGACTCTTTCAATCCTGGCAGCCATATGCCCCGCTGATAACTTTTACATATCATTTCGGGTTCCATGCGAATGCTGCGTTTTTCCACTGGTTGACCGGCATAGATGCCATCCAGAGTGTCCTTTGGACCGGCCAGGTCCTGAACGCTATGTCAGTTCCGCTTGCGTTTGTACTCCTTGTGACCCTGGGAGGTTCCCCGTGGTCAGGCTTCTGGGCCGCTGTCATCACCGGTTTCGTGTCAACGCTGCCTGCCTACTACGTCGTGTGGGGGCGCTACCCCCAACTGACCGGCCACCTGGTCCTGGTCGTGGTCATCGCAGGCTGGATACGGTGTATCGAGACAGTGGTGCCTGCCTGGAAACCAGACACCAGTACCGTGCGCGTACTCGCGAACCACTGGAGATCCATTTTGCTGGCCGGGGGAATGACCGCCGCAATGATTCTGACTCACTATCTGGTGACGCTCATTGCCGCAACTTTTGTGGGGAGCTACCTCCTGGTGCTGATGCTGGTTGCTCGCTCGTGGAAAGTCGTCCGAAAGGTCACGTTCCTGTCCCTGCTGATCCTTGGCCTAGTGCTGGTCGGCGTGTTCCCCTGGATCGTTACGATGGCGAGCAGCTACCTGGTAAGAGTCGCGGTGGTGTTCCTGGGTGACCATGTTGCTCCAGAGCGGGTGGCACAATACGCCACCCTCCCCAACGTGGTCCCGCTCTACACCAGGCGATGTCTCCTGGTGGGAGCATTAATAGGGCTATGCATAGCGGGATGGGAGCGTCAATGGCGTCTGGCACTCCCAGGGCTATGGAGCGGGTTGCTGGTCCTCCTTGTGGTGCCCCACCTCGTCGGACTGCCCGGCACCGGCATTATAGACCAGTTGACTGCGCTCAGTGCATTCTACCTGACCATCGGGCCGCTGGCGGGGTATGCCCTGGCGGCTGCACAGTCTCACATTCCGCAGCTCCTTCGGTTTCGGTGGCTCCCATATGCCACCACCCTGGCAACGATTGTCCCCCCTGTTCTGGTGGGTATGCTCCTCCTTGCGACCATCGGATGGGGAGTGTCCAGACAATGGCGTATGATTGATGGTACCACACAGCTCGTGACCCATGCTGATATGGTGGCGATGGCCTGGATAAGCGCCAATACTCCCTCCGATGCGCGATTCCTGGTGAACAGTTTCCCGGCCTATGGAGGCACGGTCATTGCCGGGACGGATGCCGGGTGGTGGTTGCCTTTCCTGACCGGGCGGTCATCGAATCTGCCTCCTATCACCTACGGAAACGAGTTAGGCGAAGCGCCCGACTACCTGAATCGGGTCAATAATCTGGTAGCAGTGCTCCGGGCACGCCCATTGACCGATGTGTCTCCGGTCGCCGTTGACCTGACCAACCCCACAGCGATGAGCGTTCTTCGTGAGAACAATATCACTTATGTCTATCGGGGAAGTCACACTTCGCCCGGCCCCGACCAGGCTGATACGATTGACACAACAAGACTTCATCACCACCCGTCGTTTCGTCTGGTCTACGCCCGCGATGGCGTCGAGATTTTTCAATTGGTGCAGAAGCAAGGGCATGAAGAACCGTGAGCCAAAAGAACCAGCAAGGAAAGGAAAAGACTCTTGATACATAGGGATAGTGACCAGGCTCCGACCAGGCCAGAGGTGTCAGTGGTGATATGCACCTTTACCGAGCAACGATGGGAACGCCTGGTCTGCGCGGTCGAGTCGGTCCAGCAACAAAGCGTACCGCCGGATGAGATCATCGTCGTGGTTGACCATAATCCTCCCCTCTACGAGGTGATTCGTTCCCGCTTCCCGGAGGTCATCGTCGGTGAGAACCACGAAAAGGCGGGTCTCTCGGAGGCTCGAAATAGCGGGGTTGCCCTTGCTCGTGGGGCAATCATCGCGTTTATTGACGACGACGCCGTTGCGGCCCCCGACTGGCTGGAACACCTGCTGGCAGCCTACCAGGATGAGCAGGTCATGGGAGTCGGCGGGGCTATCCATTCGGTCTGGGCAAGTGGGCGACCAGCCTGGTTTCCCAGGGAATTCGATTGGGTTCTGGGCTGTACCTACGTGGGAAGCCCCGAAGAATCGGCCCCGGTCCAACGGCTCATCGGGTGCAATATGTCGTTTCGCCGCGAGGTTTTTGACAGGATTGGCCGGTTTCGGAGCGAAATCGGACGGGTCGGCAATCGCCCGTTTGCTGGTGAAGAAACGGAGTTCTCTATCCGGGCCTGCCAGCACTCCCCGGACCGGGTCATTCTCTTCGTTCCCCAGGCCCGCGTAGACCACCACGTGCCCAACACTCGCGCCCGTTGGAGCTACTTTCTCTCACGCTGCTATGCGGAAGGTCTTTCCAAGGCGTTGCTTTCGCGGTTTGTCGGCTATGGCGATGGCCTGAAGATGGAGTGGTCATACGTGCTCAAAACGCTCCCGCGTGGCATTCTGCGCGGTGTCCTGGACACCATCCGGCAGGGCAACCTTGATGGGGTCGCTCGCGCTCTGGCTATCGTTGCCGGGTTGTTCGCAACCGTGGCTGGCTTTGGCCGCTGTACCATCTCCATCCACCTTGCTAACCTGTTCCGCTCCCGCTCCCACGCTCGTGCTCGTGCTCGTGCCTCCATTGGGCAGAGAAAATCCAGACACACTTCACCCAGGCAAGCCGAACCTTCGCCCAACACTGAGGAGTCGGTCACCGGATAACGCCCTCCGGGGAGGTCTCCCACGGGAACGGTAAATGTCGTATGAACCTTGTTTTTCTCTGCACATCCAGCCTCGATGATCCGCTTCCGCGGGGGCGCTGCCTGCCGATAGCGCGAGAACTGGTCACCATGGGGCACCAGGTGTCGGTCTTGCTGCTCCACCACAGCTATGCCCACCTTCCCCCCTCCCGCCGCTGGCAGAACAGTGGTGGGGTGACGATTGGGTATGTGGGACAGATGCATGTTCAGGGTATTCCCGGCCAGCGGCACTACTTTTCTCCGCTGCAACTGCTGCGGGTTTCGGTGCAGAGTGCGCTTGCGCTCGCCATTCAGGCGTGGCGACTCCACCCGGACGCGCTCCACGTTGAAAAGCCGCAGCCTGTCAACGGGTTGGCGGGGTTGCTGGTCAGCCGGGGGAAGGCTGCGCTGTATGTTGATTATGATGATTATGAAGCAGCTATCAATCGCTTCGATGGAGCGTGGCAGCGATGGATTGTCCAGGGATGGGAAGACCACCTGCCGCCCCTGGCTCGTGCGGTGAGTACCAATACTCGTTTCATCTACGACCGCTGTCGCCATCACCTGAGGATACCACCTGAGCGCCTGGTCTATATGCCCAATGGGTTGACCGCTTGGCAATGCCAGCGCCCCCCGAATGATCAGGTCCGGGCACTGCGAGCGGCTCTTGGCCTCACCGACTACCCCACCGTGATATACCTGGGGCACATGAGCACCCTGGCGCACGGCGTTGACCTGCTGCTAGAGGCGTTTGCCATGCTGCTCCGCTCCCTTCCGTCTGCCCGTCTCCTGATGGTGGGGGACGGAGACGAACGCTCCATGTTGCAGTCCCACGCTAACCGTCTGGGCATAGGGAGCGCGATACTCTGGACCGCCCGGGTTCCACCGTCGGCCACGCGGGCCTACCTGTCTCTGGCTGATTGCTCGGTAGACCCGGTCTACGATACGCCAGTGATGCGTTCTCGTTCACCGCTCAAAATCTTCGAGAGCCTCGGGGTGGGGGTGCCGGTGGTGACAGGCGATGTAGGCGACCGACGCGAAATGCTGGCCGACGGAACCGCCGGTCTTCTGGTCCGGCCAGGGTGTGCTCGCTCCCTGGCTGATGGTCTGCTTCACATCCTGTCCGACCCCTCACTTCAACGGGATATCTCCCGTCGTTCACAGGAGCAGGCCGTCGCCTATCGGTGGGAGCATCTTGTCCAACGCTGGATAACGATGTATGAAAATCAGGGTTCAGGATGACGAGCCAGAACTACCACTACATGACGCAGCAACCAGGTCATCAGGCACCATCGCCCATCTCCCCCCGTTTGTCCGGTCAGTTTCCTTCGCGCTCCCTGGGAGTTGTCACGCTGCTTATCATGCTTGGAGGAGTGCTTCGTCTCTTCATCTATGCTTCTAATCGTTCACTCTGGTCCGATGAATTTTTCCTCACCCTGAACATCACCACCAGGTCGTTCCGTGAGCTTTTTGCTCCTCTCGCCTACGACCAGGGCGCTCCAATCGGGTTTCTCCTCCTGCAAAAACTGGCAACGTGCATCTTCGGCCCCCACCCCTACGCGCTCCGGCTCGTCCCCCTGCTTTGTGGTATTGCCTCTCTCTTCCTTTTTGCTATCATTGCCAGACACTACCTTCGCCCAGGCGCGGCCCCGGTTGCCGTTGGTCTGGTGGCTGTAGCCTACCCCCTGGTCTACTATGCCTCCGAAATCAAGCAATATTCCAGCGACGTTGTGTTGACACTCCTGCTGCACCTCTTTGCTATTGACACCATGAAACGAAGTACCCCCGTATCCGTCTCATTATCATGGCATTGGGCGGGGTTGTTTGCACTCATTGGCGCGGTCGTTCTCTGGTTCTCCCACCCGGTCGTCTTCACGCTGGCTGGCATAGGGATAACCCTGGGAATAGATGCTGGTCTCAAGAAGGACTGGCGCAGCCTGGGGCTTCTGGTTGGAGCTGCCGGGGTGTGCCTCCTCAGCTTTAGCGCCTGCTACCTACTCTCACTTCGGCACCTGGACAGCAATGCGAAACTGCTTGATTTCTGGCAAGATGGCTTTCTGCCGAATCCGGTGCATCCCTTCGCCACCATGCGATGGATCGTCCGAACCGGGTTGCATACCATCGTTTATCCCGTTGGAATGCCGATTGTTTCAGTTGGAATGCTGGCCGCTCTCATTGGCGGGCTTTCCCTCTCGCTTCGCGGCAAGCCGTTCTTCTTTCTTGCCGCGCCTATTGCTCTGACCCTGCTGGCATCTGCGCTCCATGCCTATCCCTTTGCAGAGCGACTTATCCTCTTCCTCGTCCCTTCGGTCATTCTCTGCATGGCTGAAGGACTGGAACGTATCTGGGAACAGACCAGGAAGTCCCTGTCGGTGCTGCGCTCCTTCCTGCTCGTGCTTCTGTTCGGGTTCATGTCCCTCCCGGTGGGGCATGCTCTCACCGGCGCGGCTCTGTTTTCCGACGCCATGAAGGCTGCTTCGCTGCCCTTGACAAATCTCCTTTCCATGGTCATAATACTGTGCGGTGTCTTACCCGGCAGGCATTCTGTCTGGCAAGTTCTCTTGCGAATGGCAACCATCGTCGGTCTTATGGGGGTGGTGCTGACCAGTGTGGTCGAGGGGACGTATTTTTCCGAGGCTATGGTCAGTGAGTATATCATGCCCGACTGGAGGGACGTTGCCACTGTTCTGGAGCACTACCGACAGCCGGGCGAGGCTATTGTCGTGTTGGGGTGGGATGCCCTGCCTATCTCGTTTTACCTGAAAAACCCGGTGCCTATCCTGACAAGCTATGATTTTGAAACGCAGCTCCAGACCGGCCAGACCCGTTCGGGCTATGTGGTTGTTCTTTCCGAATTCTCCTCTCCGCCGCCAGGCCTGGAGTACCGCAGTGTCACCCTGGGAACATCTTCCCGCAAGGTCCGGATTGTCCGCTATATTCCCGACGGGAGTCCCTTATGGTAGAGAACCCTGACCAGGGACGAACTGTCATTCTAGGAGCCGGGGTGGCCGGGCTAAGCGGAGCCTTCTTCCTTCAGCAGCAAGGGAAGCCATGCCTGGTTCTTGAACAGAGCACCGGATGTGGTGGGCTTGCGCGGAGCTTTCGCTGGCACGGATTCTGGTGCGATTTCGCTGCACACCGGTTCTTTACCCGCAACCAGGAGGTTCTGTCTGTGGTCCAGTCGCTCGTTCCGTTGCACCACCATCAGCGGCGTAGTCAGATTTACTTCCGGGGTTCATGGATGCGAGATCCCATTGACATTGTTCAACTTATGCTCCGCCTCCCCACACAAGACCGGGTCCGTCTTGTGCAGAGCTACTTTTCACGAGACCGACACCTCCCTGAAACGTCTTTCGAGGCGTTCGTCATCAGGCGCTACGGTCAATACCTCTACGATTCGTTCTTCCGCCCCTATACTGAGCGGCTTTTTGGTCTGCGTGGGAACCAGATTGACATAGAATGGGCGCAGCGAAAGGTGCGCCTGGCTTCGCCCTGGGACCGACTGATGGCATCCACCAAAAAGAAGTTCTCGACCTTTTATTACCCCGTCCACGGTGGGTATGGAGCCATTGCCCACTGCCTCTTTCAAGAAGTCCAGACGCAGGTGCTCACAAACGCTCAGGTGACGGGGTTTGAGCGAGATGGCTCCGGTCATATCACTGCGGTTCTCTACGATCACCAGGGAGTTCACCAGCGAGTTGCCACCGACCTGGTTATCTCCACGCTGCCCGTCACCGTGACCGCACGATTCCTGGGGCATACCCTTCCTCTGGAATACCAGAAAGTTCACGCCGTCTACCTCCTGCTGAAGAAGCCCTGGATGACCCGCAATCACTGGCTGTACTTCATGGACCCCGCCTCGGTCATCAACCGGCTGGTTGAGTTCAAGCACATGAGTGCCAACGACACCGACCCGGAGACTACGGTGGTGTGTGCCGAAGTTACCTGTGCTCTCCCTGAACCGGACCGAGCCGTTGTGGAAAATCTCGTGCGGAGTGGCGTTATTACTCTCGACGAAGTGCTTGATACGCAGGTGTTGCATGAGCCTTTTTCCTACCCCCGCTACCGAACAGGCTACGCGGATATCTTGCGGGCGTTCATGCAGCATCCGGACCAACCCGATAACCTGTACTATACCGGTCGAGCTGCTCAGTTTGATCACCTGGAGGTAGATGATTTGATAGGAACCATGCATACGCTGGTCCGTCACCTTGCTCCAAACGCTCCGGTGGTCGTGGTGCCAGGGGAACCACCCCAACTGCGACCGACCGGAGAGGTCTGGATTGTGGTGCTGGCCTGGAACAACTATCAGGACACCGCCGAATGTCTGGAATCGCTGCGCCGATTGGCCTATTCCCCCTACCGGGTGGTGCTGGTTGACAATGGCTCGACAGATGGAACCCCGGAACATGTTCGCGCAGCATTTCCCGATGTGGTGGTGTTGGAGAATGGAGCCAATCTTGGGGTTCCTGCTGGCTACAACGTCGGGTTTCGCCATGCGCTTGAGCAGGGAGCCGTCTACGTGCTGATGCTGAACAATGATACCGTGGTTGACCCGGCGATGCTCGCCCATCTGGTCGTAGCGGCTCACGAACCAGGGGCCGGTATCCTGGCTCCCATCTTCTACTATTACGATGAACCAGACCAGATCTGGGCATCAGGAGCACGATACCGACGGTTCCCTCCAGCCATCGTGTTCGAACAACGCATCTTCGCTCCCTCCAGGGGATACCACGAGCTTCAATATGCTATTAGCTGTGGCTTGCTCATCACGCGGGAAGCGTTTGAGCAGGTGGGGTTTTTCGATGAAAACTATCGGTTCCTCTGGGATGACTACGATTTCTCCGAGCGGGTCCGAAGCCACGGTCTCAAGATTTTGCAGGTTCCGGAAGCAAAGCTCTGGCACAAGATCTCGCGGACAACGCGCATCGGGTCGCGGCTCTACTGGCAGGTGCATGGCGAAAGCGGGGCCATCTTCTATCGTCGCCATGGCCGCCTGGGGGCGCTTTCTATGGCGATCCACCTGGGCTATTTTGCGCTGCGGGAAACCTTCTGGAACCGTCATAACTGGCGTTTCCTGATGCCCTACGTGCAGGGGCTAACCCACGGAGCTACCCGCCCGCTCAAGGCCGTGCCTCGCATCAAAGACGAGCTTTCGTATCCTGGATAACGGGGATACCGGGATAATTGAGTAAACGTAGCATGAGGACCTGACCACTTTGGGAAGAGCAACGGCACAACATTCCTTTCCTCTTTTTCCGCATACCCGCGTTCACCCTGTCTGCGAGGGATGTGGGAGCACCGGGGTTACCCTGGTGTTTCGTGGGCGCGACTATCTGAAAGGACTGCCGGGCGAGTTTGCGGTCGTCCGATGCAAGACCTGCGGCTTGCTCTTCCAGTGGCCGCAACTCCCCTGGGAGCACCTCCGTGTATACTACGAGGGCGAATACCATGCCCCTCTGTTGCGTTATACCTCTTCCCCGCTCCGGCGGATGGTCCAGCGAGTCGGGGTCCTGAAGCAGCGCTGGTATGTCGAGCGGTTTTGCCGGGGGGGGCACCTGCTTGATGTCGGGTGTGGCTCCGGGTTGTTTCTGGAAGAAATGCAGCATAGCGGTCGCTGGCACCTGATGGGGTTGGAGCCGGACGCCGACGTAGCTGCCATCACGCAGGAACAACTTGGCATCCCGGTGGTTCCCCACCTCTTTGAGCAGGCAACTATCCCCCCGTCTAGTCAGGATGTCATCACCCTCTGGCATGTGCTCGAACATGTCTATGCTCCCCGATACGTCCTGCACAAAGCGTGGCACCTCCTCAAGCCTGGCGGCTACCTGGTCTTCGCGGTGCCGAATTATGAGAGCTTGAGCCGTCTGCTGTTTGGTCGCCACTGGGTCGGGTGGGATCTTCCTCGCCACCTCTTCGTGTTTCCCCGCCCGGTCCTGCACCGTATGGTGGATGAAGCCCGCTTCCATCTCGTTGACCGGCGGTGCTTCCTGATTCCTACCATTCACTTGGTCACACGCTCGATTTCTGGACCCAGGACTGGTCACCGGCTCTGCACGGGCTTGCTCGCTGGTTGCGCCGGGCCTATGACACCCCGGTGGTCCGCACAGGAATCTTTCCCCTCCAGGTGCTCATTGAACGCCTGGGAATCGCCACGGTGATGACCTGGGTTGTTCAGAAAGGAATGGTTGATGAGACATCTCCGACAGACGATAGATGAAAGGTTCCAGCACCTCCGCCAGGTATTCGCAGAAATGCACCTCCACAAGCATCCGGTTCTCCGCACGCTGGCATCCTACCGATGGGCAGTAGGCATCTTGCTCAATCTTATGCTAGTCTTCCTGTTCGCCGGGTTGATTTACCAGAACCGGGAACTCCTTCCGCAGGCATCTTCTCTGCTCACTCCGCCCATCATCGGGGCCTGCCTGGGACTTTACGCCCTCTCGCTGCTCATCCAGTTTCTCATCTGGATGGAGTTGATGGGGTATCAGGGCAATGAGTATCCGCGGGCACTGGAAGAATATATCTGCACAACGTTCCTGGGGTGGATTCCCGGCGGAGTCTGGAAGTATGTTGGACGGATGACCATCTACCGGGCACCGCGGCTCTCTTCCAGGGCTATTCTCATGAACAACCTGGTGGAAATCTGCTTGCTTCTGCTCGCCAATGGGGCTATCTTGCTCAGCATCAGTTCGCTTCCTTGGTCCTATCGTCTGGCAGGGAGTGGTATCTTGCTGCTGGTGCTGGTGCTCTTAAGTCGGGCTATCTCCTCTTCGCTCCCGTCCTTTGTATCCTCTGCATCCTCCTCCAACCCTGGGCAGTGGATGATCTGGGCTGTCTGGAGTTTCTGGACGGGCGGGTATGGTCTGGCCTGGCTCTGTGGTGGAGCTATCACCTTTCTGGTCGTTTCCGCCTTCAATGACACCATCCTTTTTAGCGATGCCCTCGCCTACTGGTGTATCGCCGGGGCGAGCGGTATCCTGATGCAGGCGCTCCCGATCAATGCGCTCGTCCGCGATGTCACAATGACCATGCTCCTGACCCACACCCGGATGCCTCTTCCGGAGGCCGTTATTGCAGCGTTTGTACTTCGCCTGATGATGCTGGTGTGCGAGTTGAGCATCGGGTGGGCGGTGCTGGCACTGGTTTCCCTGAAAAAACGACTCCCCTGGTTCCCTTCTGTGCTCCCTGCGACCAGAGTTGAACAAGAGAAACAACGACCAGGATAATCCAGAGCGGATACGTTTCAAACCGAAAGCGATGATTCTCATAGAGTTCCAGAGTATTCCCAACCACTGCCGCGTAGACTACTGTGTACCAGAGATAGAGCAAGACGAGCGCATAGCGGTCATCTTGCTTGACCCGCAGGAGCCGCCAGACCTGCCGGGGGACTACGATCATCACCAGGCAGGTGCCCACCAGGAGCGAGAGCGAAACCGCCTGTCCCATCTGCCAGTAGTAGCGGTGGCGGGCATCCGGGGGGTAGTCCCACTCAATCACCGATTCTGGTTCCGTTCGATACTGGAGATAGTAGACTCGCCGGTACACCGTGTCCAACCAGCGGATTCTTGCAAAGCCCTGCGGCTGAAAATAGTCGTAGAGAAAGAGTTGGCTATCTGGTTGGAAATAGAACAGCCACGAAACCAGAACACTTCGCGCCATTGCGCCGGGCATGGCCTTTGCGATGGGAACAGCGTCTTCTAGGTACTGGTCGGCAACTCGGATGTAGGCCGTGTGGTTGAAGTTGGGGTTTCCATCGCTCTTGTACCAGCTATCAAGGGCGGCATGTCCCCACGGTTCGGGCATCTCCATCAGTCCCGCATAGCGGTCCAGGCTCCGAAAACTCGTGATGACTGAAACCTGGGAAATTGCCCCCCGCTCCACCAATAGCGCCAGTTCCGGTTGAAGCGCCTCGTTGCCGGCCCACCGCTTGGCGACATTCATCCCCAACCACGTACTGGCGGAAAAATGCCCGAAGAGATACCAGTTCTTGGCATACCATGCCCCGACGAGCAAACAGGGCACCAGCGCCACCAGCGCTATCTTCTTTCGGTCATACCTGGCTCTCCCCCCCCACAGGATGAGGGCCAGCGCCGTGCCCACAAGCCACACCAGGTGAAACAGCGCATGCGTCAGACAGACCGATGCTGTGAGCAAGAAAAACGCTATCAGCCATCCTATGTGTCTGGTCGCCAGGAAGCGCTCCAGGCAGAAGGCCGAGAGGCACAGCAGGGTCATCACAATGTGCGAATAGAACAGAAATTGTTCATACAGGAGCGTGGCCGGGTTGAAAATGAATAGCACCGTCATGATCAGCGCCAGAAGCAGGGAGGTTCCGAGCCGCACCATCAGAAAATACAGGCACAAGGAGGCAATGAACCCCAGGCTCAGGCTCAGGAGCGTGTAGGCATCTTTCCAGTGCTCTGGGAAGACCTTGAGGAGCGTCCCGATCAGGAGGTTAAACAGGGGTGGCTGCGCATGCAGCAAAACCAGGCTTTTCAGGAGGTCGTGTTGCAGCAGCGAGAAATCAAGACACTGCCAGAGGTCTATGGTCAGCAGGCGAAAGCCCATCCGCCAGGAGGTAACACGCGATAGTACGTAGCAGGTCACGATGATACTGACCGATGCTCCCTGCGAAAGCCGAGGATTCATTGGATTTCTGGCAAGAAGAGCGTATAGATAGCCTGATATTCAGTCAGAGCAACCGAATTGCTGGCCCCGGCTGCTCCTGGCGGGTCTGGTTCGCCAAAAACAAAGACACTGGAGAAGAGGGAAGCCGCAGATGGAGAGGGCACAACCTTTTCTGGAATGGTGAACTGGTTCCAGGAATCGCTCGACGGGACATATTGCATCGCCATTTGCTGATGGGGAGCAAAAACCACCACGATGTTGTTGGCAAGACCGACCACCGCCGGGTTGGCAACCCCATCGGGAGGGGAGAGAGGCTTTCCCACCGCTGTTCGTGGGGACGTGTCGGATCGTAGCGTTCGTGAAGGGACAGTGCGCCCTGTTCGTTCTCGCCA
>JAAUSY010000268.1 GCA_012032475.1 Chloroflexaceae bacterium
CGGTCTGGGCAATCTGGCGGGCCGTTGCTTCGTCAAGCGCCCCGTGGATTATGACCTTGATGACCTTGCCATTCCCCCCCGGCATCGCGGACAACCTGCTCGGCCAGATCCGCCGTCAGCGCGTCGAGGGCCTCTTGCCAGGCCCCATATTCCCACGAACTGGCTTCAATCACCGGGTCGCCTTCGGCGGCTCCATTTGCCAGGATGAGCACAGTATCGTTGGGAGACATATCCCCATCCAGGGTCAGGCGGCTGAACGAACGACCCACACTCTGCTGGAGCGACCGATTCAGCAGGCGGACATCAATTGCCAGGTCGGTCGTCATCAAGCACAACAGGGTGCCCAGCCGGGGGTGGACCATGGTGGAACCTTTGACCATTCCGGCCAGAGTGATGCGGCGGCCCTCGCGAAGATGCACGCGGTAGACCCGTTCTTTCGGACGGGAGTCCGTCGTCAGGAGCGCCAGCGCGGCCCGCTTTCCTCCGCCACTGTCCAGTTCCGAAACCGCCCGTCGGATGCCCTCGCGCATATGCTTCATTGGGAGGGGCACCCCGATAACCCCGCTGGACATCAGCAGCACGCTGTCCCGCGGGATTTCCAGCTCATCCGCCAGGATTTTGGCACACTCAACCGCATCGGCCAGCCCTGGTTGTCCAGTTCCGGCGTTGGCCTGCCCCGCATTCGCCAGCACCGCCCGGATACCCTCGCGGTTGCGCGAGAGAATCGCCTGGCTGAAAAACACCGGAGCCGCCCTGGTGGTGCTGGTCGTAAAGAGCGCCGCGGCCTTACACGGCCTCAGTGAATAGACCAGCGCCACATCACGGGACCGGCTGGTTTCCCCCTTTAACCCGGCAGAAATCCCCGTTGCGCGATACTCAAGCGGACTGGAAATGTGACCATCTTCAAAAATCGTATAGCTCATAGGTCAAATACACCGCTGGTTCTCTGCTCTTCTGGTCCTCTGCTCTTCTGTCCTGTGGGTCACAGGATACCAGGTATGGTCGCGTGGTGCTTTGGCATGAACAAGAGGCCATGATTCATATAGTACCACAAGTTTCTCCGCTCCGTATAGCACTGACATGCCTTTCATTCTACCACATCCCCCTCCCCTGTCGGTCAACTTCCGGGGGGTAATCGCACGGCGTCCCCAACGATCTCGACCAACCCATCCCGGACCAACCCGCCGACCAGATCGCGCAGCCAGTCCTGTTCATCGGGCGTATACGTTTCTTTGACCTGGGGTCCAAGCTGGTCGAACGGGATGGTCGCGTCGGGGGGCAGGGTTCGTAGCCGGTCTACGACCCGCCCACGGTAGTAGCGGTTCGACCCATAGAAGGGAGCGCGTGGTTCGGCAACCCTCCGGGCCGGGCGGCGCAGGGCGAATGTTGTAGCTGATGCGGTCGTTGATGCGGCGGACGCCCCGGAGGATGGAGCCTGCGCCGTAGCCATGGCAAAGGTCCGGCAGTGGTCTCGCAAGGGGCAGCGCTGGCAGACAGGCGTGCCAGCCACACACACCAGCGCCCCCAGTTCCATCATGGCCTGGTTCCACACTCCCCCGTGGCCTGGGGGAACGAGCGATTGCGCCAGGTCGAGCAACACGCGCTCGCGCACCACCGACGAATCCGGTTCGGGGCCGACCAGGCAGCGCCGAAGCACCCGTCGAATGTTGGCGTCAATGCAGGCAGCATCCTGTCCAAAGGCGAAACTCGCCAAAGCCCCGGCCGTATACGGCCCGATTCCAGGAAGTTTCTGGAGATCGGCAACCGTCTGCGGGAACCGACCGCCATACGGTCCGCAGACCGTCCGGGCCGCCCGCTGGATATTGACGGCCCGGCGGTTGTAGCCCAGTCCGGCCCACTGGCGGATGACGTCTGCCGTTGACGCGACTGCCAGGGATTCGAGCGTGGGGAAGGCATCGAGGAAAGCCGTGTAGAAGGGGATAACTCGCTCCACCTGGGTCTGCTGGAGCATCACCTCAGCCACCAGGATACGGTAGGGGTCGTGGGTATGTCGCCACGGAAGGTCACGTGCGGTCTCGCGGAACCACGCCAGCAGTCGTTCTTGCAATCCCTTCAGGGATGCATCGTCCGGTCGGAAGTTGTGGCTGGTCCGGGTTGGCATCGCCTGTTTTGCCTGTTTCACCGGCTTTGCCGGCTTCATCGGTGTTGCCGGTTTTGTCGGTGCTGCGGTCAAGGTCCGACAAGATGTCCCCGATGCGGGTTGCTACCATTGTTATTGCTATTGCTATGGGGTCTGACCAATCCGCTGCTTTCGCGGCGAACATCAATGATATTGGGGATACGGTTCAGTCGGTCGAGAATTTCGGTCAGTTGCTTAATGCTCTGAATTTTCAGCTCCATAGACAGCCCGACCCGACCATCGCGGCTGCTCTGAACCTGGTGGACCTGGTCAATGTTTATCCCGGCGTCGGCAACCATCACAGAGATATCGCGCCATAGCCCGACCCGGTCCCACGCTTCGACATAGATGGGGATGGGATAGCCCTGGGGGTCAGAATCTCCCCAGCTCACATCTACCAGGCGGTCGCGGTTTTTCTCGTTCAGAATGGTTCGGCAATCTGCCCGATGCACCGAAACTCCCCGTCCCCGCGTGACGTAGCCGACGATTGGCTCGCCGGGCACCGGGTTGCAACAGCGGGCCACGCGGGTGAGCACGTTGCCCACGCCACAAACGCGAATGCCTGTGACATCCCCCCCTACCCGCGGAGGTGGTGTAATCTGGGGAATATGCGACAGGTCGTCCGGGGGGCCTTGCCGATGCGCCAGCACTTTCTGGATGACCGAACGCGAGGTGGTTTCGCCGCTGCCAATGAGTGCAAACAGGTCTTCGACACTGGTCGTTCCCCAGAGCGATGCCGTTTCATCGAACGAGATGGTCAGCCCCAGGCGCTTGATTTCCTTCTCCAGCAAGTCACGCCCGGCACTGATGTTTTCGTCGCGCTGGAGGCGGCGAAAATGCCGCTTGATGTGGCTGCGAGCATTGCTCGTCTTGACAAAGTTGAGCCAGTCGCGGCTTGGGCCGCGTGGTTGCTTGGCGGTCAGAACGGTCACAATTTCACCGCTCTGGAGGGTGTAGTCCAGCGGGACGATGCGGCCATTGACCTTGGCTCCGGTGCAGCGGTGGCCCACCTCACTGTGGATACGATAGGCAAAATCAACCGGGGTGCTGCCGACCGGGAGGTCTACGATTTTTCCTTTGGGGGAAAAGACGTAGACCTGCTCTTCAAATTCGTCGCTCTTCAGGCTTTCGATAAACTCGCGGGCGTCGGTCATCTCGCGCCGCCACCCGATCAGGCCGCGCAGCCACATGAGCTTGGCCTCGAACCCGGACGCCTCGCGGTCTCTTCCTGGCCCCTCTTTGTACCGCCAGTGGGCGGCTATACCGTGTTCGGCTATCGCGTGCATCTCGTAGGTGCGAATCTGGACCTCGCAGGGGGTTCCTTCGGGGATGATGACCGTCGTGTGCAGCGAACGGTACATGCTTTCTTTGGGGACGGCAATGTAGTCATCGAATTCGGAGAGGATGGGGGTCCAGAGGCTATGCACAATGCCAAGCACCCGATAGCATTCGCTCACTTCGTTGACAATCACGCGCACGGCCAGCAAGTCGTAGATCTGGTCCAACCCGACCCCTTTGCGTTCCATCTTGCGATAGATGGAGTAGATGTGTTTGGGTCGCCCACTGATATCTGCCGGGATGCCTTCTTGCTCCAGCCGTTCTTCGAGGCGGGCTATCAGGCGCATAATGATGGTTTCGCGGGCGTCGCGCCGCAACATCAACTGGCGGGCAACCTCGCGGTAGCGCTCCGGGTTGATGGTCTTGAAGGCCATATCTTCCAGTTCGGATTTCATCCGCCAGATGCCGAGGCGGTGGGCCAGGGGGGCGTAGATTTCCAGCGTCTCCCGCGCAATGCGGTGCTGTTTTTCGATGGGCATGGCTCCGAGCGTGCGCATGTTATGTACCCGGTCGGCCAGTTTGATGAGCACGACCCGTGGGTCATCCGCCATGGCGATGAACATTTTGCGGTAGGTGTGGGCCTGGGCTTCTTCTTTGCTGCGAGCCTCCAGAACCGAAAGTTTGGTCACGCCATTGACCAGGGTGGCGACTTCTTCCCCAAAAGGCGTCCTGGATATGCTGCAGGGAGACATTGGTGTCCTCGACCACATCATGCAAGATAGC
>JAAUSY010000269.1 GCA_012032475.1 Chloroflexaceae bacterium
ACGCCGCCGAGCAGCGGGCCGAGAAACTGGCGGCGCGGCTGCGCGAGTTGGGGATTGATCCGGATGCGCTCTGAACGAAAGAACATCCGAGTGCTTATGCTTCGCTTCTCCCCTTTTGCCTGGTGGCTGGTCCTGGTTCTAGCCCTGGTCGTGGGGCTTTGCGCTGGTGCGCTGGCGTTGCTCCCCCTGCGCTATGCGGCCATGCTGGTTGGCCTGGGCATCGGGGGAGCGCTAGTCGTGAGAGACCCGGTGTGGGCACTCTATGCGGTGGTGCTCTCGGTGCCCATTCAGGAAATCATTCACCTGCCGGGCGGGCTGAGCGGTACCCAGGCTGCACTGATGCTGATGGCATTGGTGTGGGTTTTGCGCCTGCTCGCCCACCCCGAACGCCCCATCACATTCGGATACCTGACACCGATACTGCTGGTGCTGGTGTGGGTGCTGGTGCTGTCAACCACGCTGACCCCGTATAGCCAGGAGCAGGGGGTGAAAGAGACGCTGCGCTGGGGCGCGGCGGTTCTAGCCTATCTGGTGACTCGCAACACTCTGGCGCGGGGAGCAGGTGAATCGTCCAGCGGGTTCGGGGGACTTTCCGCGTGGCGGGTGGCCGGGTTGGTTGGCTGCCTGCTGCTGGCTCCTGTTGCCAGTGCGCTGGTCGGGTTGGGGCAGTTTGTTCTGGCAGACGGCCCACCCAGTTTTGAGATCGCTGGCGGGCGGTTTGTCCGGGCCTATGGGACGATTGGACACCCCAATTCGTTCGCCGGGTATCTCAACATGGGGTGGCCGCTGGCGCTGGCGCTGGTGGTCGGGGCCGGGTGGTCCCTGGTCGGTAGGAGGGCGCTCCCTCTCCCAACCAGAACGACCATGACCACCGGGCACTCGGCCGGGTGCTCTGGTGGTCGTTCCTTCCTGCTCCTGACCGGAGCCGGGGCCGGGGCCGGGTTGGCGATATTGCTGGCCGCGCTGCTTGCCAGTTTCTCCCGCGGTGGGTGGCTCGGCGCGGTGGGTGGCCTGGCAACGATGATAGCCGGGTGGGTGATGACCTTGAGCCGGCAATCCCGTCGTGCGGTCTGGCGATGGGCCATGCCCGGTGTCATCGGCGCGGTTGTGGTGCTGGTGGTCGCTGGGAGAATGGGGGTGGTTCCCGTGGCCCTGGCTGAGCGACTGGACAGCATGGTCCGGCACGTTCGCCTGTTCGATGTGCGGACCGTGCAGGTGACCCCGGAGAACTTTTCGGTGGTCGAACGGATGGCGCACCTTCAGGCCGGGTGGGCGATGTTCCTGCACCACCCGCTCACCGGCGTCGGGCCGGGCAACTACACCCATGCCTACGAGGGAACAGGACAGTTTCAGGCAGACCCCTATACCCTACACCCCTGGTACCTCTCGCAGGGGCACGCGCATAACTTCTATCTGAACCTTGCCGCGGAGGCCGGAGTGGGGGGGTGGTGGCCTACCTGGCACTTCTGGGTGCTCTGGGATGGCAGGCCAGGGTTGCCCTGACCCGAACCCGCCACGCCATCGGGCGGAGCATCGTGGTGGGGTGCTGTGGTATCATAGGAGCAGTCGCCGCACACAACCTGTTTGAAGACCTGCACGTGCTGCACCTGAGTGTGCAACTGGCCGCGGTGTGGGGACTGATGGAGGCCATGGGGAACGATGGGGCGACCAGTGATACCAGTGATACCAGTGAAGTGATACCAGCGACGAGTAACAAGTGATGAATGACATGACCAGTCCAATCCAGTATGGACCGACCAGACGAACCAATGACGCAAGCAATGGTGAGCCATGAGAAACATTGATATGACCCTCCAGACAAAAGACACTGAAGACCAGAAGAAGCGGTTTCAGGAACCAGACACGACGGAAGAAGTCCTCTTTGGGGTATCGGAGGCCGAAGAAGAAGCTATCGAGCAGGAAGGCTTCTCGCTCTGGAAAAAGATGCGCAGCCCACGCACGCTCATCTCATTTGGGATTGCGGTGGCAATTGTGTTGTTCGTATTCCGCGGTTGGACATAGACCCGCAACAAATCTGGCGGCACATGCGGGGAGCCAGCCTGCCTCTGATGCTGTTGGGGTTCGGCGTGTTCTACCTGACCTTCCCGCTGCGGGCGCTGCGCTGGCGTATCCTCTTGCACAACGCTGGGGTGCCGCTGCAAGACGGGCGCACGAGTTGGGCTTCTCTGCCGGCCCTGGCCGAATACATCTACCTTTCCTGGTTTGCCAACTGCATTATGCCGGCCAAACTGGGAGACGCCTATCGTGGCTATCTGCTCAAGCATAATGGTCATGGGCGGGTGTCTTTTTCGGCGGCCTTTGGCACGATTTTTGCCGAGCGACTGCTTGATATGCTGGCGCTGTTCGGGTTGCTGGTGCTCTCCGGCTGGCTCACCTTTGGCACCCGCATGCCGGTCGAGACCCAGATAATCTTCGGCTTCGGGGCGCTGCTGGTGGTGCTGATTCTGGCGGGCTTGGCGGGGATGCGCTGGCTCAGCCCCCTTATCCACCGCCTCTTGAACTGGTTCGGCAGCATCCAGTGGATAGACGCGCTCGTTCGACGAGTTTTGCCCGACAGCCTGAACGCGGTCTACGGGCGCTTTGAACATGCGGCCCTGCGCTCGTTCCGGCCCGCCATCCTGCCCAACCTGGTGGTACTCACCGCCGGGGTGTGGCTGCTGGAGGGCTTCCGCCTCTTCTTTGTCATCCAGGCGCTGGGGCCGGAGGGGCTGTCGCTGGCGCTGCCGACGATTATTTTTGTGGCTCTGGCTTCGTCGCTGCTGACCGCGCTGCCGCTCACGCCCGCCGGCCTGGGGGTCATCGAGGGCACCGTGACGGTGGTGCTGGTCAAGTTCTTCCTGGTGGATGAGCACCTGGCCGGGGCGGTGACGTTCCTTGACCGCACCATCAATTTCTGGAGCATCATCTTTTTCGGCTTTATCCTCTATCTGGTGAGCAAGAGGAAATAACGCTCTGATTGTCGGCATTGACTATACGGCTGCGGTCTGGCAGGGGGCCGGTATTGGCCGCTACACGCGTGAACTGGTTGGTGCCACCGTGGCGTTGGGTGGGCCATTCCGCTATGTGCTGTTCTATGCGGCAGGCAACCGGAACAGGCCCCCCCCCTTCTTGGACCACCTGCACCACCTCTGTGCGGATGTGCCATCCGTGCGCGTGGTGCCCATCCCGCTCTCGCCGCGGCTCCTGACGATTGCCTGGCAGCGGCTGCGCCTGCCGCTGTATGTCGAATACTTCACGGGGAAGCTCGATATCGTGCATGCGCCCGATTTTGTGCTCCCCCCGACTCGCGCCCGGACGATTCTCACCGTCCACGACCTGACCTTCTTGCTCCATCCGGCGTGCTTTGCCCCTTCATTGCACCACTACCTTTCGCAGGCGGTTCCGCGCAGCCTGGAACAGGCCAACCTGGTTCTGGCGGATTCCCACGCAACCCGCAGCGATGTCATCCGTCTGCTGCCGGTCACTCCTGAGCGGTGCGTGGTGGTCTACCCCGGCGTGTCGCCGCGCTTTTGCCCACTGCCTGCGAGCGAGGTTGAGCCGGTGCGCCAGCAGTTGAACCTGCCGCGGTCGTTCTTCCTCTTTGTGGGAACGCTGGAACCGCGCAAAAACCTGGTGCGCCTGCTGGAGGCACTGGCTCGGCTGGCACCGGGTGCGGAGGGGTATGACCCGGCGTGCGAAACCCTGGTCATCGCCGGGCGCAAGGGTTGGCTCTATGAAGAAATTTTTGCCACGATGAAGCGCCTCCGGCTGGAGCCGCGGGTGCGCGTGATGGACTTTGTGGATGACGAGATGCTCCCATCGTTGTATAATTTAGCAGGGGTGTTTGTGTATCCCTCGTTGTATGAGGGGTTCGGTCTGCCAGTGCTGGAGGCGCTGGCCTGCGGAACCCCGGTGGTGACTTCGGCGGTTGCCAGTTTGCCCGAAGTGGCCGGCGATGCAGCAGTGCTGGTCAACCCCCACGCCAGTGAGGCTATCGCTGCTGGTATGCTGCAAGCCCAGAGAGACCACGAGCGGTTGCGCCGGGCGGGGCCGCAGCAGGCCCAGCGCTTCCGGTGGGAACCGTCGGCCCGGTCGTTGCAGGACTGCTACCGACAGGTCTATGACGCCAGTGGCGAATGATGAGCGCTCCAGAGCGGCGGAACGGCGTTCAGTGAGCAAGGCAAGGAATTGGCT
>JAAUSY010000270.1 GCA_012032475.1 Chloroflexaceae bacterium
AGGATGCCCTTCGCCCGCACGTCGGGCCGCTGGGTCACCCACTGCACCCATCCGTCGGGGTCCAGGCCAATCAACCGTTTGCTGCCGATGTCGGCGGGTTTTGCCATACGTGAGCAGTTCCTTTCGTCGCGGTTCGGGGTGCGGCGTGGCACATCCCCGCCCCACTCTCGCTCTTCTCATCATGCATGATAGCGCGGTTGGGCCGAAAGGGCAAGCACCACCGGAAACGCTCACGCAAGCATGCACCGACCCGGAGAAGTCACTTCTGAATCTCTCATTTATCTTGCAATCGCTCCGGTGGTATGTTATACTCCTGATACAGAGGGGATGTGGCGAAATGGCAGACGCGCATGCCTTAGGAGCATGTGCCGCGAGGCGTGTGGGTTCAAGTCCCACCATCCCCACCAGGGATATGCTGGCTGCCACTTGTCATTTTCATCATGATCTGTTGGAGAGAACCGGGTACCGGGTCCTGAAGGTATGTGGTTCTGGTCATAGTGGGTCCATGTCCCTTCCTTGCCCGGTCCTGGTCAGGAAGGGTTGTTTTGCTGTCTAACTCCCCACCAACCCTGTGGATGGAATAGTATGGTGGAGACGTGAACCGTCTTCGGGCCAGATTTCTGGATGTGCGTTATCTCCACCTCCTTACGCGCTCTGGTTGTCATACCTCCCGCCGTCCACCAGCGCAACCAGCAGGATAGGAAGAGGAGATGAAGGTCAAGAAGGCGTTGAAGCACTTGAATCGTGCGGTGGTGGTTTCGAGATAACCGTATTGGCATTGGGAAATGATCAGGAAAATGTACGTAACCTTATGACCATATCAACGTTCTATATACTAGAGGGTGTCATATCAGCGTGGGGAGCCTCTGCCCAGATGAAACCGAAAAGATAAGGAAGATCCATGAAGAATGATTTTTTCTATCACGAGCAGGATTTCTTACTCCAACCGCTGCCAGGTTATCGAGAACTTCCCCTGGTGGTACTGGGAGAGATGGTGATTATGCCGCATATGACCGTTCCTCTCCAGGTTGGTCAGGGCAAATCATACCGCGCCATGGAGCAGGCCTGGCAGGAAGACCACGAGGTGTTGCTCATCTTTGTCTCCGAAGAGGAGATAGAAAAGTATAAGAACAACCAGGCGCAGCAACTTCCCCCCATCGGAGTCATTGCCCGGCTGATGGAGTTTATCAAGCTGCCCGATGGCACGGTCCGTATCATTCTTGAAGGTCTTCAGCGGGCGCATATCAAGCGCACGGTTCAGAGCGACCCATTCTATCGGGTGCAGTGCGAGGCGTTTCAAGATGAAGATATCGGGAGTATGGAAATCCAGGCGTTGATGGAGACGGTCAAGCAGCAGGTGGACGAGTTTGTGGACTATCTGGGGGAGGTGCCGCAGGAAGCCATTTCTTTTGTTCACCGCATTGAACTCCCCGGCCACCTCGCCGATATTGTGACCTGGGGGCCAGCATTCGAATTCAGGGACCGCCTGGATATCCTCAATACGCTGCACCCATTCGAGCGGTTGCAGAAGGTCCACCTCATCCTGGCCCGCCGTCTGGAACTTCTCCGGCTGCGCCAGAAGATTCAGCGGGACACCAAGGAGGTGTTGGACCAGAGCCAGCGCGAATATTTTTTGCGCGAGCAGATGCGGGTGATTCGCCGCGAACTGGGGGAGGATGAAGAAGGGGATGACCCCATTGATGAACTGCGGCGCAAGATTGCTGAACTGAACGCCCCGGACTACGTCAAAGAACAGGCGCTCCACGAAGTCAAGCGCCTGGCCCACCAGGGGATGAACAGCCCGGAGGCGGGGGTCATTCGAACCTATCTGGACTGGATTCTCAAGCTCCCCTGGGCGGACGAGGATCTGCCAGAAATCAGCCTGCGAGAAGCCCAGAATATCCTGGATGCCGACCACTATGGTCTGGAAAAGGTGAAAGAACGGATTCTCGAATACCTGGCGGTGCGCAAACTGGCCGGGAACCATATGCGCTCGCCCATCCTCTGCTTTGTCGGCCCCCCCGGCGTGGGCAAGACCAGCCTGGGCCGTTCGATTGCGCGGGCGTTGGGCCGTCAGTTCGTGCGCACCAGCCTGGGCGGCGTCCGAGACGAAGCCGAGATTCGCGGGCACCGACGGACCTATATCGGGGCTTTGCCAGGGCGCATCATCCAGGCGATGAAGACGGCCAAATCCCGGTATCCGGTGTATATGCTCGATGAAGTTGACAAGGTCGGGATGGACTTTCGCGGGGACCCGACCTCGGCCCTGCTCGAAGTGCTCGACCCGGAGCAGAACAGTGATTTCAGCGATCACTACCTGGAGATACCCTATGACTTGAGCAAGGTCGTTTTCATTGCCACGGCCAACCAGCTTGACCCGATTCCTGCTCCCTTGCGTGACCGTATGGAGGTGATTGAGATTGGCGGCTATACGGAGGATGAGAAGCTCGGTATTGCCCGCGGGTTCCTGGTGCCCAAGCAACGCGAGTTTCATGGCCTGAGCGAGAGCCAGTTGACTATCACGGATGCGGCGATTCTCAAGCTGGTCCGCGAATATACCCGCGAGGCCGGGGTGCGTAACCTGGAACGCGAACTGGCAAGCCTGTGCCGCAAAGTGGCTCGCAAAGTGGCCGGGGCCACCGATACGACGGCAACCAGAGAAACGACCCATCCGGCCATCCCGTTTTCCAGAGAACCCAACCAGCAACCGGTGGTTGCGAGCAGTTCCCAAATTTCCTGTCGGAAAGGACCATGTATGTCTTCACGAACCCATCAGATGCAACCAGACTTTGCGCTGGCCTGCGACAAACCTGCCGCGGTCAGAGATCTCCCGCTTCCCAGGCCCTTCCGGGTTGACCCAGGGAGGGAGGAACCAGACACCATCATTGGGGAGAAACATGCGACCCGAACGGTGGATTCCCCGGTTCCGGAATCCCTGACCTTTGTGATTGATGCGAACGATGTGGCAACCTACCTGGGGCCAGAGCGCTTTACCTATGGCCTGATGCAGGAACACGACGAGATTGGCGTGGCAATGGGGGTGGCCTGGACTCCCACCGGGGGGGATATCCTGAGCATTGAGGTGCTGCCGGTCCAGGGGAAGGGCAATTTGCAACTCACCGGCCATCTGGGTGAGGTGATGAAAGAAAGCGCCCAGGCGGCGATGTCCTACGCCCGTTCACGGGCCTCACTGTTCGGGGTTGACCCCAAATATTTCGAGGAACACACGTTTCATATCCACGTGCCAGAAGGGTCCGTTCCCAAGGATGGCCCCTCGGCGGGCATTACCCTGACGACTGCGCTCATCAGTGCGATGACCGGCAAGCCGGTGCGCCGCGATGTGGCAATGACGGGCGAAATTACCCTGCGCGGCAAGGTGCTTCCCATTGGTGGCCTCAAGGAAAAAACCCTGGCCGCTCACCGCGCTGGTATCAGGACGTTCATTCTCCCCAGGGAGAACATCCGTGACATCGTAGATTTGCCCGAAAAGATTAAGCGGGACCTGACGCTGATTCCGGTGACTTCGATGGATGAGGTGCTCAAGATTGTGCTGGTCTCGTAACGGGTGACGAGTTTCACAGACACCGCCGGGAGGGGTGCAGGGATCTGTATCTGTGCCCCTCATCTCCCTTAACTTCTCACCCCTTGCCCCTCACTTGTCGCCACTGGCATCAACGAGGGTTCCATTCGGCCGGCTCCGGGAGGACTGTCGCGGAGAAACGCGGCGGCTTCTTCCGGGGGAAGCGCATTGATGTGCATACCACTTCCCAGTTCGAACCCGGCCATACGGCTGACTCGTGGAACGAGTGAGATATACCAGTGGAAATGGGGGTGGGTTGTGTCTTTCACCGGGATGGTCCGAATGATCATGTTGTAGTCCGGGTCGTTCAATCCCCGATACATTCGGTGGAGCACGCTGCGTATCACCTCGGCCAGGTCGGCCAGTTCGTGCGGCTCGGTGAGGAAAAAGCAGCGGCGGTGTTCGTAGGGGACAATCCACATGTGGAAGGGAGAAAGGGCCGCATAGAGCAGGAAGGCGGCAAAATGCTGCCCTTCAACGACGATACGTTCCCGCCGGGCGTCTCATCTTCCAGCATCATACACACGGCGCACTGCCGATATTCATCATAGTAGCGCTGCGTTTCTTCAATCCGGC
>JAAUSY010000271.1 GCA_012032475.1 Chloroflexaceae bacterium
GACGTTCTTGACGACCTGCCCCCGTGGTGGGTGACTGTCCCATCCACTCTACCACCGCCACCCCCTGCACCAGGTCGCGCAGGGTGCCATAGCCCCAGGCGGCGCGGGGCGTCGGTGGCCGTGGCGACGACCCCCCCGATGGTCGCCCGGTCGGGCATGGGCAGGTCAAGGGGAAGCATCTGCCCGTGTTCTGCCAGCACCGCTTGAAGACCCGCAACCGTGGTGCCGGCCCCCACGCTGATGGTCAGGTCGTCCGGTTGGTAGGCGAGCACGCCGGCCAACCGTTCCAGGGAGACCACCACGTCCGGCTCGGCGGCCAGGTGCCCCATGCTCTGCTGCGTGCCCCCTCCCCACGGCACCACCACGGCCCCACGCAGGTGGCAGACCGCCATCACCTGCGAAAGCTCCTCCACGGTGGTGGGGATAGCAACCAGGCGCAGGCGCTGCCCCTGGATGGTATAGGGTGCGGTAGCGTCTCCGTGCAGCAGGGAGGCGGGTTCGAGGTGCGATGCCAGATCCGCTTGCAAATCACTCGTCCACCGCTCAATCTCGTAACCGGTGCGATGCCCCTCGTAAAGGGACAGGCGGTGTCGGCGTTGGCTAGACAGGTACAGGGGGTCAATCGGGAAGATCTTGCCCGGATTGAGCCGGCTGGACGGGTTGAAGATGTCATAGATTTCGGCCATAGCCTGAAGGTCGGCTTCGCTGAAGAGCAGCGGCATAAATTGCCGCTTGTCCACCCCGATGCCATGCTCGCCGGTGATGGTCCCTCCCTCCTCGATGCTGAGCCGCATCACCTCCTCAATGATGGCCTGCGTCCGGCGCACCTCGTCTTCGTTCTGGGGGTCGTAGAGCACCAGGGGGTGCAGGTTGCCGTCGCCGGCGTGGAAGACGTTGGCAATGGGAAGCTGGTAGGTTTCGCTCAGGGTACCGATACATTCGATGACCGCGGGAGGCGGGTGCGCGGAACCACCGTGTCTACCAGGTAGTAGTCGGGGTAGACGCACCGCAGCGCTTCGAAGGCGCTCTTGCGGGCGGCCCAGAGATGGTCTTGCTCGGCCTCAGTTTCGGCAAAGCGAACATCCATGGCTCCCTGCTGGAGACAGATGGTTATCATGTCTCCAAGGAGGTCGTGCAGTCCATCTTCCACCCCGTCCACCTCGATAATCAGGGCTGCCCCGGCCTGGTCGGGGAGGCCATAGTTATAGGCCGTGTTCACCGCCTTGATGGTGATGGCGTCCATCACTTCGAGCGAGGTGGGGATATAGCCGGCGGCGATGATGTGGCTGACGGCTTCGCTGGAACTGACGATGTCGGGGAAGAGCGCCATTGCCACATGACGCGCCTCTGAGACCCGCGTCAGGCGAACCAGGGCGCTGGTGACGATGCCGAGGGTTCCCTCGCTGCCAACCAGCAGCCCGGTCAGGTCGTAGCCCGCGCTATCCATCAGGCCATCGCCAGTCCAGATGACGCGTCCATCGTGAAGCACCACCTCCAGCGCCAGGATGTGATTGGTGGTGACGCCGTATTTTAGGCAGTGCGGGCCGCCGCTGTTGTTGGCAATGTTGCCGCCAATCGAGCACATCTTCCACGAGGCCGGGTCGGGGGCGAAGTAGTAGCCCTGGGGGAGAAGCTCCTGGGTCAGGTCGTAGTTGATGATGCCGGGTTGCACTCTGGCGCGGCGGTTGGGGATATCTATCTCCTGAATGGTTTTCATCCGCTCGGTGCTGATCACCATCCCGCCCTTGATGGGTCTGGCTCCGCCGGCCAACCCGGTGCCGGCTCCCCGCGGAACGATGGGAAGGTAGGTCTCGTTTGCCAGCCGGACGGCCATGGCAACCTGTTCGGTGCCATCAGGCAAAATCACGACATCCGGGTTGCCGGGGTGGGTTCGATACCAGTCGGAACGGTAGGGTTCCAGAGCAGCGGGGGTATCTAGAACGTGCTCCGCGGGAAGAACCCGCCGGAGTTCTGCAATCAACTGCATGCGATCCGTGTCAGTGTCAGTGTCAGTGTCCATGGCACTATCCTTCTGCACAATATAAGCTATGAACCTATCCGCATATCGCTACGCTTCCATCATAGCACAGGTTCGTCGCATCGTCTGGTGATGGGCAGGGCGAGGCGGGAGTTTGTTCAGCGAACCGATGATATCGCTGGATGTCGCTGGATGTTGCTTGATGCTGAGCAGAAACCTGTGCTATGATACGGGCGTATGACATCTCTCATGCTCCATCGTCTCCCGGATTTCCTGCTCGTCGTCCTGTGTGGCTGGTTGGGCGTCGGGTTGCTGGTCCGCGCACCAGACAACCGTGTGACCTACTCGTTTGCCTGGTTCTGCGCCCACATGGTCCTCTATGGCCTGACGTCCATTCAGGCGCAACTGACCGAATCAGCGACGGTTGCGCTGCTTCTGGGGCGGCTCCAACTTGCCGCGGCGGTCCTGACCCCCGTCGCCTTTCTCCACCTGATGCTGCTCCTGACCTCCTCCGATTCCCGCAGACGCCTCCCCCGGCTGGCCGCGGTGCCGCTGGCGCTCTGCTACGCCACCGGAATGACTCTGGCCCTGTATGCGCTCTTCTTCTGGCCGCTTCCGGTCGCGCCCCACTCCCTCCTCCCCTGGACCCCGTGGGGCGATTTGCAATTCCCGGTCGGCCCCCTGCGATGGGCCGCAGTTGCCCAGCAGAGCGTGCCACTGGTGCTGGTCATCGGGTTGGTCGAGATGTCGCGTCGGCCTCCCCCGGAAACCGCGCTGGACCGCCGGGCGCGGTGGGTGCTTGCCATTGCTGCCTACCTGGGCGTCATTGGCGGGCTGACGGCCATCGTTGCCCGCGAAGTGAACGTCTCGCCGGCCCTTTCGCAGAGCATCATGGTCACCGTGATGCTCATCCTCATCTACACGGTGTTATCTCACCGCACCCTGCTGCCATCCCGTCTGGCGCGGCGCTCGTTTCTCCACTCCATCCTCGTCAGCCTGTTCACCGCGCTCTATGTTGTCCTGGTGCTGGTGCTCGAATGGGTGATAGGTGAAGTGCTCGATATCAACACCCCGCTAGTCACCGCGCTCTCTACTGTCGGGTTGGCGGCGGCCCTGGGGCCGGTTGGCGAATGGCTGCGCGGTCAGATAGACCGGCGCTTCTATCCGCGGGAGTTTGACTATCGCCGCCTGGTTCAATCGTTCAGCGACGAACTCTTCGAATGTGGCGACCTGACCCACCAGCTCCAATCTGGCCTTTCGTCCATTTGCCAGGCGCTGGAGGTCCAGACAGGGTTGGTCGCCGTTGCCACTCCGGACGGGCTGGTGACCCGTGCATCCTACGGTTCCAATGATTTTCCCTCCTACCTCCCCCCCCACCGTGCTGCCGTCCGAACCCCAGAACCTGCTGCTTCCCTGGGAACCCTGGACGCAGGCCCGTCTGGTTATCCCGCTGCGCCGGGGGGATGAGCGCGTCGGGGTGCTGGCGCTCGGCCCGCGCAACTCCGACGCTGCTACGCAGCAGTTCAATGACACCGAACAAGCGCTGCTCACCCACTTGAGCACCTATCTGGCGCTCACCATTGACCACGCACGCTCCCGCGACGACCACCAGGCGGCGATGGTCAAGCTCACCGAACAAAGCCAGATGTTGCGCCTGCAACAGGAACAACTGGCGCAGCAGACGACCAGCGCGGCCCGCCGCGCCGCGGCCACCGATGGTATCCGGGTCTATGCGCTCGGCCCGCTCCGCGTCGAGCACGACGGCGAGGTGATTACGCGGTGGGGCGGCGACAAGGCCGGCACCTACCAGGCCGAAGCGTTGTTTGCCTTTCTGTTCGACCGCCGGGGCCGGGGGATCACCAAAGATGAGGCTGCCGAGGTTATCTGGCCTGACCTGGAAATATCCAGGGCCGATAGTGCCTTCCACCGCACGCTCGCTGCCTTGCGGCGCACGCTGGAGCCAGGTCTCAAGCGGGGCAACCAGAGCCGCATGATTCTCTACCACCACGACCGCTACTGGCTCGAACCGGCCTGCATTGCCTGGTGCGACACCGAAGAGTTTGTGGCTGCTGCCGAACGGGGGTCACCCTGTTTCATCAGCAGAAACCACACGAAGCGGCCCTGTTGCTAGACCGGGCCAATCAACTCTATCGGGGGGATTATATGGAC
>JAAUSY010000086.1 GCA_012032475.1 Chloroflexaceae bacterium
TTGGTGCGTCCAGAGGCATTGGTGCGGCCAGAGGCATTGGTGCGGCCAGAGGCATTGGTGCGGCCAGAGGCGTTCGTGCGGCCAGAGGCTCCCGGTCGCCCCAGGTCTACGACATTCAACAACCCCTCGTCTACCGAGCCAATCACGTTGGTAAAGGGGGTGAGGGTTCCCAGGACCAGGTCATAGTCAGCGGGCAGGTTGGTCAGGGTGACCGCAATGGTCGAGTTGGGTTCGATAGCCTCGAACACGAACCAGTCAAGGTCTTCAGGAGCCTGGATGGTTCCGCTAATGCTCCGTGTCCACGAAGGGATGGCGTCATCGTCGGGGCCAATCCAGTTGACTTCGGTGGAGTCGGGGACGTCGAGGGTTCCGAAGTTGTTGGGTTCGGTTTCGTCCATCGCCGGGAGCGGGGTGAGAACGGATTCGTCGGACAGGTGGGGGTCTTGCGCCTGCGCCACCGGCGCTCGTGGCAGGCGCGGGCCGGTTGAGACGAACATCGTTCCGATGAGCAGGATTATCAGGACTTTAGGCAGCAGGGTTTTCAAGGGAAACCTCCTTATGCTTCACAAACTCTGAGAAGGTACCAGGGGATACGGTCGCATGCTGGGCGATCCGGGTCAGAATGACCCATTTGAAGACCGAAGATACGGGAACAAAAGAAATGGTCAAAGGCGCATGGGCTGGTTTGGTTTTGTGCCGGTATAAACGAATGCCGCAGAGGAATGTTACAGGGAGGGGATATGGACGATTCTTTACGGGTATTTTGCCTGTCTTTAACTTTTTCTTCATGCTCCCTTAACCGGCAACCTCTACCATAGCAATCACAACTGCGTGTCCTTAAGATTGGTGCCTTGAGAAGAGGGGGGACGTTTGAGGGGGGTGATTCTCACCCCTCTTGTTTTTTGTCTGTGGTATAATGGCTCAGGCCAGCAATTGTGCTGGAACCGGGCTATCGGGATGTGTGGAGGGCCAGGCTATGCGAGTCGCGCTGATTACCGAGACCTTCTTACCCAATGTCAATGGAGTGACGACGACCCTTTGTCGGCTCCTTGACCACCTTCAGGCCAGAGAACACGAAGCCATTATCTTTGCGCCCCAGGGGGGACCCGAGAGCTACGCCGGGGCAGAGGTTGTGCCGCTGGGCGGGATGCCGCTGCCGCTCTATCCGGAGGTGAATTTTACGCCTCCTCAGTTTGGCATTGCGGCCCGCCTGCGCCGCTTCAAGCCCGATGTGCTGCACCTGGTTTCACCGATTATCCTGGGGGCGCTCGGTCCGGGGATTGCCAGCAGTCTTCGGCTCCCCCTGATTTCGTCCTATCATACGGACCTGGCGAAGTATAGCTACCACTATGGGCTGGGGTTCCTCAAAGATGCGTTCTGTTCTTACCTGCGCTGGATTCATAACCGCACCCGCCTGACGCTGTGCCCCTCCCGGTCCACGCTCCAGTCGCTCCGGGCGCAGGGGTTCCGCCGGCTGCGCGTGTGGGGGCGCGGGGTGGATACGGTGCGGTTTCACCCGGACTACCGGAGCGAAGCCTGGCGGGCGTCGGTGGGGGTTCAGCCGGGCGAAACGCTGCTGCTCTATGTGGGGCGGCTCGGACGAGAGAAGCGCGTGGATTTGCTGGAGGATGCGCTCCGCGGGCTTGAGGGGGGGCGGCTCGTGGTGGTGGGGGACGGCCCAGCGCGACCCGATTTGCAGCAGCAAATGGAGGGACTGCCGGTCCATTTCACCGGGTTTCTCAAGGGGGCGGACCTGGCAACGGCCTACGCCAGCGCAGATGTGTTTGTGTTCCCATCCGATACGGAGACGTTCGGGCAGGTGGTGCAGGAGGCAATGGCGTCGGGGCTGCCGGTGGTGGGGGCCCGCAGCGGCGGGACGCTCGACCTGGTGCAGGAGGGGGTCACGGGCTACCTGTTTGAACCAGGGGTTGCCAGCGACCTCCGGGCGCGGTTGCGTTCGCTGCTTGCCAACCCCGCGGTGCGCCAGGCGATGGGCGAGAGCGGGCGGAAGTTTGCCGAACGACGCTCCTGGTCGAGTGTGATGGATGAACTGATGGAGTATTACCACCGGATGCTGCGGCGTTCGCCCCGCTACCGGCGGAGCGAAGGGCCGTAGCGGGACGTGGGATGAGCAGTGGGGCGCAGGGTGCTGCGCCCGTCACTCGTCATTCGTCACGCATCACTACCCATCACTCGTCACCCCCGCGTCCGGCGGGTGGTCTGTGAGGTAGCGGCACAGGTCGTGGGTGATGCTCATACTGCAAAATTGGGGGCCGCACATGCTGCAAAAGTGGGCAGCCCTGGCTCCTTCGGCGGGGAGCGTCTCATCGTGGTAGCGGCGGGCCGTCTCCGGGTCCAGCGATAGGTGAAACTGGTCTTGCCAGCGAAATTCGAAGCGGGCTTTTGACATGGCGTCGTCGCGCATCTGCGCCGAGGGGTGGCCTCTGGCAAGGTCGGCGGCGTGCGCAGCTATCTTGTAGGCAATGACACCCTCTTTCACGTCGTCGCGGTCTGGCAACCCCAGGTGTTCTTTGGGCGTCACATAGCACAGCATGGCGGTGCCATACCAGCCAATGAGCGCGGCCCCGATGGCCGAGGTCAGGTGGTCGTAGCCGGGGGCGATGTCGGTCGTGAGCGGGCCGAGCGTGTAGAAGGGGGCTTCGTGGCACCACTCTAGCTGCTTTTCCATGTTCTCCTTGATACGATGCAGCGGGACGTGGCCGGGGCCTTCGTTCATCACCTGGACGTCGTGCTCCCAGGCAATTCGCGTCAGTTCGCCCTGGGTCTGGAGTTCGGCAAATTGGGCGGCGTCGTTCGCATCGGCAATCGAACCCGGTCGCAGTCCATCGCCCAGGGACAGGCCAACGTCGTAGGACGCCATGATTTCGCATATTTCGTGGAAGTGGGTGTAGAGAAAGTTTTCTGCGCGGTGCACCAGGCACCAGCGGGCCATAATGGAGCCACCCCGCGAAACAATCCCCGTCAGGCGTCGGGTGGCGAGAGGGATGAAGCGCAGCAGCACACCCGCATGGATGGTGAAATAGTCCACGCCCTGTTCGGCCTGTTCCACCAGCGTGTCGCGGAAGATTTCCCAGGTGAGGTCTTCGGGCTTTCCGCCAGCCTGCTCAAGCGCCTGGTAGATTGGCACCGTGCCGACCGGCACCGGCGCGTTGCGCAACATCCATTCACGCGTTTCGTGAATGTGGCGGCCCGTGGACAGGTCCATCACCGTGTCGGCCCCCCAGAAGATGGCCCAGACCATTTTTTCCACTTCTTCGGCAATGGAAGAACTGACGGCCGAGGTGCCAAGGTTGGCGTTGATTTTGACCAGGAAATGACGCCCGATGATCATAGGTTCACTTTCCGGGTGGTTGATGTTGGCGGGGATGATGGCCCGTCCGCGGGCCACTTCCTGGCGAACGAATTCGGGGGTGATGAGGTCGGGGATATCTGCCCTTGCGCTGGTCTGGCACCCATTGCGCCCGTTGGGGCCGGGCTTCTGTGCGTGGGCGGCTTCGCGCCCCAGGTTTTCGCGGATGGCGACGTATTCCATCTCCGGGGTGATGATGCCCTTCCGCGCCCAGGTCATCTGGGTCACGGGTTCGCGCCCGCACCGCACGGTTCGTCGGTGTGGCAGGTGGCCCGGCGCCGGCGCGGGGGGGTGTTCCTCATACTGCGCCCGTTCCAGAATCCACGGCAGACGCAAGGGAGGCAACCCCTCCTGAAGGTTGAGACACGCCCCAGGCTCGGTGTAGGGTCCGCTGGTATCATAGACGCGCAGGGGCGGGTTTTCCTCCAGAACCGTTCCGTCGGCGCTGCGGGTCGGACTCAGGGCGATTTCGCGCATTGCCACGCGCACGTCGGGGCGCGAGCCGGGCAGGTGCACCTTGCGCGAGGATGGGAAGGTGTAGCCGTCGAGCCGAAGGTTGAGGTCAGCCGGCCATGGCGAGGCTGGAAGGTGCTGGTCAGACCGATTGTTCATAGCGTTTCACACGCTCCTTTCGTGAGTCGTTGCCCACGAGAGCGCGGTGAAAGCACCATACCATACCACTCGTTCCCTGCGCTGGTATGACCCAGATCAGGTTCAGACGGTCGGCGGCGGATGTGGCCGCCCTCTCAGCCCGGCACCTCCAGGCTCCCGTGAGATCTTTATTTTTCTCTTCCTGACCGGGGAGTATAGCAAAGGGTCGTGAGGACGTCAAGTTCGGGGGGGCAGGAGTATGTGGTTGTCCCTGCCGGCGATCTATGGTAAACTACCCGGCCATAGAATACTACCAATTCCAGGCAGAGGTATGACACGGCTCGACCTTGAACTTTTTTTCCCTCCCATCCCGCGGCGCATCGCCCGGCTGCTCGACCTGGCCTACAACCTGTGGTGGAGTTGGCACCCCGAAGCCCAGAGCCTCTACTGGCAGATTGACCCCGACCTGTGGGAACTGGTCTACCACAACCCGGTGCGCTTCCTGCGCGAGGTGCGGCAGCGGCGGCTGGACCATGCCGCTGGGAACCCTTCGTATCTCCAGCAGTTCGACAGCGTTCTGGCAAATTTCGATGCGTACATGCATTCCCCGGAAGCCCTGCCCGTCCCCGCTCCTGCAACCTCAGCTTCCCCCACTGAGGGGGAAACCAGCACCATTGCCTACTTCAGCGCCGAATTTGGCCTGCACGAATCGCTGCCCATCTATTCTGGCGGCCTGGGTATTCTCGCCGGCGACCTGGTGAAAGAGGCCAGCGATATGGGGGTTCCGCTGGTGGCTGTCGGTTTCCTCTACCCCCAGGGCTACTTCTACCAGCAGATAGACGCGGAAGGCCAGCAGCAGGCTGCCTATCAGAAGGTACACTTTGCCGACGCGCCGGTTATTCCGGCCCGCACCCCCGCCGGCCACGAAGTGGTGGTGGGGGTCGAACTGGCAGGGCGGATGACCTATGCCAAGGCCTACCGCATCCAGGTCGGGCGCACGCCGCTGTTCCTTATGGACACCGACATTCACCCCAACAGCGAGCAAAACCGCCAGCTTCTGGCGCGGCTCTACAGCGGCGACCAGGAAATGCGCCTGGCCCAGGAAATCATTCTGGGCATCGGGGGGGTGCGGGTGCTGCGGCAACTTGGCTTTTCGCCCACGACCTGGCACCTGAACGAAGGCCACGCGGCCTTCCTGGTGCTCGAATTGATGCGCGAACTGGTTTCGCAGGGGATAGACACAGACCGTGCGATGGAAACCGTGCGCTCCCAGGTCATCTTCACGAGCCACACGCCCATGCCGACCCCCCACGATGCCTTCCCCGCCGAACTGGTCAAGCACTATTTCTGGCGCTACTGGCCGCAGCTTGGGATGAACTATGAGTCGTTTCTCAACCTGGCTCGCTCCGACCAGAACTGGGAACCTATTTTCTCGATGACTGCCCTGGCGCTCAACCTGTCGAGCCGCTGCAACGGCGTCAGCAAGCTCCACAGCCACGTCCTGCGCGAAAAGTGGCAGTGGATGTATCCGGACACCAGCAGCGACGACGTGCCCATTACGTCCATCAGCAACGGCGTCCATACTGCTTCGTGGCTCGCCCCGGAGCTGCGCCAGATTTATGATACCTACCTGGGAGCGGGGTGGGAAACGTACCTGGACGACCCGGACCGGTGGCAGCGAGTTGCCGACATCCCCAACGATGTGCTGTGGAGCGTGCGCCGCCGCCTCCGCCATACGATGGTCGCCTTCGTGCGCGAACAGGTCCGCCAGCGCTACCAGCGCCTGGAGCAGACCCCCGCGGTCTGGCCGGTGCTGGAAGAAGACGCCCTGAGCATTGGCTTTGCGCGGCGCTTTGCCAGCTACAAGCGGGCCACGCTGATATTCCAGGACCTGGAACGCCTCAAGGCTATTCTCAACCGCCCCGGTCGCCCGGTCCAGATCATCTTTGCCGGCAAGGCGCACCCGGCGGATGAGGCGGGCAAGCAGTTCATTCGAGCTATCTACCAGTTCTCGCTTCAGCCGGGGCTGGCTGGTCGTATCGTCTTCCTCGAAGAATACGACATTGCAGTCGGGCGAGAACTGGTCAAAGGGGTGGATGTGTGGCTCAACACGCCGCGCCGCCCCTACGAAGCCAGCGGCACCAGCGGTCAGAAGGCGTGCCTGAACGGGGTGCCGACCATCAGCGTGCTGGATGGCTGGTGGCCCGAAGCCTTCAACGGGCGCAACGGGTGGGCTATCGGGGAGGAACGCGAATTTGACGACCCGGAGGAGCAGGACCGCAGCGATGCCCAGGCGCTCTACCACCTTCTGGAGCACGAGGTTATCCCCATGTTCTACGACCAGCGCGACGATGGGGATGTTCCGAACGCCTGGGTGTCCGTGTGCAAAGAAGCTATTCTGACGGTCGCGCCTCACTTCAGCACCCGGCGCATGCTCAAGGACTATGTGACCCAGTTCTATGCCATTTGAACCCGACCCCCTCTGGTACAAGGACGCGCTCATCTATCAGCTTCACGTACGCTCATTTGCTGACAGCGATGACGACGGGGTGGGCGATTTCCAGGGGTTGACCGAAAAGTTGGACTATCTACAAGACCTGGGGGTGACCGCCATCTGGCTGCTGCCCTTCTACCCCTCGCCGTTGCGCGATGACGGCTATGATATTGCCAACTACACCGACGTGCATCCTATGTATGGCACCCTGGACGATTTTCGCGCCTTCCTCGACAAAGCCCACCAGCACGACCTGCGGGTTATCACCGAACTGGTTATCAACCACACCTCGATGGACCATCCCTGGTTTCAGCGGGCGCGGCGTGCTCCGCCGGATAGCTCGGCCCGCAGCTTCTACATGTGGAGCGATACCCCCGACCGCTACCAGGAAGCCCGCATTATCTTCAAGGATTTCGAATTTTCGAACTGGGCCTGGGACCCGGTGGCGCGAGCCTACTACTGGCACCGCTTCTATTCGCACCAGCCGGACCTGAATTTCGACAACCCCGATGTGCAGGAGGAAATTTTCAAGATACTCGATTTCTGGCTTGGGATGGGGGTGGATGGCCTGCGCCTGGACGCTATTCCCTACCTGTATGCGCGGGAGGGGACCAACAGCGAAAACCTGCCCGAAACCCACACCTTCCTGAAGAAGCTGCGGGCATACGCAGATGCCCACTACGCCGACCGTATGTTCCTGGCCGAGGCCAACCAGTGGCCGGAGGATGCGGTCGCCTACTTTGGTGATGGGGATGAATGTCACATGGCGTTTCACTTCCCGCTGATGCCGCGCATGTTCATTGCCATTCGGATGGAAGACCGCTTTCCCATCACTGAAACCCTGAACCACACCCCCGCCATCCCCCAGGTTTCGCAATGGGCGCTCTTTCTGCGCAACCACGATGAATTGACCCTGGAGATGGTGACAGCAGAGGAACGGTCGTTCATGTATCGTGTCTATGCCCGCAACCCCCGTGCCCGCGTGAACCTGGGGATTCGGCGGCGGCTTGCCCCCCTGCTCCAGAACGACCGCCGGCAGATTGAGTTGCTCAACAGCCTGCTCTTCTCGCTCCCCGGCACCCCCGTTATCTACTACGGCGATGAAATCGGGATGGGCGACAATATCTACCTGGGCGACCGCGACGGGGTGCGCACCCCCATGCAGTGGAGCCACGAACGCAACGCCGGGTTCTCGCGGGCCAACCCGCAGCGTATCTACCTGCCGGTCATCATAGACCCGGAATACCATTACGAAGCGGTCAACGTTGAAACCCAGCAGCACAACCCCTATTCGCTCCTGCACTGGACCCGCCAACTCATTGCCACCCGCAAGACCTCTCGTGCCTTCAGTCGGGGCAGCCTGCAATTCCTCGCCCCGGACAACCAGAAGGTGCTGGCTTTCCTCCGCCACGACCAGGGACCGGACCGGCGGGACCGGGACCAGGACCGGGAGCCGGACGAACTGGATGAGCCGGTCCTGGTGGTTGCCAATCTCTCGCGGTTTGTCCAGAGCGTCGAGCTTGACCTTGCGGCCTTTGCGGGCCGAACGCCGGTGGAGATGTCGGGGCAAACCCGTTTTCCCCCCATTGGCGAACTGCCCTACTTCCTCACGATGGGACCCTACGGGTTCTACTGGTTTGTCCTGGAGCACCAGCCGGAGCCGCTGCGCCAGACGGTGCCGGTCCCCTGGAAGGAGCGCGTCCCCACCCTGACGATAGCCGAAGACTGGACGACGGTCTTTTCCAGTGGATGGGCCAGAGCCAGGCTCGCGGAGATACTGCCCGATTATCTGAAACAGCGGCGCTGGTTTGGCGGAAAACATCGCACGATCCAGCGCCTCCGTATCCTGGAGACTATCCCTATCCCCATCCTCATCCCGACCCCCACCCCCGTCGGTGCGTCCTCCGATATGCCTTCGGTAGGCTATGTGACGCTAGTGCAGGTTGAGTATCCCGAAGGCGACCAGGAGGCCTACGTTCTGCCGCTGACGTTTGCATCGGGCGAACAAGCCGCCCACATCGAGGAAACTCGTTCCCAGGTTATTGCAACTCGGTTGCGCTTCGAAAAGACCGGCGAAGCGGGTATCCTCTACGATGCCCTGCGAGATACCCATTTTGCCGTGTCGCTGCTCGAATCTATTGCCCAGCACCGCACCTTCCGCGGGAGCGCCGGTGAGATTATGACCTATCCCACCCGGTCGTTCCTGTCGGTTTCTGAGGCGCGGATAGGCGAAGTCTCGCCCCATATCCCGACCGAGGATGTTTCCTTTGCTCCATCTCCTCCCCCCGCCCCGCCCACGGAAGCTGCGGAGGAGACGCCGGGCAATACTTCGCTTGCTCCCACGACGACCAGCACCTCGCCAGTTGCCACCGCCGACCAGAGTAGTACGACCGTTGTCTATGGGGAAGCCTGGACCCTGAAGTGTTTCCGGCGGGTTGAAACGGGAGTCAACCCTGAACTGGAAATCGGGCGCTTTCTCACCGAAAAGGTTTCCCCCGCCCGTACCCTCATGGTCCACGGGGCTATCGAGTATGTGCAGAAAAACACACCTCCCATCACCCTGGGAGTGTTGCACGCGGGGGTTGCCAACCAGGGCACAGCCTGGCACGATACCCAGAACCAGCTACTACCCTATATCGAACGGGTGCTGGCGCACGCGCCGTTCGAGCAGGCGCTTCCCCTCCCGGCGGGGCACCTGCTCGACCTTGCCAGCGGAGCCGTGCCTTCTCTGGCGCAGCGCTTGATTGGCCCCTACCTGGATACGGCGCGGCTCCTGGGGCAGCGAACGGCTGAACTCCACATGGCGCTGTCGCAGGAAACCGACGACCCGAACTTTGTGCCTGAGCCTTTTACCGACTTCTTCCAGCGACCGTTTTACCACACGATGATCGGTCTGATGGACCGCACTGTCCGGATGCTCCAGAAGCAGCTTGACTACGTCCCCCCGGAGGTGCGTGAAGACGCCCGCCGGGTGCTGGCGCACGAGCCGGGTTTGCGGAGCCACTTTCAGCCCTTCCGCGACCGCAAAATCACGGCCATGCGCATCCGGTGCCACGGCAACTACCACCTGGAGCAAATCCTCTGCACCGGTGAGGATTTCGTCATCACCGACTTTGAGGGCGACTCCTCCCGCTCACTCGATGAGCGGCGTATCAAAGTTTCTCCCCTGCGAGATGTTGCCAGTATGCTCCGCTCCTTCCACTACGCCGTAGCGCTGGCGCTCCAACCCCCGGCCATTCGGCCTCATGCTCATTCGGCTGAGGCAGTCAGCCGCCCCATTCGGCTCTCGTGGGTCCACTTCTGGTGGCAGTGGGTGTCGGTTGCGTTCCTCCAAACCTATCTTGAAAACCTGCGCGAAGCGCCCCTTCTGCTCCAGACCCGCGAGGAGACCCAGGTCTTGCTGGATGCCTACCTCCTCGAACACAGCTTCTACGAATTGGGGTATGAGTTGCACCACCGCCCGGAGCAGGCCGAGGTACCGCTCCAGGGTATCGGGCACATTCTGGGGATACTGGCTCCGGGTGCCGAGATATCTTGAAACCGCTCTACCATAGGGATAATAAAAGAAAAGAAGAGGATATATCAGTACCATACCATGCACAATATTCAACACATGCCCAGGGCTACGCGGCAGGCGTTCGACCACCTGAAGCGATATCTGGAACCTTCCCTGCGCGAACAATGTGCCTCCCGCGATGCCGACCTGTTTATGCTCCGCCTGGGGCGCTATTTCAGCGACCTGTACGAGCCGCTGTCCCTGGTCTATAGCAAACGTTCTGACTTCCGACACCACCTGGAGCGCCTTGGCGATATCATGGTCAAAAACTATGTGGAGCGTTCGGAAGAACTGCGCCTGATGGATATTGAGCACCATATGACCCCGGACTGGTTTCAGCATGAGACGATGCTTGGCTATATGTGCTATGTTGAACGATTTGCTGGTTCGCTCCAGGGTATCTTGCAGTATATTGACTATCTGCAAGAACTGGGGGTCAATTACCTGCACCTGCTGTCGGTGCTCGAAACCCGCGAGGGCCCGAACGATGGCGGCTATGCTATCCGGGATTACCGCTCGGTTGACGCGAAAATTGGCACGATGGAAGACCTGGAAATTCTGGAACGTGAGCTACGTAACCGCAATATCTACCTCTGCATTGATATCGTGATGAATCACACGTCCCGAGAACATGCGTGGGCGCAGCGGGCACTGGCTGGCGACCCGACCTATCTGGATTACTATCTGACGTTCGAAGACCGTGTTCTGCCCGACCAGTATGAGCAGACGTTGCCGGAAGTGTTCCCTGAGTTTGCCCCCGGCAATTTCACATGGGTTCCGGAGATGGGCGAGCACGGACGATGGGTCTGGACGACGTTTCATACGTATCAGTGGGACCTTAACTATCGCAACCCGGCGGTCTTCTGCGAGATGGCCGATATCATGATGTTCCTGGCGAACAAAGGGGTAGACGTGTTGCGGCTCGATGCCATCCCCTTTATCTGGAAGAATCTGGGCACCGATTGCCAGAACCAACCAGAAGCCCACCTGCTGCTGGCAGCCTTTCGTGCGGTCGCCCGGATTGTGGCTCCGACCGTCATCTTCAAAGCCGAGGCGATTGTCCCGCCCCATAAGCTGATAGCCTATCTGGGAGAAGGCCCGTCCATCGGGAAGCGGTGCGAACTGGCCTACCACAATCAGTTGATGGTGCTGCTGTGGAGCACCCTGGCGACCCGTCAGGTCGCACTGCTGACTCACTCGCTGCACCAGATGCCGGCTACCCCTCCGGGGACTACCTGGCTGACCTATATCCGCTGCCACGACGATATCGGGTGGGCCATCACCGACGAAAACGCGGCGGCAGTGGGAGAAAACGGCTACCTCCACCGCCAGTTCCTCAACCATTTCTACAGCGGGAACTTTCCTGGCTCGTTTGCCAGGGGGGCGCTCTTTCAATATAACCCGGTCACCGGCGATGCCCGCATCAGTGGGATGACCGCCTCTCTGGTGGGGTTGGAGCAGGGGATAGCGAGTGGCAGCCTCTACCGCCTCAGTATGGCGGTGCGGCGTATTCTGCTGATGTACAGTGTCATTATGGCTTTCGGCGGTATTCCTATCATCTATATGGGTGACGAACTGGGACAACTCAACGACTGGTCGTTTCAGAGGGACCCCACCCTGGCAAACGATACGCGCTGGATGCACCGGCCTGCGATGGATTGGGCCAGTGCTCCCCAACGCCGCGACCCGCGCAGTGTGACTGGCTACCTCCACGCCGGTCTGCAACGGCTCGTGGAGACCCGTGCCTCGACCCCGGCGGTTCACGGCTCGGCCACCACCCAACCGATGTGGACCGACAACCCCCATGTCTTTGCCCTGGTCCGTCAGCGAGCCTATGGCAACCTGCTGCTGCTGGCAAACTTCCACGAACACACCCAGAGCATTTCCGCCGAGTTGATAGGGCATGCGGGTCTCAATGGTGAAGTCCGTGATGTGCTCGACCGCGATGGCCGCCCGCTGACTCAGGATGGGCGTATCTTTCTGGAACCCTATGAAAGCAAATGGCTGGTTGACCGTTCATGTCTGTGATGGGTGACGCGTGGTGGGTGACGCGTGATGAGCGACGCGTGACGGGTCACGAGAAACGGGGGCGCAAGCACGTTCCCTGTTTCCCTGTTTGCTGAAACCCCGCACGTCGTTTATAATAGCGAAACGACTCAGCAGGAGGAGTTATGTTTGGAACAGGGAAAAAACCGATAGAAGCCGCCACCATCGTTCACACCAAGCCCGAAACCATTATCGGAGCCAATACCCGCATCGTCGGGACGCTCACCTCCGATGGTAATGTCCGGATTGAAGGGTCGCTGGAGGGTGATGTGGAGGTGCTGGGGAACCTGATCATCGGGGAAACAGGCCGCGTCATCGCGACCATCAAGGCGCAGCGTGTGCATGTATCGGGCGCAGTCAAAGGAGAAATTACGGCTGCCGAGAGCCTGGAGATATCTCCCACCGGGAAGGTGTGGGGAGATATTACGACGGCGGCGCTGCATATCGAGCCGGGCGGGTTGTTCCGGGGGCAGAGTGCGATGCAGGTGACTGGAGACGAACCCCTGCTGCTGGAAGCGCCGAAAGTTGCCGAAGACTATGGGGACAACCACCACTAGCCCACTCTATCCCATCGCCGGGTCGCGGGGTCGGGTCAATTTCGTGGCGAGTGATGAGTAGCGCGCATGCCCCCTCACCATGAACCGTTCAAGCGAGGCACCACCCACCTGGTGATGCTGGTGTTGCTATTCCTCATCGGTTCCTTGCTATTTCACTTCGTCCGTCAGGTGATGCAGATTGCCCGCCTGGAAGCCCAACGCATCGCCCTGGCCTCCGAAATCCGGTACCTTGAGGCGGAAACGCAGCGTCTCCACGGAGCCGTGGAGTACGCTGAATCCGATGTGTATGTTGAGCGGATTGCCCGTGAGCAACTGGGCTATGCGCGTGAGGGTGATATCGTCCTTTTCCCCCGCTTTCTGTCTCCGCCTCCCGAACCCACCCCGGTCCTCCCCGACCCCCTCCCCCGCCCGCCGGTCAAACCCAACTGGTTGCTCTGGTGGGATGCTCTGTCCGGCCGCGGCCCTGCACCGGGCGAGTGATGGCGGTGATGAGGGCGGTTGCCGGCGGTCCCGCGACCCTGGCAAACCGGCTACGGTTTCTGGCATTCTATCCGTTCTATCCACTGTTGTGGGTGGCGAATTTCCTCAAGGGTCGGGAGGTTCTCGGCCCCTTCCCAGACTTGCGAGGCAAAGGCCATCCCCCGCTCGCGAACGACCGTGGCGACGAAGGTTTCACCTTGCTCGTATTGCACCAGTTTGAGGTCCATCCCCGTGAGGCGATAGAATATTCTTTCCATGAGCGGTCTGGAGCGTTTGCGCTGTTCCATGCGCTGCTCTATCAGGGCGAATGAGGGGAGCAACTGCTTCCCGACCGCGTTCATGATATGGTTGCTGTACCCTTCAACGAGCGACATCAACGCCTGAAGTTGGTCGAAAATCCGGCGCTGTTCATCGGTGAGCACCATCTCGATCCAGTGATGGGTGTTGTCCCCTCCAGGGGCCGGCTCGGCTCCGCTCACCAGGTGCCACAGCGACCGCCCAAGCCGCTCGACGCCACCGCGGCTCCCCATGTGCTGCCCAACCCGCCCGACCAACCGCCACAAGCCGCTGCCCAGGGTATCCACCTGCTCCGAAACCTGATCGAAGTAGTCCCTAATCAGGCGGCGGAAATGGGGAAGCACCCACGGGTATGCCTCAAATTCAAAGACATGGGTCGTCTCGTGAAGCGCAATCCACAAGCGAAACTCTTCATCGCTGAGACCAAGGCCGGCCTGCACCATCTTGATATTCGGTTCGACATAGTACAGCGACCCCTGGGTGGAGGGGTCCGGCGAGAGCAGGCTCAGGTCATATTGCCCAAGCACGCGCCGTCCGAGGAACCCCAGGAGCACGCCGGTCTGGACACTCAGCAGGGAACGCTGGATATCGCCGGCCAGCAGGTTTACCCCGCCACGGTGCCTGGCCCGTCGCTGATATATCTCTTCAATGGGGGCCAACAGTTGCTCGAAGGAGCTGAAATTGGCCTCCAGCCACTCGCGGCGGTCAAGCACGTAGACGCGGGTGATGGGTTGGGGCAGGGATACCCCAAGATACTCCGCAATACGCGGCTCACACTGCGCCACGATGCGGGCGTATTGAGCCTGGCGGTAGGCGCGGTCGTGCAGGGGAGCCTGCTCCCACCGCGAGACTTTCAGCGCCACCTTGCGGGCGCGGTCCCAATCTATGAGCGGTTGGGGCGGAGAAGTTTGGGCGGTGTGCATGCGATTGAGGTAATATCGAACACCGGTTCCTGCGACTCCCAGAACCAGCAGGGCGACTCCCAGACGACGCAGGGCACGGGGTAGTGGTAACACGGTTGAACCGTCCTTTCCTTTTTCCTTACTGGCATGACCAGACCCTCCCAGGCCAGTTTCCTTTCAGGGGGGGGTATGCATACATAATGGAGTGCAGTGTATCACGAGTGACCGTTGCTGTCCAGTGGGCCGCGGTTGGTTTGGTCTCCTTCGCCGCAAGGCGGCCCGCAAAAACACCAGTCAGAGAGGTACCTATGCTATAATGCTAAGACCGGGGAATATTGGGTCGGAATCGGTCTCGGAGCGTAGGTGGGGACTCTGATGGTTCAACGTCTCCTTCGCCGTGTTCGCAGCCAGCACCATGGGCCACTGCCAGCACGGGAACAGCAGCAGCAAAAGCCGCAACCACGGCAGCACAGCATCAGCACCCGTCTGCGGTGGTCCTATCTGCTTTCTTCAACCCTGCCGCTCATGCTGGTTGGAACGCTGCTCATCTTTCTCAATTTTCGTACCCAGCAGGAACTGGTCTTCGATGAGCAGATTACCCTGAGTACCCAGGCGGCCCGCGAGGTCTCAACCTACGTCTCTGGGATTGAAGCCCAGTTGCTCAAAACCGGGCGGACGCTTCAGACCATGCGCTTCCGCGACCAGCGCAACCGGATTGCCCAGGAGCTTATCACGGTGAACTATCCCAACCTGCGGGACCTTTCGATGTTCACGCTGAACCGTTCGGAGATAACGCACCTGTCGCAGGAACGCATCTTTTCCCCGGACGAATACGCCCGCCAGACGGATGACCCTGCGGTTCTTCAGGCGTTGGGGGGCACCGGGTATCGGAGCGATATCTCCCACACCAGCGATGGGCAGCAGGCCTTTGTGATTGCCCTGCCGCTCCGCAACGACCAGCGCCAGGTGGTCGGGGCCATCCGCGCCGAGGTCAGCGCGACGCCGATAGCGGTGGCGCTGCGCATGGTCGGGCGAGAAGAATCCTCCAACGTTGCGTATCTCATCAACGAGCACAACGAGATTACGCTCGAAGGAAGCCAGCCAGACTGGTCGCCTCCCGCTGCGGATCTCGAAACGCTGCTCAAGGTCGAGGCCGAAGAAGCCCCCTCTGACCGCGGCAATAGCCGGGTGTTGTTCTATGAGCGGGCCGACGGGAAGATGGTGCTTGGGGTGCTCTCGCCCGTCAGTCCGGGGAACTGGTCGGTGATGGTCGAGAAGCCGCTCGGCGTTGCCTTTGGCAATGTGTGGAACAACATGCTGCTCCTGGGAACCCTGGTGGCGATGGTCGGCCTCATCGGGTTGGGGTGGGGGTTGCTGACGGCGCAACAATTTCTGCGCCCACTCAAGGCGCTGCGCGAGGGGGCGATGGCCCTGGGCGAAAGCAACCTGGCGCACCGCATTGAGGTGCGAGGCACCGACGAAATGGCGCAACTTGCCCAGACCTTCAATCAGATGGCCGAGCAGTTGCAGGCGAGTCTTTCGGAGATTGAGCAGCAGAACGCCCGGCTGCGCCAGGAATTGGCCCTGGCCCGCGATATTCAAATGGGGTTGCTCCCAACCCAACCTCCCTGGGGGCACGATACCCTGAATGTGGATGCCTGCTCTATCCCGGCCTACGAGGTGGGGGGCGATTTCTATTCCTACATTTCGCTTTCGGAAAGACGGGCCGCAATTTCGATTGGGGATATCTCCGGCAAGGGCATCGGCGCGGCGCTGCTGATGGCGCTGACGAGCAGCATGGTCGAGTCCCAGGCCCGGCAGATTATGCAGCCGGCGGAGGTGCTCACAGCGCTCAATCGCCTGTTGCATGTCCGGTTCCAATCGAATAAGATGAATGCGGCCCTGCTCTATGCCGTGTTCGATCTTCCATCGCGCACCATGGTGGTTGCCAATGCCGGGATGATTGCGCCGCTGCTCATTCGCCGGGGAAGCGGGGTGGGGACCGAACTGGAGGCGGAATATCCAACGCTGCCGCCATTGTCCAATCACCATCGCCCGTCTTCGATGTGTGCCTTTGTTGAGGTCGGAGGGTTGCCCATCGGGGCTATGCCATCGGCGCACTACCACAGTGTCACGGTGTCGCTCGAACCGGGCGATATCCTGTTGTTTGTGAGTGATGGAATCGTTGAAGCGCACAACGAGCGGGGCGAGATGTTCGGATTCGAGCGCCTGGAACACCTTCTGGAGAGTATTGCGAACCCGGACGATGTTCATCTGCTGGTGGATCTGGTGCTCAAACAGGTGCAAAACTTTATGGGGTTTGCCGAGCAGCACGATGATATGACCATTGTGGCCGTCCGTCCAACGCTGCGGTGCGATTCGGAGGTGCGGGGTATGAAGACCTCGGTCAATAATACGTTCGTCTCATTCGATAGTTCACCAGTTCACCAGGGAGGGACTTTTGATGTATCTGTATAATTCGTTCACTGCGACCAGAGAGCCATTTGTGATACCAACCGCCGCCGAACGCCCGGTGACGCTCTATGTCTGTGGGGTTACGCCCTATGACACGACCCACGTCGGGCATGCCCGAACCTACCTGGTCTTCGATGTTTTGATACGCTACCTGCGCTGGCGCGGAGCCGAGGTGCGCTATTGCCAGAATGTGACGGATGTGGATGACCCGCTCTTCGAGCGGGCCGAGCGGGATGGTATTTCCTGGCAGGAATTGTCCCGACGCGAGCTTGAGCGCTTTGTGTCGGATTGTGCCGCGCTCAATATGATTGCGCCAACCTACCTTCCGAAGGCCAGCGAGGAGATAGCCGCGGTGATTGAGATGAATGAACACCTCGTGCGCCTGGGGCATGCCTACGTGTGCGAGGGAAATGTCTATTTCGATATTCACACCGACCCGAACTTCGGGGCGATGGCGCGGATGGGGTATGAAGCGATGCTGGCAACAGCCAACCAGCGGGGCAACACCCCCAACGACCCCCGCAAGCGTGACCCGCTGGATTTTGTGCTCTGGCAAACTGGCAAACCCGGCGAACCGACCTGGGAAAGTCCCTGGGGGATGGGGCGGCCCGGCTGGCACATTGAGTGCAGCGCGATGGCGACCCGCTACCTTGGCCCGCAAATTGATATCCATGGGGGTGGCAGCGATTTGCTCTTTCCGCACCACTCGTGCGAGATTGCGCAGAGCGAGGCTGTGACGGGGAAGCGCCCTTTCTCGCGCTTCTGGGTGCATGTGGGGATGGTCTACCTGGATGGTGAAAAGATGAGCAAGTCGCTGGGTAACCTGGTGCTTGCCCACAAAGCCTTGCAAGAGCACCAGGCGAATGCCCTCCGCTGGTACCTGCTGCATGTTCCCTATCGCGATATCTTCCCCTATGAGCGGGGGGAGGTGGGCGGGGCCGGGGGGCAGGCAGGCCACCTGCACGACGCGCTCAGGGCCACCGGGGGGGCGGCAACCGCGCTGGACGTGAGCCGGGCCCGCGAGGCTTTCGGGGCGGCACTGGCCGATGACCTGAATACGCCGCTGGCGCTGGATGTTCTCACCAGGACGGCCCACGAGGTGCTTCGGGCCGCTGCCGAGGGACGGGATATCGAGGCGGCCCAGGCAACGCTGGCCGAACTCGCCGGGGTGCTTGGGTTCCAGCATCCCACCGGTGACGAGTGACGAGCGACGAGAGATGAGAGATGAGAGATGAGAGATGAGAGATGAGAGATGAGAGATGAGAGATGAGCGAGAAAAACCGTTTTTTTGACCCGATGGCAACCGAATGTGCCCCCTGGTGGGGTTGGGCGGGTCTGGTAGTGACACTGATAGCTCTGGTGGTGGGGGTGGGCTTGCTGCTGGTAGCCTGCACCCCCGAAGCGGCGGTGCTCCCCGATGGTTTGCCACGCGGGGGCGAACTGCGCTGGAGCATTGTGGGGGTGCAAGACCTGGCTTCGCTCGACCCGGCCCACGCCGGAGAACAGCAGTCCATTACGGTAATGAACCTGGTGTTCGGGGGGTTGGTGCGCCTGGACGAAGACCTGATGGTGCAGCCGGATGGGGCCGAAAGCTGGCAGGTGAGCGAGGATGGCAGAACGTATACGTTCCATATCCGGCGCAATCTCAGGTTTGGTGACGATACGGGCACGCCGGGTGACGGCCCACGATTTTCTGTATTCCATCAATCGGGCACTCTCGCCAGTGACCGGGGCGTATTCGGCTC
>JAAUSY010000087.1 GCA_012032475.1 Chloroflexaceae bacterium
GCGCTTCGAGACGTTCGACTGGTTTCATACCCCATCCACCCGGTTTCCAGGCACCTATCCAGGGACCCAAACCTCCTCACCCCCCCCGTCCTTCGCTCAGCCACCACCAGCAGCATCGAGCGCGTGGGCGGGAGCAAGCCGGTAATTGCCGCAAGCACCCCCTTCGCCACAACCCGCTGCGGGCGCTTCCACAGCCGCCCGACCTCCACCCCCACCCGCTCCCAGGCTGCTTCATAGCGGCGCTGCACCACCCGCAACCCCGCCTGTTCAACCAACCAGCACACCTCATCCATCGTATAGGTGCGGCTGTGCGTCGTATAGCGAGCCTCGCCTTCCAGGAGCATCTGGTGGCGAAACTCCTCACGCGTGTCGCGGCTCTTCCACGAAAACATCCGAACCAGCGTGTGCAGGCGGCTCTTCAGATACAGTTCGTTAGGAGTCGTGAGCAACAAGCGGCCCCCTGGCTTGAGCACGCGCCGAAACTCGCGCAGGGCCGGCAGCGGCGAATAGACCAGGTGTTCAAGCACCTCGGAGAATACCACCCGCTCGAACGACTCGCTGGCAAAGGGGAGCGGCTGTCGTTCAAGGTTCATCTGGCATACCTGAACGCCGAGCTGCCTCCACAGCGCCCGGCGCGGGCCCGGATTGAGATCCACCCCGCTGACCCGGTACCCGGCCCTGACGAGCAGGTGAGTCAACTGGCCGGGCGTCACCCCGACCTCCAGCACCCGCGCCCCAGGCGCAGCATCCAGCGCCGCGAGCAGAGCCAGATAGCGGTGTCGGTGCAACCGAAAATACTCTCCCTTGCCCTCGGCGCGGGCCTGCTGCTCCACCGGACGGAACAGGCGGCTATAGCTCGAACCCATCATCTCGCTGCTCCTTTTCCCCTTCTTGCTTGCTTGAAACTACTGCCGACGTGGAGTATAATAGCAAAGATGTCGTCTGAACAGGTGCCAACCACGCCGAACAGATTTCCACCATTTGCCGGACCATCTCTGTCTCGGTCAATCCCATGAACACTGACCAGTCCCCCCAACCGGTTCCATTCATAGACCTTCGTCGGTGGGTGCTGCGCTGGCTCATCAGCACGCTGGCTATCTTTGCCGCGGTGTGGAGCGTGCCGGGCATTCGCTTTGAGGGGCCGGGGTGGCAGCTTGGCATTGTCGCCCTCTTCTTCGGGTTGCTGAATGTCCTGCTCCGACCATTCACCGTCCTGCTGACCATCTTCACGCTCGGCCTGTTTGGCCTGGTCGTCAACGCCCTGCTGCTCACCCTGTCTTCCGCCCTGGCCGACTACGTTGGCATCCAGTTTCGGGTCGAGAGCTTCTGGTCTGCCTTCCTGGGCGGATTGATCATCGCGGTGGTGTCGCTGGTGCTTGGCTACCTCTCCGGCGACCAGCGCATCATGATACGGGTGCAGCACGGCGACGGGGACGGGGACAAGGACAAGGACGACGACCACAACCACGACCACAACCACGACCAGTCGGCATAACGACCTCTCCTTTCTCCTTCCCCGACACCGTCAAACTGCACGCATCCCTCGTTCCGTATCGTTCCGTATCGTTCCGTTCAGGGAGCCGCCCCAAACTCGATGTCCGCAAGCTGCACCAGGATATCATAATCCTCAACCCCATCGGGGGCGTAGCGAGCCACCAGCAAACGAATCGCCTGCCGCTCCTCAGGGGGCGTATCGCGAAGCATCCGCTGCACATCATCGAGATCGCGCAGGTGGCCTGCCTGGAGCTTGAGCAGAATCAGGTAGGGACGTGGCATCACCGGCAAACCGGCTTCGTCATACCCCGGCTGGTTGAGCGCCTGCTCAACCCAGGGCGCACGCGAGGTCAGAACATCCAGCGGGGGCGCACCCTCATCCGCGGCCATCCCGCGAACCGAGAATCCCCCGATAGAGAATTCCCCCTCGATTCGGTACCCTGCTGCGACCAATGCCGCTCGTGCCCGCCATTCGTGCTCCGCATGGATCAGAATATCCACATCCTGGGTGATACGCTCTGGCATATAGGCCCGCGTTGCCAACCCACCGACCAGCACCCAGGGAATACCTGCGAGGATGGATGGCAAATTGGCGATAGGCAATGGTTGCACGGCAGTTCTCCGTCCAAGAAAGCTCTCTGATGACCCGGTGCCGGGCCGCGCCCGGCGCAGCGCCATCCGCAGCAGGGGATGCGCCATCGTTCCCTCATCCTCCCGCCCTATTCCTCATCCTCTTCGCCATTTTCGCCATTGCCCGGCTCCTCCCCGCCGCCCTTTGCCAGGCGAGCCTGCACCCGCTCCCGCTCCTCATCCACCAGCACCCGCCGCAACACCTTGCCGACCACCGTTCTGGGCAACTCGCTCCGAAACTCAATCTTCCGCGGGAGCTTGTAGGCCGCCAGATGCAGCTTGCAGAAATCCTTAATCTCCCGGACCGTCGGGTTCGACCCCGGCAGCGGCACAATATAGGCTTTGACGATTTCATCGCCGCGGGTGGGGAGAGGATACCCAACCACCACAGCTTCCTGCACCTTCGGATGCATAAACAGCACCTCTTCTACGTCTCGCGGCAACACCTTGAACCCCTGGGTGATGATCATATCCTTCTTGCGGTCAACAATGTAGAAATAGCCATCCTGATCCGTCTTGCAGATATCGCCCGTGTGCAGCCACCCGGCCTCGTCAATCGTCGCGCTCGTTTCGTCGGGACGGTTCCAGTAGCCCTTCATCACCTGGGGACCACGAAGGCACAACTCCCCCACCGCATCCGACCCGATGGGCAATTCTTCCCCGGTCTCCAGGTCCACCAACCGGGCCTCAACGTCCGGAAAGGGGATACCAATGCTCCCAGCCTTCCGCAAACCGTGGATCGGGTTGCAGTGGGTGACGGGCGCTGCCTCCGTCAACCCATACCCCTCAACGAGCCGCCCACCGGTGAGCGCATCGAACTTCTCCTGGATTTCCATCGGCAGGGGGGCCGACCCGCTGAGACAGGCCCGAACACTCCCCAGGTCATAGTGCTGCACCCGGCGGTGGTTGACAATGCTGATATACATAGCAGGAACCCCCGGAAAAAACGTGCAGCGTTCCTTCTGGAGCACCTGCATGACATGCGCTATCTGGCGCGGGGTGGGCACCATGACCATCTCGCCGGCAATGCCGGTCGTCAGCAGGATGCCGGCGGTCAACCCGTAGACATGGAAGAAGGGAATAGCTGCCATAATCTTTTCGCGGGCTTCCTCCTTGCCAGTGAACCAGGCCGCAATCTGGATGGTGTTTGCCAGCATATTGAAGTGCGTCAGCATTGCCGCCTTCGGGGTGCCCGTCGTGCCGCCCGTATACTGAAACAGGGCCACATCATCCGGGCGGATATCCACCTTCGGCGGGGTCGGGCCGTAGGTTTTCAGCAGGCGCTTGAAGAAGAAGATATCGTGCTCCGGATGGACCGTCACCCAGTCTTTTTCTCGGCGCTGGCGGCTGGAGACGAGCAGGTCCAACGGAAACGGCAGCATCTCGTGAAGGTAGGTGACAATAACCCGTTTGATGGGGGTTTCGGTCTGAATCTCACACAGGCGCGGCCAGAACAGATTGAGCAGGATAATCGTTTCGGTGCCGCTGTCATGCAACTGAATGCCCAGTTCGCGGCTGGTATAGGTCGGGTTGATATTGACCACTACCGCGCCCAGGCGCACAATGGCAAAGAAGGCAATGACAAACTGCGGGCAGTTGGGCAGCATCAACCCGACCCGCCCCCCCTTGCGCACACCAATCTGGTAGAGGGCCGTTGCCATCCGGCTGACCTGTTCGTCCAGCTTTGCGTAGCTCGTCCGGCTGCCAACCATGAGATGCCCCCCGGCGGCGTAGCTCAGAACCAGGCTCATTGCCCGGTTCTGGGGGTAGCGTCGGGCAGCGTCGGTAAGCATCGTATCGAGTGGTTTTTCCGGGTAGGTGATTGTCAGCGGCACGCTTTCCTCATAGAAGGCGTGCCAGGGCATTGCCATACCTTCCCTCCTTTTGCGCCTTTGCACCCTGGCGTTGCATCCTTGCGAGCGCCCCAAACCGAGAAAAGAAGCACAGGCGACCGGGTTGCGGGTCCATCCCCACGACCGGGAAGCCTGCGCTGCCACAAGCAAGAAACGAAACGAATGGTTACCGTATCGCGGTCTCTATCGGTATCTCCCCGACCGGTCGGGGCTAGACGTCATCGCGCAGCCACCCACGCTCACGGGCAATGAATTTGATGGTAGCATCATCGGGTGGATAGAGACCGGCGGCCTGATAGGCATAGGCAAGCAGCGCAGCGCCACCAACCGTCCCGATAGCGAGGCCAAGCAGAAAGGCAAATGCGCCAACAATTTTCCTCATTAGTCAATCCTCCTGAAATACTGAGTTCGTTCGGGATAGTCCCGGTACCATCTGGTTGCTTCTGAAATCATACCGCATAGCAGCAGGAAAAGTCAACTAATCCCCCGCATCTCCGTTCTGCACGCGGCCACGCCAATCCTGCATGAGGTCCTGGAGGGTCTGGGAAAGCGCTATCTGCGGTTCCCACCCGGTCTGAGCGCGGAAGCGGCGGGCATCGCACACAACGGTAGGGACATCAATGGGGCGCATACGCTGCGGGTCATTCTGCACAGCAATCTCAACATGGCTGGCTGCGAGCAAATGGTCGAGCATATCTCGAATAGTGACCGGTTGCCCGGAGCCGATGTTGTAGACCTGCCCGGCCTCGCCGCGCTCCACCGCAAGGCGGTAGGCTCGCACCATGTCACGAACATCGGTGAAATCGCGCTGCGCATTCAGGTTGCCGACAGAGATGACCGGCGGAAGCAGGCGCTTTTCCACCAGGGCAATCTGACGGGCGAAGGCCGAGGCCACAAAACGCTCGTTCTGGCGCGGGCCGATGTGGTTGAACGGGCGGACGCGAACCACGTCGAGGTGGTGGCTCAGGTGATACTGGAGAGCCAGCATATCCTGGGCCACCTTGCTCACGCCGTAGGGACTGGTCGGGCGAAGGGGGGTGGCTTCGTCAATGGGCAGGTCGTTGGGGTCAACCTGCCCATAGACTTCGTAGGAACCGACGACCAGCACCCGCGCAGCGAGGTGGTGCGACAGCAACGCCTGGAAGATATAGAGCAGGGAAAGAAGATTGGTCGTCAGCGTGGTAGCCGGGTCTTGAAACGACTCGGGCACAAACGCCTGCCCCGCCAGATGGAAGATCGCCTGGGGTCGGACCCGAAGAATCGCCTCCGAGACCTGGGACGGGTTGCCAACATCCGCCGGTATCAGCCGGACATACTCGCGGAGGTGGGATAGGCGGTGGCGCTCCTGCCGGGCCACCCCCCAGACCTCCCACCCTCCGAGACTCAGCAGGTGTTCAGCCAGGTGTCCCCCGACAAACCCATTGATTCCAGTCACCAGTACGCGCATGGTGGAATACCCATCCCATCTGACCGCTCCTTCGCCACGCCTCCCCATTATACCAGATGCCAGCGAATCCGGTGGTATCTGGCTTGCCCTTCTCCTATCCCCCTGATATACTGATAGGTACGTACGACAGACGCTTGTTGTCATGCGGTCATGGCCTGATTTGGCCTGGCATTGATGACCAGCCATCGTTTCTACTGAAGGCGAGAAATCTCTATGACCCACCAGGAAACCCTCCAGATAAGTGAACATCCAGAGCAAGAAACCCACCGGCTCTTTATGAACCGCGAGCTAAGTTGGATTGATTTTAACCGGCGCGTCCTGGAAGAGGCCTTTGACCAGAAAACCCCGCTGCTCGAACGGGTGAAGTTTTTGTCTATCTTTTCTTCAAACCTGGACGAATTTTTCATGATACGGGTGAGCGGCATCAAGCAGCAAATCGCCGCCGGTGTCAAGAGCCGCTCCCCGGACGGGATGACCCCGGACGAACAGTTTCAGGCCATTTATGAAACGCTGCAACCGCTGCTTGAGCAAAAGCGAGCGCTTTTCACGGAAGATCTGAAACCCGCCTTGATGGTCCATGGTATCTACCTCTACGACTATGCCCACCTGAACCCCGAACAGCGGGCCGCCGTCTCGGACTATTTTTCGCGTCAGATTTTCCCGGTGCTTACCCCTCTGGCCTTCGACCCGGGCCATCCCTTCCCGCATATCTCGAACCTGAGCCTCAACCTGGCGGTGGTAGTGCGAGACAAAGAGCAGGGAGAACTTTTTGCTCGCCTGAAGGTCCCGGCTGAGGTGTTGCCGCGGCTGGTTCCGCTGTCAGGAAACGGGTGCGATGGTCCGCTGGAAAACCTGGCGTCCGACCAGCCGAATTGCTTTGTCTGGCTCGAACAGGTTATCATGGCACACCTTCCTACCCTCTTCCCCGGCGTCGAGGTGGTCGAGGCCTACCCCTTCCGCATCACCGCGACGCGGATATGGAGATTGAAGAGGATGAGGCGGACGATTTGCTCCGCACCATTGAGCAGGGAGTTCGCCAGCGGCGCTTTGGCAAGGTGGTCCGCATCGAAGTTGACAGCGCGATGCCGGAGCGCATCCGCCAGTTGCTCATGGGGAAGCTGGAGGTGGATACCAAGGACCTGTATGTGGTGGAGGGGTCGCTTGGTCTGGCCGACCTGTCGTCGCTCGGCAAGCTCGACCGCCCCGATTTGAAGGATCCGCCCATTCTGCCCGGCGTTCCATCCATCTTCCAGGCCCACCACGATATCTTCAGCGCGATTCGCCAGCAGGATATTCTGCTCCATCATCCCTACGATTCGTTTTCTCCCGTGATTGACTTTATTCAGAGCGCGGCGGTTGACCCCCACGTGCTCGCCATCAAGCAGACGCTCTACCGGGTCGGCAGCAACGCGCCGATTGTGAACGCGCTGATGCAGGCCAGGGAATATGGCAAGCAGGTTTCGGTGCTGGTCGAACTCAAGGCCCGCTTCGATGAAGAGAATAACATCACCTGGGCCCGCGCGCTGGAACGGGCCGGGGTGCATGTGGCCTATGGGGTGCGCCGGCTCAAGACGCATGCGAAAATCGCGCTGGTCGTGCGCCGGGAGGATGACGGTATCCGTCTCTATGTTCACCTGGGCACCGGCAACTACAATGCCACGACGGCGCGTATCTACACGGATATCGGGGTGCTGACCTGTCACCCTGAGCTGGGGGCCGATGTGGCCGAACTGTTTAATTCGCTGACGGGCTACAGCCGCAAGCGCGATTATCGCAAACTCCTCGTTGCGCCGCTGACCCTCCGGGAGCGGTTTCTCGAATTGATTGAGCGCGAGATACGCACCCACCAGCAGCATGGAAACGGTCGGCTCATTTTCAAGATGAATTCGCTGGTTGACCCTCAGATGATTCAGGCGCTCTGCCGCGCATCACAGGCCGGTGTGCGGGTTGACCTCATTCCACGGGGCATATGCTGCCTGCGGCCCGGCCTCCCCGGCTACAGCGAGAACATCACCGTCCGCAGCATTGTCGGAGCCTTTCTCGAACACAACCGCATTTTCTATTTCTCCAACGGGGGCCGCGAGGAAATCTATCTGGGGAGCGCCGATTTGATGCAGCGCAACTTGAACCGCCGCGTCGAGACGATGTTCCCGCTCGAAGACCCGCGCCTGGTGCGCTTCGTTCGTGACGTACTGTTAGAAACCTATCTGAATGATAATATCCACAGCCGCATCATGCAGCCAGAGGGGTGTTACGTGCGGGTCTCCCCCGGCCCGGATGACCCCATGGTTGACAGTCAATCCATTCATATGGGCTACCACTTGCATGAATGGGACCAACGGGACCATGAGTATGAGTGCAAACGGGCCGTCGGGTTTTCCAGGCAGCGGGCATCGGCGACCGGTGCCCGGTGACGACCGATTTCAGCTACGGGGGCGTCACGCTTTGCCGCGGCGCATCCATCCACTCGCCACGCCCCATGCCTCACGGGTCCTACCCATCGCTCACGGCCTGCCGCTGCCCACTGCCCGGCCCCGGCATAATCAGCATCCAGTGTTCCATCACCCCAAGGGTAGCAAGCCCGGCTAGGAAGCTCATACCAACCGCGACGCTCTCGGAAGACAGGTCGCTCACGCGCTTCCAGAGGAAGACCGCCAGCACCATGGTGAAGGCGACGGAGATGACGAAGAAGACGTTATAGGCTTTCTGCTTCCAGAAGCTCGCCAGGTAGCGCAGATGGTTGGGGAACCAGGAAACTTGCAGGTTCGGAACGCCCAGGAAGACGTTGATTTTGGCGCTCAGGAGCAGCGACCAGCAGAGCACGAAGGTGAGCAGGCCAAACCAGTTGGTCGCCCCGCGGTTGAGCCACCACAGCAGCAGCACTTCGGCAAGGACGGCCAGGCCGTGGTAGAGATGGGTCAGCAGGGCATAGCCAAAGCGGCTCCACCCCTGAACATCCGGGGGGCACTCCTTCTGCCAGGGGCCGGTCAGCACCCCGCTGAAGAAGGCCAGTTCGTGCCAGACCCAGATGGTCATGGCACTGATGAAGGCCCAGTAGATACCCCCAACGCTCAGGTCGTTGCGCACGGCCCAGAGCTGGTAGTGCGACAGCGCAAAGATAGTGACGCCCGATAGCGCCAACCCGATACGGCTGGCCTTTTTCCCGCTGCGGTTCAGAAAGAGCAGGACGACCGTGTACATGGCCCAGAAGACGATGGTCGTCAGGATGGGGTAGAGATAGAGTTGTAGCCAGGACATAGGCGAATCTGTCCCTCCAGTCTGTTACCTGATGGTCAATTTTCGTTCGTCTTGAACAATGGCCTATTATACCATGGCTCCCGGCTTACCCATCGCCATCCGTGGCCGACCGTTGCAGCCCTCAAGAACGCCGAATATCCAGCAGAAAGCGGATGAACGGGATGCGGACGAACAGCAGCACCCCCAGGATGACGCCATAGATCAGCGGCTCGGTAAAATCCGCCCGCACAACCAGCCCCGTATGCAGCACCGCCAGGAACGCTGCCAGATAGGTCAGGGAGTGCAGCCGCTTCCAGTTTTTGCCCAGGTCCCGCATCCAGCTTCGGGTCGAGGTAACGGCCAGAAGCGCCAGGATGAGGAACGAAGCTGTCCCGGCCATCAGGTGGTAGCGCACGGCCAGTTCGGCCAGCACCAGGTCAAAGGCAAAGCGGTAGTCCAGGCCAACAAAGGCGACCAGGTGCAGGCAGACGTAGGCAAAGGCATAGAGGCCGAGCATCCGGCGCAGGCGCAACACGCCCTGGGTGCCGAAGAGGATAACGACGGGGGTGCAGGCCAGCGACAACAGGAGCAGGATCAGGCCGGCCTTGCCGGTGCATGAGATGATGTCGCTGACGGGGTTGAAGGAAAGGTTGCCGTGGGTGTAGTCCCACCCCAGCAGCGCCAGCGGAGCAAGCGCCCCGATGTGCGCCAGAATCTGGAGCCAGTGCTTTTGAATGCTATTCATAAGTATCTTTAATATCAGCGCCAGGACGCAAAGGTCCTGAGCAACCCCGGCACCAGGTCCCCCCGGTAACCTTTGCGTCCTGGCGTTCTCTCTTTCACACGCATACCATCTTCAGGTGAAACCCTTACCCGCCTGCGCCGCTACCGGCTGATCAGCGGCAGGTAGATGAGCGACTGGTCATCGGTTGGTTCGTTGGCGGTACCTTCTGGCTCAAAGGTCAGGGCAAAATCGCTCATCCCCGTTTCGGATTGGGCCAGGCCTGCATCCGATGTTCCCGTTGTTCCCTCCTGAAGCGACGACGATTCGCCGAAAGGTTCAATCGTGATGGTAACCGTACCGCCACCCTGGTCATCTGGCGTCACAATAACGTTTTCGAGCGGTACCCAGCTCTGGTTGGTGCTGTCCCAGGAGGCCGGTACCAACTGGTCCATGGTGATGCCCAGTTCGGTCAGTTGCTCAGCCGCAAAGGGGAGTATCAGGGTCACCGGTTGCATCATCCTCCAGATGGGGATGCCAGTGTCCGTATAGGTTCGCAGACGGTAGCCAAAACTCACCGGCTCGGCCCCGCCGCTGGAGAACAGTTCCGGGAGCGGTTCCACCGTGAGCACAACCGTACCACTGTCGGCCAACGTCCCCGCCGGAAGCTGAATCTGGGAACCATCCGACAGGGTGAGGGTCTGGTCGGTGGCCGCATCGAACACGAACGCCTGGCGGTCGGGCAGTGTGCCAACCTTGCGCAGCACCAGGTCATCCACCACCACCGGCACAGGCGAGGCCACTGGCTGAATCGTCACGGGCCTGCTCATAAAGAAGGCATCTCCATCGGATGAAACGGCCACGATTTCCCAGGTCAGCCCGCCCTTCAGCGCAAGCTGATACTGCCCGTCCTCACCCGCCACCGCATGCACCCGCACCCCATCGCTGGAACGGGCCCGCACCAGCGCCGCGTGGGGTAGCCCTTCGGCCTGGTAGGGGTCGGAGGCATAGACGACCTGCCCCTCCGCCTGCACGTCCGGTTCGCGGAATTGCAGGTCGGCGGTTTCCTGCCCCTGCTCGTTGACCGAGACCATCGCCGGCGCCGGGTCAATGAGCGACGGAAGACCAAACATCCGCCGCAGCAGGTTGCTGCTGTGGGCATAGACGCGGTAGGTTCCCGCCGGAACCGTCAGGCGGTAGTGCCCATCCAGGCCCGTGAGCGACCAGCGGACAAACGGTGGTTCATCGCCATTCGTGCTGTCTGAAACCTCGCGAGCAACGACCGGAATCAGGGCCATCGGGGTTCCCCCTGGAGCCAGGAGACTGGCCGGACCGGTGACGTGCCCATCAATCTGACCAAGCGTATCGCGCCCGATCAGATGGAAGTCCACTCCCGAAACGGTGGTGCCTTCGCCCCCGCGATATTCCACGAATACCTTGTGCATGCGTGGTAGCTTCACAATGTAGTCGCCGTGCGGCGAGAGGAACAACCGCACCCGCCAGGTGCTCCCACCTTTGCCGCCTTTGTCCATTGAAGCTACCGCCAGGTCGTAGCTCCCGTCGTCGGGGTTCACCCAGGTGTGCGCCAGGCCGCCATGGTTGCTGGTTGCCCAGACCAGTGCCTCCTGACTGGTCACGACCTGGTTGGCAGAATCGAGCAGAACCCCCTGGATATGCGAGTTATTGCGGACTATCGGAATGGTCACACTGAGGGGGCCACTCCCTTCGACTGGCACCGTCACCTGGCTCACTGCGGTGTAGGGCACCCGCGGCGGAAACTTCACCCCGATGGTGTAGGTCGGGGCGGCACTGGACGACAGGGACATGGTGAATACGCCACTGCGGATGGGAACGACGGGGCCGAGAATCGGGACAGATAACCGCATTTGCGGGTCATAGTACCACGCATAGGCATGACCATAGACCCCATCGGTCAGCGGCTCACCGGTGTCCTTCTCGACGGTTTGCCCATGGATAGTGATGTTGGCCTCTGTTTCGATAATGAGCAAATCTTGCGTGACGGTGGTGGTGTCGGTGGTGACCAGGACCAGCCGGGGGAATTCCCCGATAGCATAGGGCTGGTTGGGCAGCGGCATCGCCTGGATGGCCCAGGTGCCCGACACCACCTTCATCTGATAGAAGCCGCTCTGTTCCTCCCCATAGGGCGGCTCCGGGTCATAGGGAGAGTCCGGTGCGTAGGGAGACGCCGCAGTCGTTCGGGTCTGGGCATAGCCCGGCCCGTCTATGCGCCAGGCTCGCACGGGGATGCCCGCAGGAGCCGCGCCTCCTCCCCGGACGCGGACCTGCCCGGTGATGGTAGCGCGGTTTTCCACAGGCTCAACCTGGTGGTCAGTCGCTGCGAGTTCGAGGGACGATGGGGCCGGGGACTGGAGCGCGGTCCGGGTGGGGCCGCTGGCCGCACGGACACTCCCGCGTGCTCCGGTCGCGAGGCTCACGCCCCACAGCACGAGCACCGTCAGCAGCGCTATCCCAAGCCGTTTCAGCCACCATGAGCGATGTTTCCGACGTTCTTCACCGGCACATTCACGGGCCGGTTCAGGTCCACGATCCATTGGTTCTCTCATGATCAACTTCTCCTTGTGACGTGGTTTGCAAGTTTCCAACAAAACTGCATGGGTAGTATAAGGAGAGAAGGGCACTCTGGCAAGGGAGAAATCACCGCGTTCATCGGTCCCTCTGTTGCTACGATGAATAGTCGTTGGACCCCATGATATAATAGGGGCATGACCGGGTTTCGCACAAATATTCCGAATATCTGAAAGGGGTCGCCAACGATGCGGATTATCTACCTCGGCTCGCCCGAATTTGCCATTTCGCCCTTGAAAGCCCTGGTGCAGGCAGGGTACGAGGTGGTTGCCGCGGTCACGCCGCCCGACCGTCCAGCAGGCCGCAAACAAACCCTGACCCCGCCGCCGGTCAAGCAGGCCGCGCAAGAGATGGGCATTCGGGTGCTTCAGCCGGAGAGTCTCCGCGACCCGGCCGAGGTGGAGCAACTTGCGGCCCTGCGCCCGGACATCGGGGTGGTGGCGGCCTATGGCAAAATCCTGCGGAAGGCCGTGCTCAATATTCCGCCGCTTGGCTACCTGAACCTTCACCCCTCGCTGCTGCCGCGCCACCGCGGGCCCGCGCCGGTGGCCGGGGCCATCCTGGCGGGCGACTCCGAGACGGGCGTGACGATTATGAAGCTCGACCCCGGTATGGACAGCGGCCCGATCCTGACCCGTGTCACCGTTCCTCTGGAGCCAACCGCTCGCACCGGCCCGCTCACCGAAGCGTTGTTTCAGCTTGGGGCACAGGCCCTCCTGGAAGTGCTGCCGCGCTATGCCAGCGGCCAACTGGAGCCGCAGGAGCAGGAGCACGCGCAGGCCACCGTGACCCGGATGCTGAAGAAGGCCGATGGCCTGGTCAACTGGAACCACCCGGCGCAGCATATCGAGCGGGCCACCCGCGCCTATGACCCCTGGCCGGGCATGGCGACCATCTGGCGCGGCCAGACGGTCAAGCTCATCGCTGCCTGGTCCCACCCGGAGTGGTGCGGCAACGCAACTCCGGGCACCATTGTTGGAAAAGCGCGTGGCCCGTTGGTGGCGACCGGTGCGGGAGCGCTCGAACTGCTTGAGGTGCAGCCGGCCGGCAAGCGCCCGATGACGGGGCAGGAGTGGTTCATCGGGCAGCGCGAGGTGGTTGGGCAGCAGTTTGAGACACCCGCCCCGGAACAACCTGGGACGCACGAGTGATGGCAAAGCCTTTGATAGCACCTTGCCAGGGAAACAACTACCCAACTACCTATCAGTTCCGTTCTCACTAAAGTTATGGTATCATGAAGGGCGTTATGGAAAGCAGCGACGAGATGTACCGGCTTGGAGTCCAGGATGCTGAGCAGGGGAGCCTGAATCTTTTCTACTACCAGCACTATTACTATTACCGCCAGGGATATGACCGGTCCCGCCGGCTCCAACAAAGCGCCTCGCTGTTGAAAGCGCTCTCAGCCCACCGGCTGCTGCTGTCTCTCTCGTTTGCCCTGGTCCTGATTGCCATCCTGAGCGGCGTGGGTTTCCTCATCAGGCGTGATTCGGAGGCCCGTATCGTCCCGACGACTGCTCCCACCAATCCCCTGGAGCATCGCGTGGTTGAACGCCCCATTCCCTCCCCCCGCCCCCCAACGGTAACCCCCATCACTCCGACCGCCACCCCCGATACTCCCACCATCTATGCTGGCGGTCTGGCCGAGGTGGTCAACGTGGGAGATGCGGCTCTGCTCGTCCGCAGCGAACCAGGCCTGAGCCATGCGGTCCAGGTGCGCCTGCCCGAAGGGACCCGGGTCACCATTCTGGAGGGACCGATTGAAGCCGACAACTATGTCTGGTGGCGCATCGAGAGTGAACACGGTGCTGGTTGGAGTGCTGAGCGCCGGGCCGATGGCACCCCATGGCTGCAACCGTTGTTCTCTCCAGCGTCCTCGCCGGTGACAGAGACAGAAGACCATCTGCCCACCCCTTCGCCCCATGAACTTCCCCTACCCCAGGAAAGCCACGAGGGTGGGGAATTTGGGAGCCAGAAAACGCACCCGACCGCGAACCTGTTGAATCATTGAATCACTGGATCACTGGATCACTGGCCGTCCACGAGTTCCTGGTAGGGGCCGCGGTAGCTCTCCGGGAGCAGCCGGGCAATCCTGACCATCATATCGGTGGTGAGTTCGTTCACCATGCGGACCGTCAGCTTTTCGCGGTCAGACGGGAGATCTATCACATAGGGGGTTCCGATGCGGATGCAGAGTTCTTCTCCGCGCAGTGCGCCGGCCACTCCGTGCTGCGACCCGGTGATTGCCAGGGGGACGACCGGTACGCCGCTGCGCACCGCCAGGCGCACGGCTCCCCCAAGCCCGCGCTGCAAGACCCCCGTGTGGTTGCGGTGGCCTTCCGGGAACACGGTGAGCACGGCCCCATTTTGCAAGACGTGCTCGCAGCCTTCCAGGGCGAGCATATCACGCCGGCCCCGGTGGATGGGGATAATTTGCATGGTGGTGAAGAACCACCGCTCAAACGGGCGCTCGAACAATTCGCTCTTGCCCAGCCACGAAAGGCGGTGGGACAGAGGCATCAGGGTGCCGACCGCCAGAATGTCCAGCCAGTGGATGTGGTTCATCACCACGAGCATGCCCCCCATCGAGCGCGGGGGCAGGTTTTCCAGCCCTTCGATGCGCCAACGCCACCAGCCGATGGCAATGAGCATACGGATGGGAAAAATGATGAGCCGATAGATCAGGCCACAGAGCATACGATACCTCCCCGTAGATTCCTGGAGCGGATTATACCACATCCCCAGGCGAGCGCCAGCGGGGGGGGGCAGCGGGTGCTTATGTCCATTTTCTTGACAAAATAGCAGCACCATAGTATATTTGGGGCAAGACTTCAATAATCGCCCAGGAGGTTCAGTTCCGTATATCATGAGAGATCGTTGGTGGAAGCCTCCAATCAGAAGAAGGTAGAAGGAGCCGACTATCCCTACCGGGGATTGAAGTCATGCCTCGACCCGTCACTCCTGAGAATCTCTCGTAGCTGGCCTGGGAATCGCCCGTTGGTACGGGCGAAATCTCGCCCTGACCCGATGGGAGCGTAAGCAAGTCCGATAGTTCCTGTACCGTTTCCTCCCGCAACGGCAAGCGCTCGGTGCCGGGAGGGACAGCCCGGTGAAGGTTCCCCCTCCCTCCCCGGCCGGTATGAGGTACAACCAGGCTCATTTCAGATTCAGAAGCTGCGTCCTGAAACGAAACCAGATTAGAGCGACAAGGATGTTCGCACTCCCTGCAACGATGTGATGGCAGTCCAGGGAGTCTTTGTGTCTTCTCCAAAAGAGCGGTACCGTCGTTTTGTAATAGGCAGAAGGTGAAACGCGATGCAAAATGTGACCCACAACCAGGTTCATCCCCTCTATGACCCCAGGGCTGAGCGCGATAATTGCGGGATTGGCTTTGTGGCCCGGATGAGCGGCGAGCCAGGCTACGATATCCTCTCGATGGCGCTCATCGCTCTGAGCAACCAGGCCCATCGGGGGGCCGTTGCCTCCGACGCCAACACCGGTGATGGGGCTGGCATCCTCACCCAGGTTCCCCGAACCCTCCTGCTGCGCGAACTTGAGCGCCGGGGGCTGCGGGCCAACCCCGGCGATATCGCCGTTGGGATGTTCTTCCTTCCCCAGGATATTGCCGAGGCCGAAGTGAGCCAGCGCATTATTGCCCATGCGCTCAGTCAGCGCAACCTGACCCTCCTGGCCTGGCGCGACGTGCCAACCAATGATCGTATTTTGGGCACGCGATCACGGGAAACCAGGCCGCGCATTCGCCAGGCGATCATCAGCCGCACCGGGAAGTTCGATGATGATACCTACGAGCGCATGCTCTTCCTGGCGCGGAAGGAAATGGAAACGACGTTCAAGTTGCGCGGGCTGAATGTCTATATCCCCTCGCTTTCTCACCGCACGGTGGTCTACAAGGGTCTGCTGGTTGGCACCCACCTGGGGTGCTTCTACCTGGACCTGCGCGACCCGGACTATGAAACCGCGCTGGCCGTCTATCACCAGCGCTATTCGACCAATACCTTCCCCACCTGGGAACGCGCCCAACCGTTCCGGATGGTCTCGCACAACGGCGAAATCAACACGCTCCAGGGAAATGTCAACTGGACGCGGGCCCGCCAGAGCAAACTGCACTTCCCCGAAACGCCCGGCGCTGAAGACCGTATGACCATCCTGACCAACGTCATAGACCCCCATACCAGCGACTCCGGCATGTTCGACAATGCCCTGGAGGTTCTGGTGATGGGGGGGCGCGATATCCGCCACGCACTGGCGATGATGGTGCCCGAAGCCTGGGAAAACATCCCCGATATGGACCAGGACCTCCACGATTTCTACGAATACCATGCCTGCCTGATGGAGCCGTGGGATGGTCCGGCGGCGCTCACCTTTTCGGACGGGCACCTGGTGGGCACGGCGCTGGACCGAAACGGTCTGCGCCCGGCCCGCTACTGCGTGACGGAAGATGGCCTGGTGATTAGTGGCAGCGAAGCCGGAGTAGTTCCCCTCGAAGACCACCGCATCATCTCCAGAGGGCGGCTCGGGCCCGGCCAGATGATCGCGGTAGATACCCGTGCTGGCCGCCTCTATTCGAACAGCGAAATCAAGCGCGAACTGGCTTCGCGCCGGCCCTATAGCCTCTGGGTGCGCGAGAACCTGGTGCCGCTAGCAGCGCTGATGACCGATGAGCGCGGGCAGGTTTCAGTGGATGAGGCGCGGCACGATGGCTTCCGTATCACCAATATTCCGCTGCTTCAGGCGGCCTTTGGCTACACCAGCGAGGAGATACAGGTGGTCATCAAGCCGATGATGCGCGATGGACGCGAGCCGGTCGGCTCGATGGGCGACAGCACCCCCCTGGCCGTGCTGTCAGAGCTGGAAGAAGGGCGTCCGCTGTTTAACTACTTCAAACAGCGCTTTGCTGAGGTGACCAACCCGCCCATAGACCCGCTCCGCGAGGCCCTGGTGATGTCGCTGTATGTTCGGATGGGGGCGCGGCTGGATGTGCTGCGAGAAACCCCACAGCACGCCCACCTGCTGCGCCTGAGTTCGCCCGTGCTCACCGACGCTCAGCTCGCGGCTATCCGCGCCAACCAGGACCCGAACCTGCGCCCCAGGACCATCAAGGCGCTGATGCCCGTGGCCCAGGGCGGGAACAACCTCCGCGGCGAGATGAACTTGCGGCAAGCGGTGGAGCGGCTGTGTCATGAAGCGGAGCAGGCGGCATGCGATGGCTATTCGCTGCTGATTATCAGCGACCGCGGCGTGGGCACCCATCTGGCTCCCATCCCGGCGCTGCTGGCCGTCAGCGCGGTGCATCACCACCTGATTCGCACCGACTGGCGGGGGAGAGTCAGCTTGATCGTCGAGAGCGGCGAACCGCGGGAGGTCCACCATATTGCCTGTCTGATGGGCTATGGAGCCAAGGGTATCAATCCCTACCTGGCACTTGCCAGCATTCGGGCCATGGCGGCAGAAACCAGGGACCTCATGGTCGAAGAGGCCGAGCAGAATTTCATCCATGCGCTGGAGAAGGGGTTGCTCAAGATTATGTCCAAGATGGGCATCTCACCGCTGGAAAGCTATTGTGGGGCACAAATCTTCGAGGCGATTGGCCTGGATGCATCTCTGATTGACACCTGCTTCACCGGCACTCCCTCGCGGGTCGGCGGGATTGGCTTTGAGAAGCTGGCGCGGGATGTGCTGGCGCGTCACCGCCGCGCCTTTGCGCCGGTCGACTCGCATGACCGGTCGCTCCCGCACCCCGGCTTCTACAAGTTCAAGAAAGAGGGGGAGCCGCATGCGTTCAGCCCTGATATCGTCCGGGCCCTCCACAACGCGGTTTTGCTGAAGGAATCGCGCAATGGAGATACCATCGCCGGGGTAGATACCCAGGGCCGGCTGTCTCAGACGGGCTATGCCCAGTATCGCATCTATGCCGACATGGTGCAGAACCGACCCCCGTCGGAGCTGCGTGATCTGCTTGAGTTCGTGCCGGCAGGCCCGCCGGTGCCCCTGGACGAGGTCGAGCCGATAGAGTCCATTCTCCAGCGGTTCAGCACGGCAGCAATGAGCCACGGGGCAATGAGCAGCGAAGCCCACGAAACCCTCTCGATTGCTATGAACCGGCTTGGCGGCAAGGGCAACAGCGGCGAGGGCGGTGAGGCCACCGAGCGCTACCAAGACGAACGCAACAGCCGCATCAAGCAGGTGGCTTCGGGGCGTTTCGGGGTGACGACCACCTACCTGGTCAATGCTGACGAACTGCAAATCAAGATGGCCCAGGGGAGCAAACCCGGCGAGGGGGGGCACCTGCCCGGTCATAAGGTGAGCGTGGAGATTGCGCGGATACGCCATACCACGCCGGGGGTACCGCTGATCAGCCCTCCGCCCCACCATGACATCTACAGTATCGAAGACCTGGCCCAGCTCATCTACGACCTGAAGCAGATCAACCCCAACGCCATGATATCGGTCAAGCTGGTTTCGACCGCGGGGTAGGAACGATTGCCGCGGGGTTGCCAAGGCTAT
>JAAUSY010000088.1 GCA_012032475.1 Chloroflexaceae bacterium
GTTGCACTGCGGGCAACGCGGGCGAAAAGGAATAATCTTGATGGCGACGACCCACCATCGCTGGGTGAGCCAGATCATGGCACCCAGCATCGCAAAACGTTTGCTGGTCTGGGTGATTGGCACAAGGGTACCAGAAAAACCGACGTTTGTCAATGGTTCGCTATGGAGTGGGGGAATGGTTTTTAACACCCGGCTGACCACCAACGAAGCCGACGATATTCAGCCTGCCTGGTCCCCGGATGGTACCCGCCTTGCCTTTACCTCCAACCGCGATGGGAATGGGGAGATTTATGTGATGTATGCTGATGGTTCGGAGCAGACAAGGCTGACTACCAGTGATGAGAATAATGATGAATACCCCGCCTGGTTACCTTGAGCAGCAAAAGCCGCAAGGTCTTGTTGAAGTTGAAACGGAGTCTATGAAGGATTTTCACCCGGTTCCGCTCGCCCTCCAGATACTCTTGCTGGTAGCTGTGGGTTTGTTCCTGACATCCTGCATCCGCCCTCCGCTCCTGAGCGAGGTTCTGGCTGCTCCGACCACGTTGCTCCCTACCAGCGAAGACCACGAGAACGACATCGAAATTACCTATTCGGTTGGCTGCGACGCTCAAGTGTCCATTGCCATTGAGAGTCCCGCCGGTCATCGCTATGCCCTGCGGCACCATGAGCCGCGCAAGCCACTCCCGCACCCCTACACCCTGCGATTTGATGGAACCGTTCCCACCAGTGACCCGACGATGCCGCGGCAACTGCTTCCAGGAGGGAACTATACCGTGGTGGTGCAGGCCCGGAGCGCCAGTTGCGGCAATGCCGAAGCCCGGCTGCCCATCACCATCGCCGACTACCGCGTGGTGATGCCTGCCATCGAACACCTCACGGTCTGGCCCGAAACCATCTCGCCCAACGCCGATGCCATTGACGATGTGGCTGAAATCACCTATCGGTTACCAGTGACGGCCACGGTTGATATCAGCATCACCACCCCGGACCAACGCACTATCCCGCTCGTTTCCCGCAGGGAAGAACCACCCGCTGAGCACCACCAGGTCTGGAATGGCAAGCACCCCGATGGTACCCCCCTGTCCAATGGGGTCTACACCTGCACCATCAGCGCCGAAGATGCCTACGGCAATCTCGTCCGCCATCAGCGGCTCATCAGGCTCACCAACGTTGGAACCCCCGAAGCAACCATTACCTATGCCCGCATTGCCCCACAGCGCCTGATGCTTGGCGAACCGCTCACCATTACGATGCGGGTCAAAAACACCGGGTCGGTGCCAATCCGCACCTACGGCCCGCCCGGCGGCTTTGGATACACCACCAATGAAGTGTTCTCGTCGGTCGAGGATGGACGCTATGCCTCCCACGCCGGCGGGTTCTGGCGCATCGGGGTAGACTGGGATGCCAACAGCGGCGATGGTCCGAAGCGGTATCCCTTTCGCTGGGCGCTCTCCCAGCGCCCTCCGGGGCAGTGGGCCATCCCCGGCCAGGAGGATTGGTTGTTGCCTGGTGAGGAAGTGGAGGTTACTGGCTATGTCACCGTGCTCCAGCGCGAAACGAAGATGGGATTCTATGTGGGACTGATTCAAGATGGCGTCGGGTTCTTTCAGGACCGCACCGCCCGCACTATCGTTGAGGTCGGGTTCTGATAGCCATGATAGCCGTGATAGCCATGATAGCTGTGGCCTAGCCGCCAAGTTCCGCCATCTGGCGCAGGGTGGGCACAACGCCGTGCGCCAGCCCATGCCCCCACGGCTTGCGCCAAACCGCCAGGCGGATGAGTTCCTCAAGCTCTGGTTGCGTGGCTCCTGCCCGCACCGCTGTACGCATATCCACCTCGTCATCGTGGAGCAGACAGAGGTGGAGTTGTCCACTGGCGGTGAGGCGCATCCGGTTGCACCGGGCGCAAAATGGCTCGGTGATACTGCTGATAAAGCCGAGCTGTCCCGATGCGCCGGGTATCCGATAGGAGCGGGCCGGGTTGCCGGGCAGTTCGGGGAGCGGTTCGAGCGGGCCATAGACTGCCTCAATGCGGCTTCGAACTTCTGCGCTGCTCACCACTCCCCTCCGGGCCAGGTCCAGCATCCCGGTCATCGGCATCATCTCAATGAAACGCACCTCCCAGGGGAACCGAAAGGTGAGCGCCGCAAAATCGGGCACTTCGTCGTCGTTCATCCCACGCAGCACCACGGTATTGAGCCGCACCGGGTGCAGACCATTCGCTGCTGCCGCCTCAATCCCTGCCCAGACTTGCCGCAGGCTGCCGCCCGTGAGCCGGTGCATTTTCTCTGGCGAGAGTGTGTCTATGCTGATATTCACGCGGCTCAGCCCGGCAGCCCGGAGGGGCGCGGCCAGACGCGGCAGCAACACCCCGTTGGTGCTCATTGTGACATAATCAACACCAGGAATGACCGTTATGGCGCGGACCAGATCAATCAGCCCGGTTCGCAGCGTTGGTTCTCCCCCGGTCAGGCGTATCTTGGAGAATCCCACCGCCGCCGCTGCCTGGATAACCCGCACAAGCTCCGCGTTGGTCAGGTGGTCTGAGCGTGGCGCGTATGAACGGGGTCCCGGCGGAACGCAGTAGAGACACTGCATATTGCAGCGGTCGGTCAGAGAAACGCGCAAATAGGTGATGGGGCGACCATGCGCGTCGGTGAGCACGGGCGACCGGCTCCGGTGTCCCACCGGCAGCCATTCCCGCTCGTCTTCGTCCGGGCGAGTTTCGCCAGGGATGAGCGCTTTCGCCCCGATGGTTCCCTTTCCTCCAGAAGCTAGCGACAATTGCGGTCCCTTCAATCTATCTATCCATCTATGCTACCTACCTATCCTATGCCATACTTATCTGGGGTGGAGTGGTGCCCAGCATTGGTCGCATCGTGTCGCAAAAAACGCTGCTCTATCAAATCAGCCACGCCGGCGATATCATCAAGCGCAAAGGTGGGGCACGGCGCATCGAACACCCCATCGGTCACCAGCGCCACCAGTTCGGCGAGCGGCCCCAGCGGGCAGGTGCTCCGGGCCATCCGCACAATCTCAATGCGCGGCTTGCCCGCCTGACGGTAGCCCTCGGTGAGCACCAGGTCAACCGCCTCCGGAAAGCAGGCCACCAGCGCATCGAGCGTCGGGGGTTTCTCCACGCGCCCCATCACCGCCACCCGCGAATCGCTGGCAAGGGCGACCCACTGGCTCCCCGCCTGCGTCAGCCGCCAGCTATCCTTCCCAGGATAATCCACCTCAAACTGGTGCGCGTCGTGTTTGATACACCCCACGCGGTAGCCCCGCTGTTGTATCACCGGGATGAGCCGTTCGAGAAAGGTGGTTTTGCCCGACCCCGAACGCCCGACAAACGAAACGACCGGAATGGTCATATCCGGGTGCTCCCCCCGTTTGTGGCTTCTCCTGCTTCTTCTTCTGCCCTCTCTTCTGCCCTCTCTTCTGCCCCCTCGCCCCACCCGGCCAGTGGCACCACCTCGACCATCTCACCGGCGCGGTAGCCGCCCTGCGCTGGCACCATCAGCAGGCTATTGGCCTCAACCAGCGTGCTGATGGCGTGGGAACCCCGCCCCACGCCACACCGGGCGACGCCATAGCCCCGGTCGGTAGCATAGACGCGAACGGGGAGGTAGCTTTGTCGGGTGGTTCCCTGCACGGCCTCATCAAGCCGGGCCCACACCCGCGGGGGACAAGCACCGCGGCCCTGCATATGCCGTAGCGCCGACCGCACAAACACCTCGCTCACTGTGAAAGCGGAGGATGGGTTGCCCGGCAGGCCGAGCATTGGCACGGTTCGCCTCTGTTCCTCGTGCCTCGTCCCCTGGCGCTGGCCGACCCCAGGCACGTCAGGCACCTCAAGCACCCCGGCGACCAGCGGCTTTCCAGGTTTCATCCGCACCTTCCAGAAGACGATAGTGCCCCGCAAGGCCAGCACCTCTTTGACGAGGTCGTAGTCGCCCACCGAAACCCCCGCGGTGGTCAGGAGCAGGTCCGGGGAATAGTCGAAGGCTTCTTGCAACCGCTGCCAGAGCGACGCTTCGGTGTCGCGGGCGATTCCCAGGGCCATGGGAATGCCCCCATAGCGGGTGACGAGCGCCACCAGCATCGGGGTGTTGGTGTCGCGAACCTGGCCCGGGCCCGGCTCCATGGGAGCACCGACAGGGACCAGTTCGTCGCCAGTTGCCAGAATAGCCACCCGCGGACGGCGCACCACCGCCACCTCCGCCACACCGAGCGCCGCCAGCAAGCCGATATCCTGGGGAGCCAGCACCCGCCCGGCCCGCAAGACCGTTGCTCCGGCGGCCACATCTTCGCCAACCTGCCGGAGGTGCTGCCCTGGCCTGACCGCCTGGCGAGGAATCCAGACCATTTTTTCCTCCCCTCCCTCGCCGGGCATCGTCTCCTCAAGGGGCACCACTGCATCCGCCCCCACCGGCACTGCCGCACCGGTCATAATCCGCACCGCGGTGCCGTCCTCTACCTCGCCCGCAAAGCCGTGCCCGGCCACCGATTCGCCCACGACCCGCAGGGGGCACGCCGCTGGCGAGGAGCCAGACGGAGCGCTCCCGGCCAGCACATCGGCGGAGCGAACGGCAAAACCATCCATGGCCGCGTTGGCAAACGAGGGGAGCGAAAAACCCGCCACCACATCCGCCGCAAGCACCCGTTCGGCGGCATCACCAAGCGCGACCAGCTCGGAGGGCAGCCGAGGACAGATGGCGAGCACCTGTCGCAGGGCCTCATCAACACTGAGCGAAGTGGGATAGGGGTCTCTGTCTGGCATCCTCGTCCTGATGGTCGCTTGCTTCCTCATCACACATCACGTATTACCCGTCGCTCACCCCTGGTCTGGTTATGATAGCCGGTTCTTAGCCGGCTTCCTATCCCCCCCAGGGGTGATTTGTCTTTTATCGCAAAAAATCGGCGCATCATGCATTGCTCGTCATGCTCTGCTCGTACCATACTAATGGTAGACCCGTCCCCTGGTAATCGCCGTGCGGAGGGGGCAGGGGCCGGTGTGCTGGCCGGTCACGGCGCACACTGGCACCCCTTTCTCGGTGAAGGAGCAGCGTGGCGGGAGCCTGTAGGTCCCATTCCCATTCCCATTTCTGTTCCCATGCTCGTTCCCATGCTCGTTCCCATGCTCTGCCCCGTGACCGTTGCCATTCGCATTCGTGGTGAGGTCAATGAAGCCATAGCGCACAGCTTCCAGTACCGCCAGAAAGCGGCTCGACTGGTTGAGCTTCATCATAATGTTCTTCGCATGGCTGCGGACCGTCTCCTCACTCAGCGAAAGGTGATTGGCAATTTCGCGGTAGGTATCCGGGCTTGCCAGGCTCTGCAATATCTGCTGCTCACGAGGGGTGAGATAGCATTCGAGCGGCAGGGATGACGAGTGTTGCCGAACGTGTTGCTCCAGAATGGGATGCTGATAGGGTTCGCCGTGGGCCACCTTGCGGATGGCCTGCACCAGTTCATCGAAGCGGGCCTCACGGGGGATGAGCCGATCCAGCCCGATGACCATCATACGGGCCAGCGATTTGGGAAACCCCTTGTCCGTCCCGATGCTGGTCAGCACCAGTATGGGCGTATCGGGAAAGGCCATATGCAAGGTGAGCGTCGCGGTGATGGAATCGTTGTCGGTTTCAATTTGATTGAGCAGGATGAGGTGGGGACGCAGCCCCCGGATGGTCTCAATCGCCTTGTCATCGTTTCCCACCGTCCCCACGACCTCGAAATCAGGTTCTAACCCAAGGAGCATTGCCAACCCCTTGCGAATAACCACATGATCGTCAACCACCACTATCGTCACGTGTTCCTGGCTCATTCATCTGCTCCTTTCTCGCCGTACTGTTCTTCCACCCAGGCAAAATCCCAGGTCTCTTCATGACATAACTACACCGATACCGTCCTACCTTCTGGTCAAGGCGAACATCTGCCTCGCCTGTCCCGCTTCTGGTCGCTTTTTCCTATCCCCGTCCTTGCTTTGCTCTTGCCCGGATCTGTAGACTGAATGATACCCATTGGTTATATAACTCATAACCAAATTTTATGGGTTGATTATAAACAATAGCCCGCAGGTTGTCAAGTTGGATAGATCCGGGGAAAAACCATCGAATTCAGGGATCTATCCCCTGCAAAGGGGATAGACATGGTGGAAAGAACCTCGTATACTTGATAAAACCATTCAATACCAGACAGTGACCAGACAGACATGATTTCTATGTTGGTGTTTCCCGGATTTCGCACGGGTTGAAACCACATGGAAAGCAGGATTGTTTTTTTGTTTCGATGAAGATTGTCCGTTCTTGGATAAGGAACGAGGAATCAGGTATAAGAAAATTCACTCGAGCGAGGTGATTTCCTCATACCTGCGGAAACCATAGCGAAGGAGAAGCAAAGACCGATGGAGATACAGGCCGACAAAATCCTTGATTGTTCCGGGATGAACTGCCCGATGCCCGTGGTCAAAACATCCAAAGCCATCAAAGAATTGGAAGTCGGGCAGGTGCTCAAGGTCATCGCTACCGACCCTGGTGCCCCGGCCGATATGCAGGCGTGGTCTCGCCAGACCGGCAACGAACTCCTGCTATCGGAACAGGATGGAAAGACGTATACCTTTCATTTTCGTCGCTTGAAGTAGTGAGCAGCAAGAAACTCAGGAGGTGGTATGGCAAAATCTGACCCCGACGCCCCCCGACGGTTGGCGATGATCGCCAGCCGCGGAACACTCGACTGGGCCTATCCGCCCTTCTTGCTCGCCAGCGGTGCCGCTGCGATGGGGTGGGAAGTAAGTATCTTTTTCACGTTCTACGGACTGCCGCTCCTGTCCAAAAAAATTGATGCGCTGGTGACCCCGCTTGGCAACCCGGCCATGCCGATGCGGATGCCATTCGGGCCGGAGGGATTCCAAAAAATGGATATCCCGATGCCACAACTCTTGATGGTCCTGCCGGGGTTCAACCACCTGGCAACCAACCTGATGAAGCAAACCTTCAAGAACAAGGGGGTCGCCTCTGTCAGTGAACTCCGCGACCTGTGTGTCGAAGCCGAGGTACAGATGGTCGCCTGTCAGATGACGATGGACGTTTTTGGCTATACCAAAGAGGATTTCATTCCCCAGATCAGTGTGGGCGGAGCAGGGACGTTCCTTGATTATGCCGCTGATGCCGATGTTCAGCTTTTTATTTAGGAGAGAGGATGAAACGATGAGTGATGAAACCCCGAAAATTGTCTACGTTTTTACCCACGGTCCGGATATGCCGAAGCGGAGCGCCACCCCCTTCTACCTGGCAACCGCTGCCGCTGCGATGGATGCCGATGTGAGCATCTTCTTCACCATGGAAGGCTCGTTGTTGCTCAAGAAAGGGTTGGCGGAGGATCTCAAAATTCCGCGGGTGCAGGGCGAAGGGGCCCCGCTGATTACCTTCATCAACCAGGCCCTATCGCTTGGGGTCAAGCTCTATGTCTGTCAACCTTCGCTCGATTTGAGCGGATTGACTATGGACGACCTCATTGACGGGGTGGAACTAATAGGTGGCGCAGCATTCAACGAAATGGCGTTGGAAGCTGACACGGTCATCTCGTTCTAACGAACAAACCTGAAAAGCATGGAAAACGAAAGATTGGGAGGTACGAGTTGAGAGCCTGGGAAGCTGGCAAACAGGCGGACTGCTATCCGCACGTCGCACGCGAAGAAAAAGAACGCCTGTTTCGCGAAATCAAAGACGATGAACGCTACACCGATTATCTCTATGGATGTTATGAGTGCGGCATTTGTGTCTCGGCCTGTCCATCCGCTCGTTTCTACAACTACAGCCCCCGCGTGATTGCTCAGGCAATGGCCCGCGAAGACACGGACCGGGTCTATGAAATTCTCATCGAAGACATCTGGAACTGTGCCCAATGTTTCTCATGCACGCGCTGCCCCCGCCAGAACAACCCCGGCGGGTTGGTGAGCATTATCCGCGAGGTGGCCGTTCGTAACGGCATCCAGGAAACCCGCGACGTGCTCCAGGGCTACAGCCGGGTCATCTACAAGGTGATGCTCAAAGGCAACCAGGTGTCGCCCGACATGCTCCAGCCGGAATTTTTTGCCGACTGGGGAACCTGGGTCGAGGGCTTCACGAAGAATATGCGGGAGTGGCGGCGGGCCATCCCTCTGGAAAGCCTGCGCGGAGTCACCGACGCCTCGTGGCGCACCGACCACAAGACCCTGGTCGAACTCTACACCATCTGGTTCGAAACCGGCAATGTCGAACTCATCCGCGAGGTTGACGAAGGGCTGTACGAACTGCTGAAAAACACCATGGAAGAAGAACTGGAGGATGCCGAAGATGAAGACTGAACCTGGGTCTGGGTCCTGTATCCAGCAGATTTTGCAAAAGAAAGCGCAGCCGGTTCGCCGCGACCCGGCGAAAGCCCCGACCCACGATGTGCGCGAAGAACTCTTCGAACTGGAAGCCCGTGGCGAATTGATCGTCCATCGGGTGCCCGAACCCTACCTGGAAGTGCAAACCAAATTTGGCCGCACGAAGAAGATACCGGTTGAACACACCTGGCACCACAAATCGTGTGGGCAGTGTGGGCATATCCCCGGCTACTCATCTTCGATTGTCTGGTTGCATCGTCAGCTTGGCCTGGACTATGTGGACCCCACCGACCAGACCTCCTGCACCGGCTGGAACTACTATGCCTCCGGCGCATCGAACCCCGCCGCCCAGACCGCTGTCATGTGCCGCAATTTTGCCGCCGCCTACCAGGCGGGCTACTACCCGCTCATCCACTGCGGCACCAGCTACGGCCACTACAAAGAGGTGCGCGAGGAACTCGTCCACCACCAGCACCTGCGCGACGAAGTACGCCGCATTATGGATAAGCTCAACAAGCCGCTCGTGGTGCCTGAAGAGATCGTCCACTACAGCGAATGGGTCCACGCGATGCGCCACCGGATTGCCGAGCGCCAGGTCATAGATATGAGCCACATTCGGGCCTGCATCCACGCCGCCTGCCACTACCACAAAATCGTCGTTGAAGATGCCATCTACGACCCGAATATTCTCAAGGGCGAACGGACCGCGATTATTACAGGGGTATTGCAGGCGTTGGGCATCACGGTCGAAGACTACTCCACCTGGTTCGATTGCTGCGGGTTTGGCTTCCGTCACATCCTGGTCGAGCGCGACTTCACCCGCTCCTTTGCCATTTCTCGCAAAATCGAGGTGATGAAGCGAGAGGTCAACCCCGACATGGTCGTGGTGCAGGATACCGGCTGCTACACCACGCTCGATAAGAGCCAGTTCATTGGCAAGGCGCACCAGCGCGATGTGGGTATCCCGGCCTTCTCCGATGCCCAGATCACGGCGCTGGCGCTGGGGGCCCACCCTTTCCGCGTCGTCCAGATGCACTGGGGGTCTACCGACTGGCGGCCCCTGATGGCAAAACTCGGCATAGACTGGCAAACGTACAAAGACGAATTCGACGCCGATGTCGAAGCTATCCGAAGGGGCGACAAGAAAGCCGTGACCTGGGAAGACTGTGATGCTCCGGTTGTCACGAAAACGAAATAAACGAAAATAGAGGATAGCAACCATTGCTTACCTACCTGGAGTGAGGAGTAAACATACGATGTCCAGAGTATTGACCATTGGTTCGGGGCCAGCGGGGCTGGAAGCCGCCCGCTGTGTTGCAGAATTGGGATATGACGTGACCCTGATTGAACAGCTTGACCGCCTGGGGGGAACCCCCGAAATTGAGCGCTATGCCAAACTGACCCACCACTTCCGCGACAGCGAAGAGGCCATGCGGGAAATGATTACGGCAGTCACGAGCAAGCCGAACGTTCAGGTGCTCCCCAACACCACAGTGCTTTCGGCCAGCGGAGAAGCAGGGAAGTTCCGCGTCGCCGTGAAGAACGGGGGAGCGCCGCAAGAGATTGAAGCCGGGGCCATCATCATTGCCACCGGTTTTCAACACTTCGACCCGGGCCGCGAAACGCAGTATTACAACTACTACTCGCTGCCGGATGTCATCACGATTTCCGACCTGGAGGGGATGCTCAAAGACCATGCGGTGCTGCGCCCTTCTACCGGCACTCCCCCGCAAAAGGTTGCGTTCATCCAGTGCGTTGGCTCGCGTGACCGCCAGATAGGGAACGAATATTGTTCGAAGGTGTGCTGCGGCATCGCCAGCAAGCAGGCCATCGAGATACGCGAACAGTTGCCCGATTCGCAGGTCTTCATTTTCTACATTGATATGCGCATGTATGGCTACTGGGAACCGCAGCTCTACTGGCCCGCGCAGGAGCAGCACAAAGTGACCTATGTCAAAGGGTTGGTGAGCGAGATTCTCCCCCAAGGCGACCGCATCCTCATCCGCGGTGAGGACACCACGATGGGCCGCCCGATGGAAATCACCCTGGATATGGTGGTGCTTTCGGTGGGGATGGAACCGAGCGAGGGCACGAAATCAATGGCCGGGGTATTCGGCGTGGAACAGAACCAATACGGGTTCATTGCAACCGGCGGGGCCTCTGGCATAGATCCGGTGGCAACCTCGCGTCCAGGCATCTTCGTGGTGGGCGCGGCCGCAGGGCCTTCCGACCTGGACGACAGCTTCTCAACCGCAGGGTTGGCCGCGGTGCGGGCGGCTTCGGTGCTGCGGAATGGCGGGAAGTAGGGCGAACAACAGGGACAACAGCGGAGCGAACAACAGGACGAGCCGGCAAGCAGAAAACCACCACTCAAACCAAAAAGGGGGATAGGACCTATGGGAATCGGGCAGCGACCTAGCCACATTATGAAACCCAAACACGGGCCAGAAGACCCGGAACTGGCGGAGATGCTCCAGGAAGCATGGCAACTGGTTTCGATAGCGGACCTGCTGCACATCGCTGATGAACTGATTGCCCGCCACCAGTGGTTTGCGGCCCGGTTTGCCCCCCTGCCCGGCGCCGGCTCGTTCGCCCACTCCCTCCCCCTCAATGACGATCATGGCGATGACCTGGCCTGGCTTGCTCGTTCGGTGACCACGAGCAAGCGGGACGCCGTCAGCCTGAAAGACTGCCTGCTCGAACTCCGGGCGCAGCATGGGCAGCACCCGCACGACAGAGTATCGTCGCTGGTGGCGGCCCTGCTCAACGACGAAAACGGGTGCCCGGTTGGCAAACGGATTGAAGCCTTTGTGGTGGCATTGAGCAAGAACGGGAGCGAGAACGGGAGCAAGAACAGGTTGGACGAACGCGTGGCACTGGAGGCGGCCACCGGTCTCTTGCATTTTACCCTTCCCGCCACCTGCTGGTGGTGGAGCCGCTGGATGTGGGATGCGACCACCCGGACCGGCATTCTCCCGTTGCTCGCAGGCAGTGTTCACAACTTGCGGGCCTGCCGCATTGGCGAGGGCTACGAAAAGGTCGGCTCGGTAACGGCGATGAGTATGCGCTTTGCCGAGGGCACCGGCCTGCTCGTTTCCGAACTCGTCAACCACCCCCAACGGGTGCTCTTTGCCGCCGATGTCTTTCTGGCCTGTGCCTATGTCGTCTACCTGTATGGCATTTCAAGCTGGCGGTTGAGCCGCGAATTCAACCGTCTGCTGCCAGTCCCCCCGGTCCTGATGCGCCGGCTGTTGGGATTACCTCGCCCCAGAGCAACTGAAGAAAAAGCATAAAGCGAAGGAGCAGTGTGAAGTTATGGAAACGACCGTGAAGCTAAAAGTCCAGGGCGTTATTGAGTTAAAAGAAGCTCTGGTTGATGGGATAGATGTTTCTGGACACTGGAACCGTATGTTTGAACAGCGGGTCATCTGGGAATACACCCCCCACCTGATCCAGGAAGTCGCCAGCCTGAACGATGCCGAATCGTTTAGCTGGTGCTACCAGTGCGCAAAGTGCGTTCCGGTTTGCCCGGTGGATGTTGTAGGAAACTATGGCCCGCGCAAGCTCTATAAGAACGCCCAGACTGGAACCAGCCTGCTCGAATCACCCAATCTGTGGTTATGCACCACCTGTATGAACTGCCTGCGCGTCTGCCCGAAGCAGGTGGATGTCACGAAGGCCATCCCCGCGGCGCGGGAGCAGGCCATCCTGAACGGGAAATCCGTTCCTGCCGAGCTACAAGAAGCGCTCGAAAACACCTCACGCTATGGCAACGAACTGGGGCAGCCGGCCCGCAAACGGGATGCCTGGGTCGCGCAGGCCAGCGTCCCGGTGCGGGTCCTCTCGAAAGAGAAGCAGCCGGTTGAATGGCTCTGGTGGGTCGAAACCTACCCGGCCTATCACCCCCGCGGAATTGACGCAAGCGTTGCCCTGGCGCGTATCTTCCATACCCTGGGCCTCGATGTGGGCATTATCGGGCGCGACGAAAAGACCACCGCCGACTCGCAGCGTCTTGCGGGTGAGCGGGGCCTCTTCGAGATGCTGGCGGAAGAAAACATCGCAACGCTTGGCAAATATGAATTCAAGCGCATCGTCGTGACCGACCCCCACGCCATGAACGCCTTCCGCAAGCACTACCCCGGCCTGGGCGGGACGTATGACGTCTGGCACTACACCCAACTGCTTGCCGACCACCTCGACACGCTGCGCCAGCACATGACCAGGTCCCTGGGCTACCACGTCACCTACCACGACCCCTGCTATCTCGGTCGCCACCACGGCGAGTATGAGGCTCCCCGCAAACTCATTGAAGCGCTGCCTGGTGTCACCTTCAGCGAGATGTGGCGCAACCGCGAGAACGGCTACTGCTGCGGCGGTGGCGGCGGCGGAATGTGGCTGGACGGCTTTGTCGTCGAGCATCAGGCGCGGCGGCTTTCTGAGCAGCGCATTCTAGAGGCGGTCGCCACTGGAGCCGACACGCTGGTGGTATCCTGCCCCTACGAGGTTTCCCGCTTCGAGGATGCGGCGAAATCCACCGGGAACGAAAACACCATCCGAATCCGAGATATTGCGGAACTCATTGCAGAAGCTATCCCTGCCTGATCACGAGACGTGAGACGTGACGTCAGCGGCAGGTGAACCCAGGCGGGGGTGCAGGACCCGACCCTGCGCCCCCACGAGCGACCAACCGCTCCACAGAGAGGAGGAATAGACGAATGCATATTCTTGTAGTCATCAAACAGGTTCCTGACCTGGTTGAAGAACTGGAAATCAATAGCGACGGCACGGCCCTTGACCCGGACTGCATCAGCCCGACCCTGAACGAATTTGACGACCACGCGCTTGAAGAAGCCCTGTTGCTGAAAGAAGCGGTCGGGGCACAGGTGACGGTGCTTGGGATAGACGCGACCGGCGAACTGGACCAGGCGCTCTACACCGCGATGGCAAAGGGAGCCGACCGCGCAAAGAAAATAGTGGGAGATTTCGATGAAGAAACCCACCTGAGCAGCCACGCCCGCGCCCGCCTGCTGGCCGAGGCTATCAAGCCAATAGGTTACGACTTCGTTTTTGTGGGGGTGCAGGCGGTGGACGATCTGGATGGTCAGGTTGCGCCGATGCTCGCCACCCACCTGGGCGTTCCCCACGTCGGCGTGGTCACGGCGGTTCACCCGATCAATGGGGTCGTCTCAATTCAGAAGGAATACTGGGCCGGCATCATGGCCGAGATGGATGTGACTCCCCCTGCCGTGCTTGGTATTCAGGCGGCTCGCCAGTCTCCGCGCTACGCCCCGGTCAGCAAGGTGCGCCAGATATCGAAGGAAGCGACGATTGAGGAAATCGAGGCGGGCGAGGTGGATGAACGTCTGGTGGTGCCGGTGCGCCGAATGTATCTGCCCGAATCGAGCGGGCGGGCCGAGTTTATCGAGGGCGAGCCGGGAGAAGTGGCCGATGCCATTCTGAACCTTTTGCGTGAACGGGGCATCAAGTAGCAGGGTAGCAGGGAGGTGAAGCAAAACCTATGGCTCAAGATATTTTTGTCATTGCGGAACATTTGAAAGGCAGTCTGACCGAAGGAACATTTGAGATTCTCGGCGCGGCCCGCACCCTTGCTGGCACCACCGGAGGCAGCGTGGTCGGGGTGGTGCTTGGTCAGGGGGTGGAGCCACTGGCCGGGCAGATGGTCGCGGCAGACCGTGTGCTGGTGGCGAATGATGCGGCGCTGGCCGACTTCACGCCCGAAGCCTACCTGGCGGTACTCGAACCGCTCATCAGGCAGCACCAACCGCGTCTGACCATGCTGCTGAACACCTCGTTCGGGATGGACCTGGCCGCGGCACTCTCGGAGCGGTTGAGCCTGCCGCTGGTGGCCTATTGCAAAAAGCTGGAGACCGAAAACGGCGCGGTTGTTGCCACCAGCCAGATTTATGGCGGCAAGGTGAATGCCGAATGTGTGCTGGAGGGGCCGGGCATCGTGTCGGTGCTCACCGGCTCGTTCCCCGCCGATGCTGGTCGCGCCGGGAGCGCCCCGGCCATCGAAACCGTGCCCCTCCCGGCCTCGCTCAATGGACGCAAGGTGCAGTTCAAGACGCTGATTGAGCCAGAAGTGGGCGATGTGGATATCACCCGGTCCGATATTATCGTTGCGGTCGGGCGCGGTATCCAGAGCCAGGACAACATCGGAACTGCCGAAGAACTGGCCCAGGCGCTTGGCGGTGTGGTGGCTTCCTCGCGCCCTGTTACCGACGCGGGATGGCTCCCGCGTTCGCGGCAGGTCGGCAAATCGGGGATGTCGGTCAAGCCCAGGCTCTACCTGGCGCTTGGCATCAGCGGCGCGCCGGAGCACCTCGAAGGGATGAAAGACGCGGGATTGATCATTGCGGTGAACACCGACCCCAACGCTCCCATCTTTGGAGTTGCCCACTACGGGGTGGTGGCCGACCTGTTCGATGTCACCGAATCCCTGATAGAAAAGCTCTAGCCTGATGAGAGGTCTGTTGTGCTTACTCTGACAGAAAAAATCATTTTCCTGATCGTAGTAGTTCTTTCCGGCTCTCTGGCCGTCGCCGGGTTTACGCGCATCTTCCACGCCATCAGCAGAGGCCACGGAGGTCTGCCCTCGTGGGAAACCTTCAAGCGCCGCGTCATCCCGATGAGCATGGATATCGTGCTCCAGCGGCCCATCTTCAAAACCCGTCCCCTGCCGAGCCTGTTGCATGCGTTCGTGTTCTTTGCGTTCGGCTTCTATGCCCTGGTGAACGTGGTGGACGTCCTGGAAGGGTTTGTTCACTTCAGCACGACCGGACAGGGCGGTGTCATCGGTATCTACAACCTGATAGCCGATGTGCTCAGCTTCCTGGGATTGGCAGGGATGGCGGCTTTGCTGCTGCGCCGGTTCGTTCAGAAACCCTTTGCCATCAAGTCGGATGTGTTGCTCCTGCCCGAAGCTCGCAGGGGCATTGCGCGGGATTCGCTCATTGTCGGGACGTTCATCCTCACCCACCTCGGAGCGCGCTGGGTGGGGCAGGCATTCCACATTGCCGAAACCGGCGCATTCGACCCCTTTCAGCCAACGGCCAGTGTCGTTGCGCTGGGGCTTTCGGGCGCAAGCGAGGCATTCCTCACCGCCGGGATGCACGTCACCTGGTGGCTGGCTATCGGGCTGATCCTGCTCTTCCTGCCCTACTTCACCTATTCCAAGCACATCCATCTGATGGTCGGCCCGCTGAACTGGATTATGCGCGAAGACCGCCCGATGGGGCGGCTCGAAGGCCCGGTGAAAAACGGGCACGTTGGCGCGAACCAGTTGCAGGATTTGCGCACCTACCAGATTATGGACGCCTACGCCTGCATTATGTGCAACCGCTGTCAGGATGCCTGCCCGGCCTACCTGAGCGGGCGCCCACTCAGCCCGGCGGCGCTGGAAATCAACAAGCGCTACTTTCTGAACCAGAACCTGAGCAGCTTCGCGGGAGGGGATACGGCTATCCCGCCCATGCTCGACATGGCCCTGCCCAGAGCAGCCATCTGGTCGTGTACCACCTGTGCTGCCTGTGTCAACATCTGCCCGATGGGCAACCGCCCGATGCTCGATATCATTGAGGTGCGGCGCTACCTCGTCAACGAGGGCGACGAACTCGATGCGAACCTTCAGGCCGCGCTGGAGAGTTTCGGGCGGCAGGGCAATTCCTTCAACAAGCCGGCTCGCCAGCGGGCAAAGTGGGCCAAGGAAGTCGCACCGCCCATCAAGGATGCCCGCAAAGAGCCGGTGGAGTATCTGTGGTTTGTGGGCGACTATGCCTCCTACGACCCGCGGATACAGGAAAATACGCAGGCGGTGGCGCAACTGTTCCATCAGGCCGGCCTGGATTTTGGCATCTTGTATGATGCCGAGCGCAACGCCGGCAACGATGTGCGGCGGGTTGGCGAAGAAGGGTTGTTCGAAATGCTCGTTGAGCAGAACATGAAAGCCATGGAGAAGGCAACCTTCCAGGCTATCGTGACGACCGACCCCCATTCCTACAACACGCTCAAGAACGAATACCGCGAGGCGGGTCTCAAGGTGCCGGTCTATCACTACACGGAGATTCTGGACGACCTGCTGCACACGGGCAAGCTCACCCCCGTGAACCGGGTGGACGCCGTGGTCACCTACCACGACCCGTGCTACCTGGCCCGCTACAATCGCATCACTGCCCCACCGCGGCGCGTGCTTTCGGCTATTGGGGCCCGCCTGCACGAGATGGAACGCCACGGGGAATATACCCACTGCTGCGGGGCAGGTGGCGGGTGTGTCTGGATGGAAAGCGCCGGTGAAGACCGCCCATCCGTGCAGCGTATCCGCGAGGCAGCGACCATTGGCGAAGACCTGCGCTATTTTGTGGTGGCCTGCCCGAAAGATATGGCAATGTATAGCGATGCGGTGAAGACCGCTGGCTACGAAGGGAAGATAGAAATTGTGGATATTGCCAGCCTGGTGCTTCAATCGGTCCGGAGGCCACCGGCTGAACGGACCGAGCCAGAACCGCTACCCAAACAGCAGGAACAGGAGCCATCAAAGACGAAGCAAGCGGAGCCGGTGGACGTTGAAAAAGAAGTCGTAGCATAAGCGAAGAGAGGCAAAGGGACGATGGCAGAAGTGAAGGGATGTCAGCTACCGGAGGATGTCTACTACTGGCCTGAGAAACATGTCTGGGCCCGTCTGGAGCCAGATGGGACCGTGAAAGTTGGGATGACCGACATTGCCCAGTTTCTCGCCAAGAGCATAGTGAGCGTTACCCCCAGGGGGACCGGGAAGAAGCTCAAGCGGGGGAAGAGCGTGGGCACCGTCGAGAGCGGCAAATGGGTCGGCCCCGTCAACACGCCAGTGAGCGGCGAGGTGCTGGAGGTGAATGACAACGTGCTCGCAAACCCGAAACTCATCAACAGCGACCCCTACGGCGAGGGGTGGGTCGTCCGCATTCAGCCAGACGATTGGGACGGCGAGAAGGCATCGCTGGTCATCGGGGATGCGGGGATTGAAGCCTATCGGCAGTTTCTCGATGCCGAGGGGATTTCCTGCCTTGAATAGCGAGCGAGAAGCCTGCACTGAGAGAGAAGAAAGAGTTAGAGCAACAGAGAAGGGGAGTCTCAGGGACGTATTTTCTATGATGAGCAAAAAAACAACGGCTTTCTTTCGTGGAGCCAGAACCATACGCTATGCCCTGGGGGCGATAGTCGCCACCCTCGTGGCCGGCGTGACTGGCATGGCCGGCGTGACCAGCGCGACTGGCGCGGTCAGCATCGAGGGCAGAAAATCCGTCGGGCGCTTTGCCCCCACCGGTGGAGGTCAGCCAGCAGGCAACAACCGCGGGTTGGCCCCCACAAGCCGCACCCAGGCGGTGAAGTGGGGCAAGGTGATAGACCAGACGCGCTGCATTGGCTGCCATGCCTGCACCACCGCGTGCAAATCGGAAAACCGGGTGCCGCTGTCAGTCACGCGCACCTACGTCAAATATGTCGAGGTGGGGCAATTTCCCTCCGTCCGGCGGGTCTACCAGGTGAACCGCTGCAACCAGTGCGACGACCCGCCCTGTGTGCGGGCGTGCCCCACCGGGGCGATGTTCGCACGGGCCGACCGCATTGTAGACTTCAACAAGTCGCGCTGCATTGGCTGCAAAAGCTGCATGGCTGCCTGCCCCTACGACGCCATCTTCATCAACCCGGAAGACCACTGCGCCGAGAAGTGCAACTTCTGTGCCCACCGCCTGGAAGTGGGCCTGGAACCAGCCTGCGTGGTGGTCTGCCCGGTCGAAGCCATCGCCGTGGGAGACCTCAACGACCCCGGCACGTGGGTCTCGCGCACGGTGCAGCGCGAGGCGGTGACCGTGCGCCGCCCGGAAAAGGCACCAGGCCGAAACTCTTCTACCGGGGGGGACACCAGTCTACGCTTGACCCCATTGCGGCAACACGGCCTGGGGGGGGGCTGTTCCTGTGGAGCGAACAGAAGCAGGGAGGGCAATATGTCGTTTCTGGCAACCCGACCGCCAGAGAAGAGGGATCAACAAAAACCCTCGTGGCCTATGATGTGCCGCACAAAGCCCGTGGGACTGGCGGGTGAGCCTCTATACCTGGACCAAGGGGATTGCGTCGGGGGCCTA
>JAAUSY010000272.1 GCA_012032475.1 Chloroflexaceae bacterium
CGGCCCTCAAAGCCCGCACCCAGGAACGCCCCCCGGCTCGCGCTGCTCCCCCGGAGACGGTCCCGATCCGCCCGGCCCGGTGAATATCAGGGAGCGCAGGTCAAGCCTGGAATGCGCCGAATCCTCATCTCCTGGTTGCGCACGGGCAAACTGTTGAGTCTGCTGCTTTTCCTGACCACCACCGGAGGTCTGACCTATATGATGATATCGCCTCGTTTTACCGTTCAACATGTAAGGGTCGAAGGAAATACCCTCCTGTCGGCAGAGGATATCATCGCCCTGGCCGGGTTGGAGGCAATGCCTATCTGGTTCATAGATAGCCAGCAAGTGATGCAGCGCATGCAACAGAATCCCTATATCGAACACGTCCAGGTCACCATGACCCTCCCGGACGATCTCGCCCTGCGGGTTACCGAACGCCGCCCGGATGTCTACTGGAAAATTGGCCCCGTCAACTATCTGGTTGATGGCACCGGAAGGGTGCTGGAACTGACCAGTGAGCCACCAGGCCCGGAGGTCCTGGTTATCAGAGATACCACGCCCCATGTGTTGCAGCCGCACGACCAGGTTGACCCGGATGCCCTGACCCTGGCGCATATCCTGTCGCTGCGGTTGCCCGAAGAACTGGGGCTTGCTCCGTCCGCTCTGGGGTGGGATTATGGCCTCGGCATGTATATTGAAACGGATGGCGGGCAAACCATTGTGTTTGGACAGAGCAACAACCTGGACCGCAAGCTCACCATTCTACACGAACTGCTCGAAACCAGCACCCCTTTTACCTACCTGGATCTCCGACCGTCGAACCCGTTCTACCAGAACCACCAGCCACCAGGCAGCCCGGAAGAAACCGGAGACGAAGGGAATAACCCGCCGGTGTCACGCACTCAACCTCAGCCAGAGCAACCCATGTCTGAGACAGACCAGGACCGGCCCGCTCCCTGTGCAGCGTTATTCAGTGTGAAAATGATGGGAAGAATATGCAACCCACTGTCGTTGGCATAGATGTTGGTACCACGAAAGTCTGCACCATCGTCGCACAAGCTCAGCCGGATGGGAAGATCAACATCCTGGGGGTTGGTCAGACCCCCAGCAAAGGACTGGACAAAGGCGTCGTCGTCAATATTGACGAGGTCGTGAACGTGATCGCCACCAGCGTCGAAAAGGCAGAGCGACTGAGCGGATACCGCATTGACACGGCCTTTATCGGGGTCGCTGGTCGCCATGTATCGTCGCTCAACAGCCGCGGAGTCGTCGCTATTGGTCAACCCGACTACGAAATCTCCCGCAATGATGTGGTCCGTGCGGTCGAGGCGGCCCAGGCCATCGCCATCCCCTCGCAGCGAGAGGTCATCCACGTCATCCCGCGGGCCTATATCCTGGACGGGCACGAGGGTATCCGTGACCCGATAGGCATGAGTGGTTTTCGCCTGGAAGTCGAGACGCACATTGTCACTGGAGAAACGATGGCGATTCAGAACTTGATTAAGAGTGTGCAGCGCACGGGGGTTGAGGTTGAAGACCTGGTGCTTCAGCCGCTCGCCTCCGGCGAAGCCGTGCTGACCCCGGAGGACAAAGACCGGGGCGTCGTACTGGTAGATATCGGTGGCGGAACCACCGATATCGCCATCTTCATCCAGGGAGGCATCTGGCACACTTGCGTCATCCCGGTGGGCGGAAACCACTTCACCAACGACCTGGTCTATGTCTTGCAGACGCCCTACAACACCGCCGAATATCTCAAGCTGAAATATGGGAGCGCGATAGCCGACCTGATGGACGGCGAGGACGAGGGCGGTGGCAATGATGAACCCCTGGACGAGGAAGGCTTGATAGACACCGAAACCCTGACCATGGGCGAAAGACAACAGGTGAGCCGCCAGGTCATCAACGAGATTCTCCAGGCCCGCGCCGAACAGGTCATTGAGTTGGTCTACAACGAGATTCAGCGCAGCGGGTATCATGGGTTGCTCCAGGCAGGGATGGTGCTCACCGGTGGGGGGGCCTTGCTGCCGCGCCTGGACGAACTGGCGCGTGATATGCTTGGGATACCCGTTCGCATCGGCATCCCGACTGGATTGACCGGACTGGCCGAATCAATGAACAGCCCGTCTTATGCGACCAGTGTCGGACTGCTGCGGTGGGGGAGCCGCCACGGAGCTGCCATCCGGCTGGCAGGCCGCGAAAGCGTTTCTCCCAACGGGAGTATCTACGAACGATTCAAAAACTGGTTACGAGCCTTTTTACCGTAATGCAAGGCGTGCATGAAAACAAGAGTGTCCGGAATAGTGGCAATTGACCCATGAGGAGGTTGGTATGATGGTAGATTTCAATATGGCAAAACATGACCTGGAGCACTTTGCTCGCATCAAGGTCGTGGGGATTGGCGGTGGCGGCTGCAACGCCGTAGACCGTATGATTGAAGAAGGCGTGCAGGGTGTGGACTTCATTGCGGTCAACACTGACGCGCAAGCCCTGCTCCACTCGCTGGCTCCGGTGCGGGTGCGCCTGGGCGACAAGCTCACCCGCGGGTTGGGGAGCGGAGGCAACCCGGTGATTGGGCAGAAAGCCGCCGAAGAAAACCAGGAAGACCTGCACGAGCAACTCAAAGGCGTAGATATGGTCTTCATTACCGCGGGGATGGGAGGCGGCACCGGCACCGGAGCCTCGCCGGTGGCCGCGGGGATTGCCCACGACCTGGGGGCGTTGACCGTCGGCGTGGTGACCAAGCCCTTCACGTTTGAGGGGAGCCACCGCCGCAAAACCGCCGAACAGGGGATTGAACAACTGCGCCCGGTGGTTGACACGCTCATTGTCATTCCCAATGACCGCCTGCTGCAAACCGCCAGCAAAAACACGACGATGATTCAGGCATTCCAGATGGCAGATAGCGTGCTGCGCCATGGTATCCAGGGGATTTCCGACCTGATTACGCAGCGCGGGCTGATCAATGTAGACTTCGCCGATATCAAGACGGTCATGTCGCAAGCCGGGTCGGCGCTGATGGCTATCGGCGTTGCCAAAGGCGACAACCGCATGATGGACGCGGTGAACCAGGCCATCGCCAGCCCGCTCCTGGAGGTGAGCATAGACGGCGCAAAGGGAGTGCTCTTCAACGTCACTGGCGGGGAAGAACTGGGTATCCTGGAAGTCTACGAAGCCGCCGATATCGTCGCCAAGGCGGTAGACCCCGATGCGAATATCATCGTTGGAGCCACGATAGACCCGCACTTCCCCGAAGGAGAAGTGAAGGTCACGTTGATTGCCACCGGGTTCGACACGAGCCGACCAACCACACAGCGCAGTCGCTCCTACCCTTCGGTGACCCCACAGACAGACTATGCTCACCAGCGCCAACCCGAACCGCAGCCCTCATCGCAACCACGCCAGCCAGAGCGGCAGCCACCACCGGCCCGCTCATCGCAGGGGCTTGGCGGCGAAGACCTGGATATCCCCCCGTTCTTGCGCAATCGAGGACGAAAGCGGTAGCGGGAAAGGGGACAAACGATGCAAATACGGGTTGGCGTCCTCTTTGGCGGACGCTCTTCTGAACGCGAGGTTTCCCTTGCCAGCGGGCGGCAGGTCTATCATAGCCTGAACCGGAAGACCTACCAGGGGGTGCCGCTCTTTCTGGATGCGGGAGGAGCGCTGTGGCGGCTCCCGGACAAACTGGTGCTCCAGAACACCACCAGCGATATTGCCCACCGCGTTGAGAAGGAAGCACAGCGGGTCTGCTATGAAGACCTGAAGGACCTGGTAGACGTGGTCTTCATCGCCCTCCACGGCAAATACGGAGACGATGGGTGTATCCAGGGTGTCCTGGAATTGCTGGATATCCCCTACACTGGTTCCGGGGTGCTGCCGTGTGCCGTGTCCATGGATAAATCCGTCGCCCACCAGTTGCTGGCCGCGGCGGGGTTCGAGGCCGTCCGCGAAGCCGTAGTGGCGGAACATGCCTGGAACACCGATGCGGAGGGCATAACCCGACACCTCACCCAGCACATTGGTTTCCCTGTGTCGTCAAGCCCACCCGCGAAGGCTCAAGCATCGGGTTTCGGTCGTCCAGAACCCGA
>JAAUSY010000273.1 GCA_012032475.1 Chloroflexaceae bacterium
GCCGTTACATGCCTACCTGGAACGAACGGCTGATCCAACGCGACCGTTCGTGTTTGTCTCGCAGCGCGCTGACCGCCTGACGGAAGCCGGTATCCACCACTGGTTTCGCACCCTGAAGGCCCAGGCCACGCACGCCGAATGGCTGCTGATCCAGGATGTGGCCTTCCACGATCTGCGCCACGACTTTGCGCATCGGGCACGGGCGGCTGGCTGGCTGCTGGAAGAAGTCGCCTATTATCTCGGTCACATCACCCACAGCGGTGCACCAGCCATCCAGACCACCGCCCGCTATACCCAGGTCAGCCGCGAGCAGATTCGGCCCAGGCTGGCCGCCTTGCGAGGTGTCCAGTGACGGCTCCCCATCGTACCGCCTATCCGCGCTTTCCGCAGCGCTTCGCTGACCATGACCTGGAGGCTGCCTACACCCCCACCGCATGATGAATGGCTCTTTGCCCACCGCGAGGCGCACATCCCGCAGCATCAGTTCAGTCTGCTTGTGCTGCTCAAGGTGGTTTCAGAACCTGGGGCATTTTCCGAACCTGACAACCATTCCACTCGTCGTGATCGACCACATTCGACAGGAAGCAGGCTTTGCCGCCGATCTGTCCTTTGGGTATGACCAGGATCGCATGCACCAACGCCATCAAGCCGCCGTGCGGGCCCACCTCGGCGTGGCTCCAGCGGATGCACGGGCACGTCGTATCGCGCTGGAAGCCGTCCATCGCGCCGCAGCGGTGATGGATATGCCTGCTGATTTGATCAATGTGGCGATTGACGAATTGCTCAAGCAGTCCTGCGAACTGCCTGCCTTCAGCACGCTCGACCGCATGGCTGGCCATGTGCGCGCCCAGGTCAATCAGCGGCTCTGCCAGGAGGTGGAGCACCAGATCACGCCCGACCTGCGGGAGCAGCTTGATGGGTTACTGGAACGCGACACCCAAACGGGCCGCACAGCGTTCAATGCACTGAAACAACCACCGAAACGTCCGACTCTCTCGCATCTCAAGGAACTCCTTGACCACTACGACTGGCTGGTCACGCTCGGCGACCCGGCCCCGCTGTTGACGGGACTGGCCCAGGCCAAAATTACCCAGTTTGCCGCACAGGCGCGCGTCCTGGATGTGGCGGGGATTGAAAACGCAGCGAACCGAAACGCAGCACGTTCCTGCTCTGTCTGGTGCAACAGGCCCAGGTACAGACCCGCGACCACCTCATCGAGATGTTTCGTAAGCGCCTGGCGCGCATCCACTTCGCGGCAAAAACAGCGTTGCAGGATATCCGCGAGGGCGCGCAGGCCACCACCGAAGCCATGCTGGAGACATTTGTTGCGGTGCTGCACGCCGTGGATGGCGCAGCCGACGAGATCGAGGTTGGCAAACAGGTGACCACGCTCCTGCATCCACCCGAACGCACCCAGTCCTTGCTGACCACCTGCGAAGGGCTGCTGGCCTACCGTGACAACAACCACTTCCCGCTGGTCTGGCAATACTATCGCAGCCATCGCAGCACACTCTATCGATTGGCACACACGCTGACCTTTCAATCCACCAGTGCCGACCAGACCTTGCTCGACGCGGTGACCTTCCTGCTCGACCGCCAGGAGCGCACCGCAGCGCACTTTACGGAACCGCTCTCACTCGCTTTTGCCTCCGAAAAGTGGCGCAAACTGGTGCAGGTGCGCCAGGGCAACCAGACCGTACTGGTGCGGCGGCACCTGGAAGCCTGTGTCTTCAGCACGCTAGCAGATGAACTGAAGACCGGCGATGTCTGCGTCGCAGGCTCGGCGGCCTATGCCGATTTCCGCACTGCCCTGCTGCCCTGGAAGGCGTGTGAATCGCTGGTACCGGACTATTCGACCATCGGCATCCCGGCCACCGCAACAGACTTCGTTGCGCACCTCCGCGACCAGGTGACCACCACCGCGCAGGAGGTCGATCAGGGCTACCCAGACAATGACCAGTTGACGATTGATGCCCACGGCGAACCGCATCTCAAACGCTACCAGCGCCCGCCCGCATCCCCAACCGCCCTGGCCCTGGCGGCGGCGGTCCAGGAGCGCATGCCGGAACGCAGTGTCCTGGGCATGCTGCATCGCGCCGTGTGTCGCACCAATTGTACCCGGCATTTTGGCCCGCGCTCAGGCCGCGAACCAGGGCTGGAGCGTCCCCAGGAGCGCTATATTCTGACCACCTTTGCCTACGGCTGCAATCTGGGGCCACGGCAAGCCGCACGCCATATGCACGGTCAGATTGATGCGCAACAGTTTGCGTATATCAATCGTCGCCACATCGACAGCCGCACCCTGATGGCCGCAATGACCGATATCATCAATCACACCCATCGCGGTCGCCTGCCTGCGCTGTGGGGCGATGACAAAGTGGTGGGCGCGGATGGCACCCACTACCGCCTGCGCAAGAATAGCTTGCAGGGAGCCTATCACATCCGCTATGGCAGTTATGGCGGTATCGCCTATCATCACATCTCGGACACCTATATTCTGCTCATCAGCCGCTTCATCGCCTGTGGCACCTGGGAAGCGATTTATATCATCGAAGGGCTGCGCCAGAACCAATCGACGATTCAGCCCGACACGATCCACGCCGATACGCAGGGACAGAACCTGCCCACCTTCGCGCTGGCCTTTCTGCTGGGACTGAAGCTGATGCCACGCATCCGCGATTGGCGTGACCTGGTCTTCTATCGCCCCGATCCGGCCACGCGCTACCAGCACATCGACACCCTGTTTCACGAAACGATCAACTGGGAACTGATCGAAACACACTGGCAGGATGTCATGCAGGTGCTGATCTCGATCCAGCAGGGCAAGATTTCGACCGACTGGCTGCTGCGCAAGCTGAGCAGCGAGAGCCGCCGCAGTCGCATCTATCGGGTATTTCGGGAAATCGGGCGCGTGATCCGCACCATCTTTCTGTTGCAATATCTTGCGGACCTGGACTTGCGCATCCAGATCACGGCCACGACCAACAAGGTGGAGGCGTTTCACCAGTTTTCGCAGTGGTTGTTCTTTGGTGGCGATGGCGTGCTGTTGACCAGTCCCGACCCCGAAGAGCAAGAGAAGGCGATGCTGTATCAAGGGATGGTGGCGAATGCCGTGATTGACCAGAATGTCGTGGATATAAACCGTATCCTGCACGACCTGCGCCACGAAGGGATGGTGGTGAAGCGCGAAGATGTGGCGACGCTGAGTCCGTATCTGACGCAGCATATCAAGCGCTTTGGCGACTACCAGATTGATGGATTGAACGACATGACGCTGACCGAGGACGATGATGTCCCGCCGTTAGAGCTGGATGAGTGAGCATGTTAACCGGATTTTAACCTGATGTCGCTTTTTGCTATGATGCACGCACCGACCACCCGTCGGCCCCCACTTGCACGACGGCGCGGCAGCGCGTATCCTGTCCCGTAGCGCATTGCGATGCAGGGCAGGGACGCCGGGGCGGTGGGGCGTCGGAGCGCGTTCGGCTGTGTGACTGAGACCAGTGCCTGCTGGAGCTCGTGTTTTTGCTTGAACGGTTCTGCCCGGATGCCATCGCCTGAGACATCCCAATGGGGTGAGCTCGTATCGGTGTCTGTTATCACCGGCTCCATCCTGCCACGCCGTCGTGTCCCGCCCTGGCAGTGGGGGGCGATCACTTTTGGTTCAGGAAAGAAAAAACGATGCATGATCCCGGACGTTACGTTGCCATTGACCTCCACAAAGCGTACCTGATGGTCGCTGCCGTGGATGCCGACAAAACCATCGTGCTGCCCCCGCGCCGCATGGACTGGGCAACCTTCGAACAGTGGCGCGGCAGCATCTGCGCGCGACTGACCAGGTGGTCTTCGAAGCCACCACCCATGCCTGGTATCTCCACGACCTGCTCCAGCCGCTCGTCGCGCGGGTCGTCGTCGCCGATCCCGGCAAATTGCACGCCAAAATCGCCACGCCCGTCAAGACCGACAAACGCGATACCTTGGCGATGGCCGAACTGCTCGCCGCCTCCGACCTTCAGCCCAAGCAGAAGCGGTTCGCCGATGTCATCGCGCGCTCCGGATCAAGCCTGCTT
>JAAUSY010000274.1 GCA_012032475.1 Chloroflexaceae bacterium
GGCGCGGGCCCGCTCTTCGGCCTCTCGCCGCGCTTCTTGCTCAGCCCGCCGCGCCTCCTGCTCAGCGCGAGCCTGCGCTTCGGCCTCTCGCCGCGCCCCCTGCTCCTGCTCATACTCCCAGATTTCCGTTCCGTCCTGGTCGAACCACTCCACCTTCGCCCCGCTTGTCCCCAACCACAACCCCACGGGTGCCACCCACAACCGTCCCTGCGCGTTCAGGGGCAATGGCTGATAGCCAGCCTTCGTCAATTCATAGCCGAAGATGCGCGGGGCCTGCCCACGTCGGCAACGGGCCTCGTCCACAATGATATACAGGGGAATCTTTGCCCATGCATAGTGCCGAAACCTGGTCTTGGTGTAGTTGGGGCGTTTCGAGGCTACGTCCAGGTGGCGCGTCGAGGGTGAGGTCACCTCAATCACCAGCAGTGGTCGCCCGCCACTCTGCGGCACATCAAACGTTCCTCTCTGGGGAGGCTCCCGCACTTCCGCAAAGACGGCCACATCCGGGGCGTGCGCCTTCAGGTCTGGCACGCCCCACTCAATCAGGACATCGTGGAGTACCAGGCCGCCGGGTATTTGCTCCACGCGTGAGCGCAGCACGGTGTAGAGATAGTGGCAAATCCGATAATGCCGATCATTCTGTGCCACATAATCCTCCAACTGGGGATGCAAGACATCATCTTCGGTGAGCGGCACGCGCTCCCACTCTTCCACGCCATTCGAAACGTGGCAGACATAGCGCCAGCCGTAGCGAAAGCGGAACGCCCAATCGGCTTCCTCGCTACGGTCGCCTACGGTAGGGAGGCTCTCCTCAAGGGTCTGGGGGGAGCACTCGGTGGCTGTCGTAGCGGTGGTTCCCGTCATGGTCACACCTCCAGTGGTTCGGTCTTTATGATCGCTATGATCGCTATCCTCTCGTATTGTACCACCTTCGGAAGCAGGCCGTCGCTCCTGGTGGCAGCGGCCTGCCACCAGGCTTGCGCCCACCCGTCAGGTCAGGCTTCGACCCCCGAAAGCTCAAACGCCTCGTTGACAAAGGGGAACGAGCCGGGTTGGTAGATGCAAAACTGCTCCTCCGAAAGCACATCGCCCGTCATCGCATAGGCCCGCGACCGCGAACCGCTGCACAGCGAATAGAACTCGCACACCCCGCAGCGGCCAGTCAACTGCGACCGGTCGCGGAGCGAGCGCATCACCGGGCTGTCGCGGTAGATATCCGACAGGGATTGCTGGCGAACATTGCCCACCTGAATGGGCAGGTAACCGCAGGGGTACACATCGCCGCGCTGCGACACAAACACAAAGCCGTTCCCCGAATTGATGTGCATCGGTGCCCGGCGAATGCGCTCCAATGGCGGCGGCAGGTTTTCTTCGCGGACCATCTGGTCCAGGTGGTCCCTCAGCCGATGATACGTCTCGTTGAGGTGCATGTACGGCTCTGGTGGCAGCCCCTTTATCTCCAACGCCGCCCGCTGCACCACAATCCGCTTGTAGTGGTGCCCTTCAACGGTCTTGGCACTGATAAACTTCGAGGCATCATACAGGAAGTTCATCACCGCTTCGTAATCTTCCGGCGAAATTTCGTCCTCTGACAGGGCCCGCCCCGTCGGAACCAGGAAGAACAGCGACCACGTCATGGCTCCAATCTGATAGGCCAAGCGGAAGATATGGGGCAGGTCGAAAAGATTGTAGCGCGTGACGGTGGTGTTAATCTGCACTTTGATACCGACCTCGCGGGCAATCTTCCACCCCTCAACGGTGCGCTCGAACACGCCAGGCACGCGGCGGAAATCATCGTGGATGGCAGCATTCGAGCCGTCAATGCTCAGCGACATGGCCCGGGCCCCCGCCTCTTTGATGCGCCGGATATTCTCCGCGTTCAGCAGCGGCGTTCCCGAAGGCGACACCGCCACGAGAATACCCCGCTCCGCCCCGTAGCGAATCAGGTCAAACAGGTCTTCGCGCTTGAAGGGGTCTCCGCCGGTCATAATGAAGATCGGGCGCGGCTTGCCAAACTCTAGCACCTGGTCCATCAGCCGGCACCCCTCCTCGAACGACAGAATCTGGGGGTCATGGGCATCGTTGACCCCCATCCGGCAGTGGCGGCAGGCGAGGTCGCACGCCTGGGTGGTTTCCCAGACAACAATGAACGGGCGCTCATTCAGGTCATACACCGGCTGCCGGATAAGCCCCAGCCGGTGCGCGTGGGGGGGTGCTCCGTCTTCGGCCTGGAGGTGTCCTTCGTCGGGTCCGGGTCCGGGCATGTGGGTGTGAGCGTGGGTGTGGGACTGATCACGGTCATGGTCATGAGGACGCGCATGTGGATGCATCATCATATCGCTCTATTCTCCCCTGGCTCAATGGCTCATGACCGCCAGCCGGTCATGAGTTTTTCCAGTAACATCTATACAAATCAGCAAAAGTACGGTTCAGTATACTTGCTCCCATCGTTCAAGTCAAATTGCTTCCGGAGCGACTCGGACGGACCCGCGCTACCCAACCACCCGTTCTATCGTACTCACGCCCTCCAGGCGGTCTTCCAGGTCGTCGTAAATCTGGCGCAACTGCTCCAGGGTCGCCTCGTCCGCATCCCAGAACCCGCGGGCGCTGGCCTCCAGCAGGCGGCGCGTCATAGACGCGGTCGAGTGGGGGTTCAGGTTTGCCAGCCGCTCCCGCATGGCCTCGTCCAGGAGATATGTCTCGGCAACGCCCTGGTAGACCCACCCCTCAACCGCCGAGGCCGTCGCGCTCCAGCCGTAGGTGTTGCTCACGCGGGCTTCTATCTCATGCACGCCCTCATAGCCGTGGTTGAGCATGGATTCGTACCACTTGGGGTTGAGCAGTTTGGCCCGCGACTCCAGGCGCACCATCTGCTCTAGCGAGCTAAGGCGGTCCGTGGTGGAGATGGCGTCAGCCACCATCACCGAGGGGCGCTTGTCGCGCAGTTTCTCGACACTCTTGGTGATACCTCCCAGGTACTCATAGTAGTGGTCAACATCGCTAATCCCTATTTCGAAGCTGTCAATGTTCTGGAACGCCGCATCTACGGTTGTGAGCGCCCGCTCCATCACCGACCGGGCCTCGCGCCATTCGCCATTGGCCCCCAGCGTAAAGCTCTTGCGGCTCAAGAAGGCCTCGCTCAACTGCTCCTCGCTGTCCCACGTGCTGCTCTCAACCAGATGGTTGACATTCGCGCCGTAGCTCCCCGGCGCGTTGGAGAAGACGCGGGTCGCGGCTTCCTCCAGGCTGACCCCCAGTTCGGCCGCCTGCACCAGCGCGTGCTTGCGAACAAAGTTCATCTCTGGCGGCTCGTCCGCCTGCGCTGCCACCAGCACGGCTTTGTTCAGCAAGTGCATCTGGTGCGTGAGCAGGTCGCGGAAGATACCGCTCACGGTCACCACCGTATCAATCCGCGGGCGACCAATCTGCTCCAGGGGGATAAGCTCTACATCGCTCACATTGCCCAGTTCATCCTGCTTCACTCTTGCTCCGAGCAGCGCAAGCACCTGGGCGACCCCTTCTCCGTCGCTCTTGAGATTATCCGTTCCCCACAGCACCATCGCAATTGTTTCGGGCAGGGTGCCCTGTTCCTGGCCGATGCGCTCAAGCATCTGTTCCACCAGCCTGGCCCCGGTTTCCTGGGCGAAGGTTGAGGGCATGCGGAAGGGGTCAAGGCCGTGCAGGTTGCGCCCGGTCGGAACCACCGCCGGGTTGCGCACCACGTCGTTGCCGGGCGAGGGCGAGATGTAGCCCCCTTGCAATGCCCGCAAAAGCCCCTCCACCTCGCGCTCCTCGACCATCCGAATGGTCAGGTCGTTCAAGAAATCCCACAGGACGTGCAGGGTGCCCGGCTTGATGCTGGCCTCCTGCTGGAGGTAGGTTTCGGTGGCGAGCGGCGGGACGCAACGACGACGCCAGGAAGGCGACCGGTGATGGGAGGTTGCTCGTCGGCGGGGGCGCAGGCCATCGGTCAACCCACGACCGGCCCCATCGACCTCCCGACAGATAGTACTCAATCCGCTCCCACCGTTCCT
>JAAUSY010000089.1 GCA_012032475.1 Chloroflexaceae bacterium
GCGTCACATAATCTTCTCTTTTCAGCCAGTTGGGGTTTCCAGAACATCAATAATGACCAGTTCATACTGATCGTGCAATTCCCGCTCACAGATTTGTCGCAAATTTGCGATAGCCCGCTCGGCCCGTGGCGTATCGCCGGTTACATACAACTTGAGCAAAAATTTGTTCATGGCACTTCCTTCACTTCTCCTGTTCTACCGATGGTCGTTCGTTCTGCCACTTGTGGAGAAGGGTTCTCGTCATCCCCAAAGACTGACTGCGATAGTACGAAGCCAGATACCCCATGAGTTCGAGAACCATCAGCCGTCCTTCTTCGGTATACGCCTGCGCCTTGAGCGGGTTGGACCGCTTGCTCTTGGTCTGGAGCACCTGGCTATGGATTTCGACCACGTCGCGGGGACTGGCCTTTAAGAACCCCAGCCGTTCCGCTATCACGCGGAGGTCTTCCGAGAGGCTATAATCCACCTTATAGGCTCGCTGCTCCACCGCCTGCTCCATAATCCTTTCGTAGTGCTGGAGCAATTCTTCGAAGACATGCGGGGCACTCTTCTGGAGCGGCATGGTTCCGAACATACTGGCGGTCACCTCCCCCCCCAGCGACGCGCTCGAAAGCTGGAGCAACCCGCGTATTTCCCGTTCCTGCCCTCGTATCCGAGCAGCATTCGCCTCCAACTCTGCTTCGGCCTTGACCAGTTTTCTGGCCTCCGTCACCTCGCTATGCACCACCACAATCCGACGGGGAACGCTCCTGACCATAGGGTACACCTGGATGCGGAACCAGCGTTCTTCCTTGTCTGGCTCGTAGAAGGGATAGTTCAGCTCAAACGCCTCGGTCTTGCCCTGGAGCACCGAGGTCATCCCATCCAGAATGCGGGACGATTCTTGAAACGCCCGTTGACACACCTCAAAGAGATTCACCCCCACGCCCGTGTGTTCAATGGCCGGGTCTCCGTGCTCCTGGGCAAACTGTATCCAGAAATCATTGGCAGCCACAATGATCCCCCGCTCGTCAATCACCGCAATGTGGGCATCAATCGAGTTGAGAATAGCCAGAACAAACTGCTCCGTCTCGCGCAGGGTTTCTTCAGTGCGCTTCCGAGCCGTAATGTCGCGCAGCGAAATGAGATAGGCACACTTCCCCTCCCATTCCGTCTCCACCACCCGAAGCTCCGCAATGACCGGAGCATCGGGTTCTCCGCTCCGGCGCACAATATCAATCTCTGTAGACTCCCCCAACAACACCGGAAAGCCAAAAAGCTCGCCCTGCAACGCCTCCGCCGTATGCCCGAACAACGCCTCCGCCGCCGGATTGACAAAGCGCACCACCCCCTCGGCATCAACCACGACAATGCCATCCGCATTGCGCGTAATCAAATTGCGGAAGCGGCTTTCGCCCACCTGGACCTCGCGGCTATAGCGCTGCAACTGCCGCTGCATACGGTGTCGTTCGACCGAACAGAGCAGCACATGCACCAGCGAGTCGTTGTTCAGGTGCTCCTGCACCAGGTAATCCTGCGCCCCTACCTGAATCGCCTGGGTTGCCAGGCTCTCATCCTCCTGGTGGCTCAACACCACAATCGGAATATCCGGAGCCTGCTGATACACCTCTCGGACCAGATCCAACCCCTCACCATCAGGGAGCAGCAGATCGAGCAAGATGACATCAACCGGCTGGTATCTGAGGCAGCAAAGAGCCTCCTCAAGCTGCTGCACATGGACGAGATCAAACTCCGGAGCGCCCGTCCGGGTCAGCAGCCGGTGCAGCAGGGAACCATCGGACGTGGTCTGTTCGACCAGCAATACCCGGAGCGGGATGCGCCGGTCCAGTTGGTCTGGTCGGCCCGGTTGGTCTGGTCGGTCTGGTCGGTCTGGTTGGTCTGGTCGGTCTGGTTGGTCCATACGAGACAACCCGTAACTTTCCATGTCCTGTCTAACGATACCTTCGGGTGGTATGTGGGGCATTATACACGATACCCGTATGGTGTGGTATCCGGGGTATCCCAATGGCTCTGGACGGTTCACAGAAAATGAAGAGGCACGGAGATGGGGATAAGGAAGTGCAGAGGAAGAAGAACGGGAGGAAAAGAGCGGAACCCGGCGCTGCCGCCCCGGAGCGCCTCGTCCCCGGAGCGGCTCACCACTGGTCACCCGTCAATCATCACGGCTGTCACTGACCTCGCTGGTGTGGGACAGCGAACGGGCAGATGGCTGTCCCGGAAGCAACACGCAAAAGCGGCTCCCCCCGCCCGGACGGTCCTCAACCCAGATACGACCGCCATGCGCCACCACCACCTCGCGGCAAAAAGCCAGGCCAAGACCGGTCCCGCGGTGCGATTCTCCTCTGGCCTGGGCAAAAGGCTGAAAGATAAATTCCCGCTCCTCCGGGGGGACCCCCGGCCCCATATCCTCAACCACCAGCAAGACCCCCCAGTCATCGGGCGAAGTATAGGCCTCCATCGTCACCGTGCAGCACCGGGGGGATTCGCTGGCTTCCAGCTTCACCGTGCGGTATTCCGGGGAGAAACGCAGCGCGTTGGCAACCAGGTTAATCAACGTCCGTCGCAGGAGCCGTTCATCCGCCAGAATGCGCAAAGCCCTGGGACGAACCTGGTAGCGGAGCAGGATATGCCGCTGGATTGCCAGGTTGTAGAGTAACTGGTAGATTTCATCGTAGAGCAGTTCCACCATCACTGGCTGCCGGTCGAGCGGGTAGCGCCCGGATTGGAGCCGCTTCACATTCAGCAAATCGTTCGTTAGTTCAACCACTTCCTGTATCCCCCGCTTGCCAGACGCCAGCGATTCCTGAATGAATTGGTGCGCCGCCGGCTCGAATGCCCCCTCCTCCATGGCCCGCACGATAACGTCCAGGCTTGCAGACGTTGCCATCAGCGGGCTGCGGATATCATGCACCATCGCATTGACCATCCGGTCGCGGGCCGCTTCTTCCTTCTGCATCTGCCTATAGCGCCAGGCATTCTGAATCGCCTGCTGGACGATTTCTGCCGCTGCCATCACCCTGGTCTCCGGATGCGCCCGAAAAGCCCCTGGCTCCGCGTGAGCCAGAATGAGCACCCCCGATAGCTCAACCTCCGTGGTCAGGGGAATGAGCAGCAGCGACCGCCCCGAAACCTGCCGCAGGAGCGCCGAAGCCTGCCCACTGACCTCTGCCTCTGCATCCTGAACCAGCATCACCCGCCGCTGTTGCAGCATCTGCCCCACCAGTTCTCCCTGAAGGAGTGCTTCAACCGCAGGGCCGGGGGGGGAGGTATCGGGCATGGGCGAAGCCGGGTCCGGGTCCGGGTCGCTGGCAACCCACGCCACCAGGCTGCCCCGGCTATCCAGCAGCACGAGATACCCCGCCTGCCCTCCCCCCATTCAACCATGCGCCGGACCGCCTCGCGGGTCACCTGCTCAAAATCCAGGCTCCGGGTCAGGTGGCGGGCCAGTTGATGGAGGAGGGAAAGATGGTCACGCTCCTGGGTCAACTCCTGGTGTGCGCGGACAAGATGTTGCATATCCTGGTATCCATTCTGCATAACCATTGAACCGTTCTGAGTCACGAACATCTCTTCGTAGGATTGGACCGTCTGCTGATACATGGGGCAGCCTCACCAGATAGAGAAACGAACGCCTGAGTACTACCCATAGTATAACAAAAGAATGCATATTTGACCACAGTAAATTTCCTGGATATGGAACGGACCTACGGTGATATCCCATATGATATGATGTCTGGGAGGGGCATCAGGCAAGATTGGCTTGCCCGGATACCACTTTCAGAACGTTCCATACTACATCCAGCAAGAAGGAGTATGATATAATGACAGGAATTACTATCTATCGTAGTAAGACTTTCTCATCAGGAGGTATTTCTATGGTACATTTCAGGTATCTTCCAGGTATCATCGGTCTCTGGTTGTTCTGGTTGCTGCTCTCCGGATGTACCCCATCGGCTGCACCAACCCCCGCGGCCCAGGAGCGTCCATCCGCCGGAACCAGGATTGAGCCACCGCGGGCCGTGGCCGACTTCACCCTGACCAGCCACACCGGCGCGCCCCTGAGCCTGAGCAGCCTGCGCGGACAGGCCACCCTGCTCTACTTCGGCTACACCTTCTGCCCGGACATCTGCCCCACCACGCTGGCAGAACTCGTCCGTGTGAAGCGCAGCCTTGGCCCGCTGGCCGATAGGGTTGCCTTCGTGTTCATCAGCGTGGATGGTCCCCGTGACACCCCCGAAGTGCTGGCCCGCTATCTCCCGGCCTTCGACCCGGACTTCATTGGCCTGACCGGCACTGAACGGGAAATACGCAAGATAGGCGTGGACTACGGGCTGTTCTTCGAAGCGCAGAAGGTGGAGGGCACCAGCGCCGACTACCTGGTTGACCATTCGGCCGCGTCCTACCTGATTGACCCGGAAGGCCGGTTGCATACCATCTATCCCTACGGAACCCCGGCCGAAGTCATCGCCACCGACCTCCGCGCAATGCTTGGCGAACCGGGCGAATGAAGTAACGAAATGAACCGTTCCGTTCCGTTCACGATGCGCCCGGCCCGTGGTATACTGGTGCTATGAATAATCCGTGCCAGTATCTCTTTCTCCATGGGCTGCACAGCAGCAGTCAGGGGTTCAAGGGGGTATTTCTGCGGAACCGCTTTCCCCATATCCGAACCCCGGACCTCGTTGGCCCGCTGGATGCCCGGATGACCCGACTGATGCCGCTCCTTGCCGAAGCATCCAGCTGGATCATCATCGGCTCCAGCTTCGGGGGGTTGATGGGAACCCTGGTTGCCAGGCAGCACCCGCACCTGGTGCGCAAGCTCATTCTGCTGGCTCCGGCACTCACCCCCCCCTTTCTGGATGAAGCCCCCACCCTGACCGGGGTTCCCGCCCCCCCCGATTGCCATTCCAACCATCATCTACCATGGCCGACAGGACCCCGTTGTCCCCATCGAACCGGCCCGCCGCCTGGCGGAACACCTTTTTCTCAACCTGGAATACCACGCCGTGGACGACGACCACACGCTCCAGGCAACGGTGCCGGCGATAGACTGGGAAGCTCTGCTGCACGACCGGGGCATTCCCATCACCCTGCTCTATGATGAGAGCTGCCCCTCCTATAAACTGGCGCTGGAGGATATCCACCAGGCCATCGCCGAAGAGGGGGTCCGGGCTGAGATAACGACCATTCGCGTCACAACCGAAGAGCAGTCCCGGTGGCTCCATTTTGCTGGCTCCCCGACCATCCTGGTTCAAGGCCAGGATATTGACACCCCGCTGCCCGGCGCTCCCAGAGGGCGGACCTGCCGGGCCTATCGCCTGGAGGATGGACGTATCGCCCCGCTGCCCTCCAGAGAAACCATTCGCAGGGCCCTGCGGGCCGTGCAGGCACAACCGTGACAGGTCAGTTATCATACATCATAACATAAAACATAATACATCGCTGATGAGGACCGACCAGACCGACCGGTGGACGGATAGAGATGGTAGGTGGGGATACCCACCGTCAGGAGAACTTCAATGTCGAGACTGAAACCCGGTGACCAGGCCCTTCCTTTCACCCTTCCCGGCGTGGATGACCGGCCCCACGCCCTGGCAGGCTACTCCGACAAAGCCGCAGTCGTCCTGATCTTCATCTGCAACCACTGCCCCTATGTTCAGGCGTGGGACGACCGGATGGTCGAAATCCAGGCCGACTATGGAGCCAGAGGGGTTCAGATGATTGCCATCAATGCCAACGACCCGAATAAATACGCTGACGACAGTTTCCCGAAGATGAAGGAGCGGGCGCGGGAGAAGCAATATAACTTTCCCTACCTGCACGACGAAACGCAGGAGGTGGCCCGCGCCTATGGAGCCGAGCACACCCCCGAAGTCTTTGTCTTCGACCAGGCCGGAACCTTGTGCTACCACGGCTCGATAGACGACAACTTCCGCGACCCCAAAGCCGTGAAGAACCACTATCTCCGCGATGCCCTGGACGCCGTGCTGGCAGGCCAGACTCCACCCCTCGCAGAGACACGGGTGGTCGGCTGTACTATCAAGTGGAAGTGATAGGATGAGATGGGAGGGATAGGCGCAACGTTCCGGCTCCTCTTCTTCTTCCTCCGGAGGGCAGCGGGTTTCCTCTGGCGCTTGCTGCTCGCCTTTGCGCAGCTAGCCCTGCTCGGCGTGTTGCTGCTGCTGCTGATTGGTAGCTGGCTCTACCACCACTACGGGCGCAACCTCCCCGATCCCCGCACTCTGGAACACCACCGCACCTTCGAAACCAACCGTATCTATGCCCGCGACGGGCACACCCTGCTCTACGAGATGATGGACCCGCAGGCCGGTCACCGCACCAGGGTGGATCTGGACCGGATACCGCGCATCCTTCAGGAGGCCACAATTGCTGTGGAGGATGCCAATTTCTATGACCACACCGGCGTTGACCCCGTTGGCATTGCGCGGGCGCTGTGGCTAAACTTCCGCCACAAAGGCATCGTCAGCGGTGGCAGCACCATCACCCAACAACTGGTGCGGGCCACTCTCCTCAACCCCGAAGATCTGCGCGGCGATGCCCCGATTCAGCAGCGCTACGAACGCAAAATACGCGAGGCCATTCTGGCCTACCGGGTGAGCCAGGAATATCGCAAGGACGAGATTCTGAACTTCTACCTGAACGAAGTCGCCTATGGGTCCCAGGCGTATGGAGCAGAAGCCGCAGCCCGTCAGTATTTCAACAAGCATGTGTGGGAACTGACCGATGGTGAAGCCACCCTTCTGGCAGGGCTGCCCCAGTCTCCCACGGTGCTCAACCCCCTGACCAACCTGGAAGGAGCGCGGGAACGCCAGCAGGTCACCCTTGGCCTGATGGTCAAATATGGCTATCTGACGCCTGGGCGAGCCAGGGATATTCTGGCGCAACCCGTGACGCTGGTGACCCCGACTACCACCATCGCTGCCCCGCACTTCGCCTTCTTTGTGCGCAACCTGCTGAAGCAGCGCTACCCTCCGCTGATGCTAGAGCGCGGTGGTCTGCGCGTCACCACCAGCCTGGACCCCCACTGGCAGGCGGAGGCCGAACGCATTGCCCGCGACCACATTGCCGCATTGCATCCGCGGAACGCCCGGAATGCCGCGGTCGTTATGCTCTCGGCGGAGGGGCATGTCCTCGCCATGGTGGGCAGCGTGGACTACCACGACCCGGCCATTGGCGGGCAGGTCAATGTGGCGCTGGCTCCCCGGCAACCCGGCTCGGCGCTCAAGCCAATCATCTACGCCGCAGCCTTGCAGAAGGGATGGACCCCGGCCACGATCATCTGGGATGTTCCAACCTCGTTCGAACGGGCCGACGGGTCGGTCTATCAGCCGCAGAACTACGACCACGCCTGGCACGGGCCGCAGCGCATGCGCCTGGCGCTGGCAAATTCGCTCAATATCCCGGCGGTCAGGGCGCTCGAATTTGTGTCCATCGAAACCTTTGTTGACCTGGCGGGCCGCATGGGAATCACCACCTTCGATGATCCCGCTCGCTACGGCCTCGCGATGGCCCTGGGCAGCAACGAGGTGCGGTTGCTCGAACTGACCGCGGCCTATAACACCTTCCGGAACGGCGGAAACTATCAGCGCCCGGTTGCCATCCTCAGTGTGGAGGACAACCAGGGGCACGTGGTGGAACAACCCGCGCCGGCCCTCGAACCCCAGGTGCTCGGACCGCATGGCGAACAGATTGCCTACCTGGTGACAGATATGCTAAGCGATACCCAGGCTCGTTGGCCGATGTTCGGGCGCGGCAACGTGATGGAACTGCCCGATGGTCGCCCGGCTGCTGTGAAGACGGGCACGAGCAATGATTGGCGCGATTCGTGGGCCATTGGCTACACCCCCGATGTGACCGTTGGTGTGTGGGTGGGCAACAACGACAACACGCCGATGCACGAGGTGGCCGGGGCCAACGGGGCCGCGCTCATCTGGCGCGATATCATGGTGGCCTACCATCAGGACCGCATACCACAGCCGTTTCCCCGACCGGACGGCGTAGCCCGGCACGATATCTGTGCCGGCACCGGCACCCTGGCCGACCCTTCCTGCCCGGCGGTCATCCCCGAATATTTTCTCGAAGGGACCCCACCCCCGGCCTCGCCAGTGACCTACCAGACGGTGGCAGTTGGCGGCGACGGAACCTGCCTGGCAGCTCCCTATACCCCGCCCGACGAGGTGCGCGAAGTCGCGTTTGCGCGGTATCCCGCCGAGTTCCGCGAGTGGGCCGCCCGCAGCGGTGTTCCACAGCCACCAACACAGCCCTGCCCGCAACCCCAGGACCCCGCCAGAGCGGTGGCCCTGCTTGCCCCGGTGAGTGCCAGCGGGGTTGTCACCCGGTCTCAGGTGCTCATCTCTGGCACGGCCCGGTCGCCCTTTATCCTGGATGTCGGCCAGGGAGCGTCTCCCCAGGAATGGCACCTGCTCCGACGGGGAGACCGCAGCGTGCAGGAAGGGGTGCTTGGTTTCTGGCAATCCGGAGCATTTGACCCCGGCCCCTATACGCTACGCCTGCGGGTGACTATGGCGGAGGGGGGAGTCGTTGAGACGAGGCAGACAGTGCACTATGCTCCCCAGGAGCACCCATAGCGCCGCGCCCAGGCACGCCGAACGCCACGGCGGCTCCTGCCCCTACCACCGGCTCAGCAGGAGCAGGACCTCCGGATATTTCGCCACCAGTTCCGGGCGCTCCTGCCAGAACCGCGACAAATCCTTGCCCAACCGATGGAGGAGCTTGCCAGGAAGCCGCTTGCGCAGCCGGCTGTCGGTCTGGCGAATCTGCGAGCGGATAGTATAGCGCCCGTGGACCTCATACTCCGCCACAATGGGTAGCCCGTGCTTATAGGCCTCCAGCGCCACGTCATACTCCCCATCGCAAATCGCCAGGTCCCCTATCTTCCGCAGGCACGAGCCGCGCAACCGCAGCGCGTCGGGCCCCTCCCGCTGCGCATAGAGCCGCTGGTGCTCATCGGCAAATTCCCTCCAGCGGGCAAATTCATCCCGATCCCAGGCCAGTTCGACCATATCCGTAAAACTCTTATAGTCGTTGAACCCATCGCCAATCTGCTGGCTCATCTCCCGGCATCGTTCGAGCGTGCGATACGCCCCCTCGATATCGTGCCGCTCCAGGCAGGTCATGGCCTGCGAATGCAGAATGCTCGGATGCATCGTAATGGGGCTGTGCTCCAGCGCCACCGGTGGTCCTCCTCGGCCTTGTCCAGTTCTCGGCGCAGCTGAAACGCAAAGGCTCGCCCCTTCCGCACCATACACATCCACTCGGTGTCGTCCTGGGCAACAAAGATGTCCATGGCCTTGCTATAGTAGGAAAGCGCTTCGGCAGGCTGATTGAACCGCACATAGATTTCCCCCATATTCACATAGGCAGATGCCAGCCCACGGGGAGCATTGAGTTCCTGCCACAGCTCCAGCGAGGCGAGGCAGCTTTCCATGGCGGCATACTGGTTGCCCTTGAGGGCGTGAATGTAGCTGATATCCCCCAGTATCCAGGCAGTCTGGAAGAAATCGCCCATCTTCAGGCAAATCTGGTAGGCTCCGAGGTAATCATCCAGGGCCGCGTCGAACCTGCCCTGATGGCTATAGGCGCGGCCCCTGGCAAGTTGGGCCCTGGCAAACAGGCTTTCGCAATCATATTCCTGGCTCACCCGCATGGCCTGCTCAAAATCGGTGATACTCTGCGCAAGCGAACCGAGCTTCATCGCCCCATAGCCACGCCGAACCAGCAAGACGACGCGCTGTTCGGGCAGCAGGGCATCACCTGGCTCCAGCAGATGGGTCGCGAGGTCTCTGGCCGGTGCATAGTCGCCCACATCGAGGAGATGCTCAATCCGCCGACTATCCAGGTCATACCAGTGTTCGGGAGGAATCAGCTCCCGATAGTGCTGGATGTTCCCGACGAGCAGCTTTCGCAGGTGGAAGTTGTACGAGCGGGTGGCCTGGTCAAACATGCGGACAAAGGTACGAACCCCCTCGGTGCTATCGGCCAGCAGGGTCGCGCATAGCTGGCGCACATAGAGGCGGCGAAGCTCCTGCTCCAGGCGCGTCCGTTCGAGAAACGGTGTGCAGACAATGTGAATGCGCGGCTCCTCAAAATCCGCCAGGCCGGTCTTCCGCAGGTGTTCAAGCCGATGGGTAATCGCATCGGCTCGCCGCTCCAGATAGTCAATCGTCCGCTTGCCGTGCTGCCGCTGGCGCTCCCCCGAAGGGTCAATCTCCGGCCACACATACTCATTCACCAGGTGGCGAATCTCGTCGTACAGACCAATGTGTCCGTCGGGAAATGGCTTCACCCAGACCGCGCTGCGGGCCTTTTCAAACAGGGCACTGGCAGTGTCGTCGGGCACCGCCAGCAGCGTGCCAATCATTTCTGCATCCACCGGGTGGACGCGAGACATCAGGAGCGGTAGCCAGCCTTTCAATTGGGTCGTATCGGCAATATAATGCGCCAGTTCGCGTTCGAATTCCCACTGGCACTGCTGGCGCTGGTCGTCGGGGAGCTTCCGCAAATCCTCCAGGCTCCGTTCGGTCAGCCACGCGAGCGGCACCTCCCGCGAAAACCGTTGCAGGGCCAGGTCAAGCATGATAGGCCGCCCGCGGCACAGGAAGATGATCTTCTGCACCAACCCCGGAGCCAGCGTAACCGGCAACTGCTCCTGACGGTGAAAGAGGTACATCTCGGCGGCCTGGGCCGTGAGTGTCGGCAGTGTGATGATTGTCACCTCCCGTTCCTGGGTTCCCAGGAGAGCTTCCCCGATGGACCGGGCGTTGCAGCCAGCCAGCACCACCACCACGTTGTCCAGTTTCCTGCCCGTCTCCGCCATCGCCCGCATCACCGTGTGCTCTTCGAGTTCGAGCGCGTCCGTCGCGTCTATCAGCAAGACCACCCGCGCCGATATCATGTTGAAGCAATCCACGAAGGTCTGATTCACCGCCCGGGCCGTATGGGTCAGTTGTTCCAGACCAACGCCACTCATTTCCATTCTGCGCCAGTTCAGGAGCACCCGCAGATAGGGTTCGAAGATTTTTTCCCCAAGCATGTGGGCAATGGTGCATCCGACATTCTGAAGTTTGTGCAGCGCCAGGTCCTCGAAGTTGATGATACCGCTCACGCGCAGGGGGATTTTCTCGCCCCCCCCGACGGTGTGTCTGCGGTGGATTTCCTGAAGCAGGCGAGTTTTCCCGCGACCAGCGGGGGCATCAATGCATACAATGCGACGGGTCCCCCACTCCGCTATCAAACTATCAATGAATGCCAGCTCGCTCTGATACCCAACAAATGGCAATGAAAGGTGTTGATCCATAAACGTGCGTCCTCGCTTTTGCCTACCGTGTCCGTGTCATGGTCATGGTGCTTTGCTCAGGATAGCATAGCACAGCGTCAGGGTCTACGCAAATGGGGGCAGAACGCAGAACGAACCGGACCCGGACATAGGGGATCTGGATGGGGGCGCTACGAGGCAAATTCTGCCAGAACCCGGTCTACCTGGGAGCCGTAGCTTTCTCCGAACAGGTTCAGGTGGTTGAGCAGGTGGTAGAGATTGTACAGGTCGCGGCGGTCAGCGTAGCCGGGGGGGAGCGGCCAGGTTTCCTGATAGGCCTGGTAGAAGCGGGTATTGAACCCCCCGAATAGCTCCGTATAGGCCAGTTCTGCTTCGCGGTCGCCGTAGTAAACCGCCGGGTCAATGATGGCCGGAACATTGCCCGGTCCGGCGAGCACATTCCCTCCCCACAGGTCGCCGTGCAAGAGCGATGGGCAACGTTCGACCCCGCCAAGCCACGATTCCAACCGTTCTATCAGCCGTTCCAGTTGGTGCTGCCGCCTGGATGGGAGCCGGCCATTCCGCTGCGCCAGTTCCATCTGCGGTCGCAGCCGCTGTTCGCCAAAGAAGCGCACCCAGTTGGCATCCCACCCGTTATATTGCGGGGTGCTCCCGATGTAATTGTCGTGGTCCAGGCCATAGGCCGGGGGGGTTCTGGGAGAAGTCCCCTTCTGGTGAAGCAGCGCCAGCCGGGTTCCGAGGGTCGCGTGGTCCACGTACCCCCCCGGTGATCCTCCCAACCACTCCATCAAGAGGTAGGCCGGATGGTCACCCGTTGCTTCGGCTGCGACCAGCACCGCCGGCACGCGCACGGTGCCTGTTGCCTGGAGCAGTTTCAGCCCGCTGGCCTCGGTCTGGAACATCCGCGGGAGCGGTTGGGCGTTCCACTTGACGAAGTAGACCTCACGCTCGGTTTCCAGGCGCAGGGCCTGGTTGATACACCCTCCCCCAACGATCCGCGCTCCGCGGATGGGTGTGACATCGCCAGCGTCGCGGAGGTTCCGGGTAATCGGCTCAATGAGCGATTGTGGCAGCATCGGTCGGGCTACACCCCCTCGCGCTCACGGATGTGTGCCAGCAACCCTTGGCACCCCTCCATGACCCGCTGATAGACCGATTCGAAGTTATCGTGGTAGTAGGGGTCCACGACATCCAGCGAGCCTCCCGGCGGGGCAAATTCCAGCAGGCGTGGGACCTGAATCTCGTTCAGCCGCAAGATATCGGCGCGTTTTCGGCGTCCATCGCCACAATGTAATCATAGACCTCGACATCGCTGCGGCTCATCTGTTGGGCGCGTTTGGTACTGCTTAGCCCGATGCCGTGGGCCTTCAAAACGGCCTGGGTGCCCGGATGAGGGCGCTCACCAACGTGCCAGCTTCCGGTCCCTGCCGAAGCAACCTCAAAATGGTTGGCAAGGCCCGCTTCTTCGACCAGGTGGCAGAACACGGCCTCTGCCATCGGAGAGCGACAGATATTGCCAGCACACACTATCAGGACCCGTATCTTTTTGTCGGTGTTCATAGTTGCTTTTTACCGTTCCCCTTTATTCGGTCTGAACGTTTTGTATCCTTATGTTACGTTGTATCGTTGTGAGGACGGTGAGCCTCCCACCTATTATACCCTACCCTGCAACCCCCATTCCCTCCTGTTCCAGGAGGCACCGGGCAGCCTGGACCACCTGCTCAGTCGAGAGAGCGGCCATACACTCTGACGGGTTGGTTCCGCGGGGGCAGGCGTTGAGAACCCCGCAGGGGGCACACCAGAGGTCCGCCCGCAGCACCCGGTGGCGCTGGCGGTCTCCCCAGGGGCCGAAGCGTTCGGCGCTGCCCGGCCCGAACAGGTGCAGGCTGGGCGTCGCCTGGCTGACGGCCAGATGGAGCGGCCCGCTGTCAACCCCCATCACCAGGGCGGCCATCCCAAGCAGGGCGGTCAGTTGCCCGATACTCGTGGTGCTCACCAGAGCCAGGACCGGGTGGTGCAGTAATCTGGCAATGTTCTGAACCAGCGTTGCTTCGCCCGGCCCGCCGGTCAGGAGCACCCGGATAGGGTACTGCGCAGTCAGCGCATTGACCACCGCGGCCCACCGCTCCGGGAGCCAGAGCTTTGAGGTCCCCCCGGTGCCAGGGTGCAGGATGACCAGCGGCGGGGTGACCCGCCGGGTGGCCGGGTCGCAGGCCAGACCGTGCTGCGCGAGCCAGGCAGCAGCCCAGGCCACATCTCCGGGGGGAGGGAGAAAGACCAGCGGCGGGGAGCCTGCGGAGGGAGATGCGGTAGCCCTCCGTTGCCTTTCTTCGGTCACCACCTCCAGCGCTTGTCGGGTCACATGCTGGGCAGGGTTCCAGGGCAGGGCCTTGGTCAGGAAGGGGCCACATTCGGGCACGGCGTGGCCCACGCGGTGGGGGATACCGGCCAGCAGTGCCAGGGCCGCCCCCCACCAGTGGTCGTCGCGCAGCAGCAGCGCGGTATCGAAGTCGCCAGCTCGGAGCAGGGCCGCGGCGTGGAGCAGGCGGAGGAAAGGGTGGGACCTGGACGGGCGCGGGTGTGGTGGGTGCCCACGCTCGAAGCCCGGAAAGGGCAGCGTCAGCAGGGCATTGATGTCCGGGTTGTGGGCCAGCACCGGAGCCGACCAGGGGCCAACCAGGGCGACAATAGCGGCTCGCGGGTGGTATGTTCGCAGGAACCGCAGGGCCGGCGTTATCAGCAGCACATCACCCAGGTGATCGGGTTTGATGACCAGGATACGGCGAAATGCAGGGGAGGGAATGTGACTGCGCTGCACGAAGATTCGCCCGACGGTCGCGAGATTCCTGAGCAGGACGCGGCGGAGTGTGATGCTCCCCCCGTTCACGACAGCGCGTCAAGCTCCGCTTGCGAGAGGCCGGTGTACTTCATCACGAACGCCGGATCCATCCCGTCGGCCAGCATGCTCCGGGCAATCGCCCGGTTCTGTTCCTCGCGCCCTTTCTCCACCCCCTCTTCAAGTCCTTCCTGGCGACCCTCCTCACGTCCCTCCTCACGCCCCTCCTCGCGTCCCTTCTCAAAGTGGCTCTCCAGAATGAGTTGCTCGTCCGACACGCGCTTGAGCGTCTCGTCATACACCTCGCGCTCCTTCGGCGTCATCGCGGCCAGTTCGGCAATCTGGAACGCCTGCGGGAACGGCTCGACGGTGAGCAGCGGTGGCACCGTCTCCAGTTCGGGCAGGTGCTTGAGCAGATAGAGCCACTTCTCCGTGGGTGTCGCCACCGCTTGCAGCGGCAGCGTGAACTTGGGCAACTCCAGGAAGACAAACATCAGCCTCTCATAGAACACCTTGCAGGTCTCTATGTTGACAAGCTGGATGCGGCGCATCCACCCCGGCTCTTCGTCCATCTGGTAGCGCAGCACACTGATGCAGTAGACCGGCAAGAGCTGGAAGTCGTAGGTCGTGCCCTTCTTGATCTGCTGGACGATGGGGAAGGTGGCGTAGAACAACGCCCGTTCCTTGAAGTAGCGAAACGGACTGCGCTGCATCTCCACGATGAAGCGGTTACCCGATGTGTCGGTGCAGTAGATGTCATAGACGCCGATGCGTTCAGCCGGTGAGGCCGGCAACTGCTCGGCGGTCAGGTAGGTCAGGTCGGCAATGGGGTGCGGCAGGGCGAGCATATCGAACAGGAAGCCCTTGAGCACCTCCTTGCTTTCTTCGCGCCCGAACAATCGCTTGAAGCCGAAGTCAGTGGTCGGGTCTATATAGCGGGGCATGTGCTTCCTCCTCGTCCCTATCAATCATCGTTTCTACCCAGGCGAGTACCTGAGCGGCGTGACAACCAGTCCATCTATCGGGATCATCAACCCGCGCAAAGCCCGCCGGAGGCGGATACTTTCCTGGCGGGTTGATGCTGCCGCTCCTCCCCCTAAAAGAGCATCGCACTGGCCTCGCGGGCAAGCCGCCGCAGGTGAGTCACCAGTTCCTTATTCTTGCGTTGGTCCTGCTCATCGGCCAGTTCATTGAGCTTCCGCACGAAATCTGCCGTGACCAGGCTGGCGTTCTGGCGCAAGAGCTTCGTGCTTTCCTGGGGTGTCTCGGTCATCAGCAGTTCGTTGATGAACCGTTCTTCGGGCGGCAGCTTCGATTGGATAACCTCAATCGTCAGGCGGTGAACCTCCTCCAGGTGAGCCGCAAAATCTTCCTGCCCATGCTGACGGGCCGCTTCAAGGTTGGCCGCCAGGACCATGAGAAAGGCTTCGTTCAGTTCGTCGCTGCGCTCGTGCAGGGCCGCCCTCGCATCCGGTGACTCCAGCACCGCTTGCAGGGTCCGGGTGCTGTCTTCCAGCATCGTCTGTGCCGCCTTATCTACCTGCTCCACGGCTTCGAGAATGAGCGCCCGGCGCCGGTCAGGTGGTGGGCTTCGTCGGTTTTCCCTGCCTGTTCAAGCGCCTCAATCTGCGCCGTCCAGGACTGAAAGAACTGGTAATCAATGAACGGTCGGGCCTCGGCCACCAGTTCGGCCAGCGCGTCTTCCGGGGTCGCCTTCAAGCGTTCAAACAGGTCATTCCACTCGCCCTGGCTCAGGGGAGACCCCGCGTCGGTCAACCCGGTCATCTGGATGAGCTTCTCGCGGAGGCGCGTGAGCATCTGCGTGGAGTCGTCCCGCTGCTCCTGGGCACTGGCCTCAATGAAAGCACTCAGAGCGGCAAAAAACTCATAGGTCAGGTCGTTGCGGTGTTGTTCCACCAGGCGGGACAGACGGGCTTCATCGTCCAGTGCCTCGGCCAGCGTGCTGATCAGCTCAACCAGATGGCGCTGCTGCTCAATCACCTCACGCGGGATGCCGTCCGCATCGAGGATGGCATCAATCAACGATGGCAGGCTCATGAAGCGGTGCGGCGTGAGCAGGTAGCCGCGGGGGCGGTCGGGTGGGAGGGCCTGCAAGATAGCGCCCGTTCGCTCCCCGATAATCTGCTCCTGCTCCTCTGTTCCGAGGTGCATCTCCTGCGGAATATAGACAAAGCAGACCTGCTTTTCCGCGTCGTGGTAGGCCAGCGGAGCCGCTATCAGCGTGGCGGCGTGACAAGCGGGGCACACCGCCACGTTCAACTGACCGGTGAGCAGCGCATGTTTCAGGTCGGGTTGTTGATTGGCCTCAATCAGGCTGTAGAGATTGGTTCGGAAAACAGCCTGGCATTGGGGGCAGTTGAGTTGGACCAGTTGCGGTGGCACTGGCGACATAACACGGTCGTCCTTTCTGTTCTATTCCTCATCTATACCGTGACCGGTTGAGCTGGATGGTCGGGTATCAGGGTCGTTTCGGGTTTGCTTGCTTCCTGCCCTTCGTTGGTTGCTTCAATACGAGCTACCATCTCCCGCGGCATCACTCGCCAGAAGCGGTCGCGGAACGCGCTCCAATGTTCCAGAACTTCGGTGGCCCGCGGACTGCCGGTCAGGTCGCGGTGCTGCTGAATGAGCATCTGGAGCTTCGACTCATCCCGCATACTCAGACGGTCAAGCTGCACCAGTTCGGGGTTGTGGCGTATCTCCATCGTGTTTTCCTCATCCAGCACATAGGCCACCCCGCCGGTCATCCCCGCCCCAAAGTTGTAGCCCGTCTCGCCCAGAATCACCACCGTTCCACCCGTCATGTATTCGCAGCCATGGTCGCCCACCCCTTCGACCACCGCGGTGGCCCCGCTGTTGCGCACGGCAAAGCGCTCGCCTGCCCGCCCCGCCAGATAGAGTTCGCCGCCGGTCGCGCCGTAGAGCAGCGTATTCCCGGCAATGACGTTCCGGTGCCAGATGAAGGAAGGCGCGTGGTTGCCCGGTCGAATGATGATACACCCCCCCGACATCCCCTTGCCCACGTAGTCATTCGCCTCACCGGTCAGGGACAGGTGCATCCCGGAGGCATTGAAAGCCCCGAAGCTCTGGCCGGCGCTGCCCCGAAGCCGGATATGGATGGTGTCTGGGGGCAGCCCTCTTTCTCCATACATCTGGCTGATAGCCCCGGCCAGCCTGGCCCCCACCGTCCGGTCGCGGTTGCTGACGCTGTAGGTCAGTTCGACCGGGCCACGCCCCGACAGCGCCCCGCGGGATTCAAAGAGCAGCCGGTCGTTCAGCGTATCTTCCGGGGGGATGCGATTGGGGTGCCCGTCGTGCGAGCGCTCCAGCCGTTCGAGGTTTTTCGGAACCGCCAGGATGGGAGCCAGATTGATCGTATCGGTGGTCGGGTTGTCGGTGTGCCGCTGCTGGAGCAGGTCCGGGCGACCAATGGCCTCATCGAGTGAGCGCAGCCCGAGCGAAGCCAGAATCTCACGCACTTCGTGGGCCACGTAGCGGAAGAAGGCCATCACCGACTCCGGACTGCCAGGGAATTTGGCCCGCAAATCCTGGCGCTGCGTGGCGATGCCGACCGGGCAGGTGTTGTTGTGGCAGACCCGCGCCATTCGGCAGCCCTCCGCGATCATTGCCGCCGTCCCGAAGGAATATTCATCCGCTCCGAGCATCGCCGCAACGACCACATCGCGCCCGGTCTGGAAACCTCCGTCGGCCCGCAGCCGCACCCGCCCCCGCAACTCGTTTCCGACCAGTGTTTGCTGCGTTTCCGTCAGTCCCAGTTCCCACGGCATCCCGGCATTCTTGATGCTGCTGAGCGGCGACGCGCCCGTGCCGCCGGTGCTCCCGCTAATCAAGATGATATCGGCATAGCCCTTGGCAACCCCCGCGGCAATCGTTCCTACCCCCGCGGTCGAAACCAGCTTGACCGATATCATGGCGTTGGGGTTGATCTGCTTCAGGTCGTAGATGAGCTGGGCCAGGTCTTCGATACTGTAGATGTCATGGTGGGCGGAGGCTGATCAGCGGTACCCCCGGCGTGGTATGGCGTATCCGCGCAATCTCCACGCTCACCTTATGACCGGGCAGGTGCCCCCCCTCGCCGGGTTTGCT
>JAAUSY010000090.1 GCA_012032475.1 Chloroflexaceae bacterium
GGCTCTTCGTCGCCCATCATCGGCTCTTCGTCGCCCATCATCGGCTCTTCGTCGCCCATTTCCATCTCCGACGATTCCCCGCCCGTCTCGACCGAAGGGTCAATCACCAGCGAATTCACCACCAGGTCGAGGTCTTCCTGCAAACCATCGAACTGGTCTTGCGGAACCACCACGTAGGTCAGCGCCGCGTGCGTATCCCCCGCAAGCTCAATGAAGCTGTTGCCAAGCATCTCCGCCGGAACCCCGCCACTTGCCTCGGTGTCGAAAGAGAACACGACCCCGACACTGCCGTCAGATTGTGGTTGGGGTTCCTGGATGGACAGGTTCTCCTGCTCGCTGAACGTTGACTGCACATCCGACACCAGCAAATCCGCCAGGTCTTCCTGCGCAATGTTCCCCCCCGTCGAAACCACCGCTACCAGCACCGCCCCATTCTCCGTCGGGTCGGTGAAGAACACTCGCGTCATGGTTTCGTCGCTGGTATCCTTAGCCGACCAGTTCTGCGGGACATCGAGAGAAAAAAGCCCGCCTGGATGAGTGTAGGTCTCAAGGTCCCCCATCTCCACCTGACGCAGCAAACCCGCCGTATCTTCTTCCTCCTCCTCTGCCGAGGCTTCCGTAGGTACCACAGTGGGTTGAACCACCGCCGTTGCCGCCACAGTTGGCATGACCATCTGCGTCGCCGTGGGCTGCATCATCGTTTCTGCCGTCATCATGACCATCTGTGTCGCCGTGGGCTGCATCACTGGAGTCGCTGCCGAATCGTCCCCATCGCCACAAGCCGCTACCACCAATACCACCAGAACTACCATTCCGATGCGTCGAACAAACTGCATACCACTACCTCCTTGATTTTTACGAAAGGGAATTCTTATGTATTATACTATACATCCGTGTGGTACAATGAGGGAGGTGAGCAAAGGTGGAGCAGAAAGGTCATCAGAAGCTATGGTAAACGGCAAGAAAGTGGTTATCACCGGCGCAACCGGGATGATAGGAAAGAAGCTCTGTGCCCAGCTAGCCCTTCGAGACTACCAGCTAGTCATCTTCTCGCGCAACCCGGACCAGGCCCGCACCCGCGTGCCTGGAGCCGCCGTCCGATGGACTCCCACCGAAGAAGGGGCCTGGGCCAGCGCCCTCGACGGGGCCTACGGTGTCATCCATCTGGCTGGAGCGCCCATCTTTGGCAAACGCTGGAACGAAGCCTACAAGCAGGAAATCCGCGATAGCCGCGTCACCGCGACCCGGCTGCTGGTTCAGGCCATGGCCGCGGCGCAAAACAAACCCGCCGTGTTTGTCTGTGGTTCCGCCATCGGCTACTACGGAGCCAGCGATGACACCGAACTGGACGAAAACGCCCCCCCTGGCAACGATTTCCTCGCGCAGGTCGGGGTCGCCTGGGAACAGGAGGGAGCCAGAGCCGAGGAGTATGGCATCCGGACGACCCTGGTTCGCACCGGCATCGTCCTGGCCGCTGGCGAAGGCGCACTCGCCCAGATGGTACCGCCCTTCCAGTTTTTTGTGGGAGGCCCAATCCTCCCCGGCCGCCAGTGGTTTTCGTGGATACACCTTGATGACGAAGTGGAACTGATGATCCGGGCATTGGAAGACCCCCGCTGCTCCGGCCCGCTCAATGCCACGGCTCCCAACCCCCAGACCAACCGCGACTTCAGCGCCACCCTGGGCAAGGTTCTGGGGCGACCATCCTGGCTCCCGGTGCCAACCTTCGCGCTCAACGCCCTGTTCGGAGAACTGGGCACCGTCCTTGCCAGCGGCCAGCGCGTCATCCCCCGGAAGGCGCTGGACCTGGGATACCAGTTCAAATATGCCACCTCGGAGCCAGCACTCAGGCACCTGCTCGCGCAACGTGAAACGTGAAAGGCGACCCCTTCCCGGCACTGACCGGGAAGGGGTGGGGGGTTACAGCCCCAGGAGCCGCGCCTTCGCCGCTCGGAATTCCTCCTCGTTGATGAGACCTTGCTCCTTCATGCGACTGAGGCGTTCCAACTGCTCCAGCACCTCCGGGCCGCCAGCATAGGTCGGGCCGTAAGCCTGGGGAGCATCGGGCGGAGGGACATCAAACACTTCTAGCAAAGCCCCTCCTATCGTCTTTCCCAGCTCGCTCCCGACCAGGCCACCCACCAGCGCCCCCGTGAACGTCCCCACAATGGGCATCACCGCCGTTCCGGCCGCAGCCCCGGCCAGGACCCCGGCTCCCAGTCCGGCCAACCCACCAACCTGCTCATGTTCACTCTTTGCCATCTCAAACTCCTTGGATTTCTTCGGATACCATCGTTCGTTCCGTAGCCCATTGACCCATTGATGACCCCCCACCGGCGGGGAGAAGAACCAGCCTCCTCCCCCGGCGGGGCCTCATCATGAGAGACGATAGCACAGGCCAGAGAGTTGCATTGGGCATCACCCGCCCATATCAGCGATACACCGGCCCCTCCTCCGGAGCCAGCATCAGCGGCAGCCACGTCCAGAACACCTGGTCATCTCCTCCCCCTCCTGCTCCATCCGAAAGCCACGCGGCGTGCATCGGCCCCCAGGTTCCTGCGGCGTTCTGTCCCCGAACCAGCGCCAGCACCGGTTCGTTCTGCGGCTCCCGGCCTCCACCCGCCACCCACTGGTCGGTTCCCGCCGTGGCAGGTGCTCCGTGCCAGGGCACCACAAGCTGCGCCTGCTCCAGCGGCGAGTCGAAAGCCCCATCCAGCGGTTCAAGCGCCAGGGGGGTGCCTCCATCCCACGGTGCTTTCCCGATATAGGCCTCAGCCGCCAGCACCGGCTGCTGCCCGCCATCCAGGGTGGCTGTCAGCAGCAGCGGCCACGTATCGCTCACCACCGCTACCGAACGGACCTGCGGACCGCCGGGCTGACCATAGGGGGAACGTGCCACCCGCGCTGCATACTGGAGCGCCGGGGCATTCTCCCCCCAGAAGCCCACCCCATTGGCAATATCCAGGCATTCGTGGGGCGGCATAAACCCGCTGCAATAATTCAGCCGGTCGGGGGGCGGCCCGATTTCAATGGTATACGAAGCAACCCCAAGCGTCCCATACGCCCAGTCCTCGATGGTCCCCGACGTGGGATAGAACCTCACGGCCTGCTGCGGAGTGTACCCATTGAATTGCGCCAGCCGCTCCCCAAGCTGCTGCAAGGCCGGCCCGTCCGTCGGCGGGTCGGACGTATACCCCCACGGCCACAACACTTTCTCGGCATACGAATGGAGCGAAATCAACACTCCACTGGTATCTTCCCCCACCGGTTCCCCCACCACCGGAGCCGTGTGCCCCGGATAGAGCGATTCGACCAGCGCCTGGAGCGACCGGGTCTCCGGCTCGGAGGCCGGGGTGGGACCGGGGAACGTCTGGTCGCACACGCCGATGGTTGGCTTTGCCACGGTGCCCCACTGAAACGCGAAGTTCCGGTTCAAATCCACCCCGAAGTGGTTGCCCGCCTCCGGCGGGTCGGCGCAGTCTCCCCCATAGCTCGTATTGGCGTTCTTCCGCTGCATATAGCCCTGCTCCGCCAGCTTGTGACCGTCGGGGTTGGCTATCGGAACCACCACCACCTCGTGCGCATCCAGAATCCACGTGACGTCCGGGTCAGCCCCATAGTTTGCCAGCAGGGAGGCGACGAAGCGCGTTGCTATCTCGGCGCTCACGATCTCGCGGGGGTGAATGGCCGCCACCAGGAAGAAGACTGGCTTCGGACCGGGTATCCCCTGATTCGTCATCCGCAGGGCCAGCAGACGGTAGCCCGCTTCCCCCCCCCGACTGGTAGTAGCGCCACGAATGCCCGAACACCTCCAGCCGCGCCAGAGCGGGATAGCGGGCCGCCATCGTTTCAAGAAACTGCTCGGTCTCCTCAACCGTGCGATACCCCTCTGGAAAGGTCTGGAGATGCTGGCTATCTTCCTCCTCATACCCCGGCGCGGCCCGCACCGGCGCTGCTCCGGACGACCACCCACCGGCCAGCACCACCACCACCGCCAGCAGCAGCAAGAACAGCCTCACACCCCGCCGCGTGGGATGTCCTCGGTCAGACCATCGGTAGGGGAAAGGGGATGTCACCAATCGTTCGTTGCTCATCACCTACCACCAGCCATCCATCTCAACGACCTCCGCTGCCAGGCGGGTCAGCACCTCGCCCCCTCCAAGCAAGCCAATGACCGGGGCCGCCTGCTCCACCAGACGAAAGGCCTCTGAACGGTCTGTCACGGCCAGGCGCAGCGCCATACCCAGGGCCGCATACGCCTGCGCCCGGTCTTGCGCCTGCGCCGCGGCGTAGTGAGCCATTGCCAGGTAGACCCGCGTCCGCTCGAAAGGCAAAAACACCTGCTGCGCCACGTCCTGGGCTTGGGCCAGGTGCCCCTGCTCGGCCAGCGCCACCGCCACGGTGGCAAAATAGCGGCACTGCTGCGCTGGCTCAAACTCCACGGGCTTTTTCCCTTCCTCCGTGCCAACTCCGGCCCCTTCAAACACATGCAGGGATTCGGTCACATGCCCGGCCCGAACCAGCAGCGGGGCAATCAACATCAGCGCTCGGACCCGCTCGGTCAGCACCTCTATCCGTCGTGTCATCCAGAGCGCCGCCAGTGGCGCATCCGTCCGTGCCAGCGCAATCGCCAGCCGCGCCAGCGTCCTGGCGCGTTCCCGCTCATCGCCAATCTCCAGCGCCAGTGCCTGCGCCTCCTGCCAGTAGCCGCCCTCCGAAAGCACCCGCGCCAGTTCGTCCAGCGTCCAGTCGCGTTCATCCCCATCGGACAACGACCGCGCAATTGCCAATCCCTCGCGGTGGTTGCCATATTGCGCCAGCGCCACCGCCACGCGGGAAAGCGCCCGGTCGCGCTCCTCCCCCTCTGCCAGACGATGGGCCGCCGCCAGTGCTCTGTCCCGGTGCCCAAGCGCCGCATACGCCGCTGCCAGCAGCGTCACCAGTGGAATCTGTTCGTCGTTGGTGAGCTTCTCAATGGCAGCACTGGCCTGCTCCAGCGCCAGCATTGCCACCAACCCCTCCAGGAGCAGGCGCAGATTCAGCAGCGCCGAAACCCGCAGCGCCACATCCCCAATCTGCTCCGCCATCCCAAGCGCGTCGCCATCTTTGCCCGCCCGCGCCAGCGCCTCGGACAACCGCACCAACCCGCGGTCGCGCTGGTTCGGGCTTTCGAGTTGATCCACGCGCCGGCGGGCCTCATCCTCGTCAGACGCCGCCGCATCGCACGCCAGTTCGATTTGCGCCCACGCTCTGGCGGTCTCCGTCCGCACATCTCCGAGGATTATTTCGGCCATGCGCCAGTCTCCAGACCGCGCCACCGCCACAGCTACCTCGGCCTGGGCCCACGCCCCCAGATTTTCGTGGTAGATGGCCGAAGCCACCTTGCGGGCCCGTACCACCTCCCCCTGCTCCAGCAAATGGCGCACCACATGCGTTTCGGCCATCCCGCGCTGCTCTACATGCGCCACCCACTCACAGATATGCCGCGCCGACGCAACCTCCTGTTGCATCAGCGCGGCCTGCACCAGTGCCACCAGCAGCCGGTCCCGATGCTCGCGCCACGACGGAGGCACCCGCTGTTCCTCAAGGTCCAACGCCTGCGACAACAGCCGCATGGCTGACGAACGCATGGCCGCCGCGTGGCACGCCTCGCCAAGCTGCCGCAACACCTGTGCTTGGCAAACCCATCCGGAAGCTGATCCACGACGGCCAGCACCCGCCGCAACCCGGCCTCGCGCCCGCCCTGCTCCAGCGCCACGCGAAACGCCGCCACCGCTGCATCCGGCGACAAATCCCGCGCCAGCGATGCCAGCGTTCCCGCCAGTATGGCGCTGCGCCCCATCCGCAGGAGCCAATCCGCAAGCCGCCTGCCCCCTGACCCCTCCTTGCTCTCCGCGTCTCCTGTGCCCCATTCCTGAACCACGGTGGGGTCTGCTGCACAACCCAGGTCCCATGCCTGGTCCCGTGCGGCATAGCGCAGCGTGTTCGTGCGCCGCTCCTGACCGCGTATCCACTGACGCTGCCCGACCAGCGGCAAAAGCACGTGCCGGCTGTGGAATGTCCCAAGCGCGCATGGCGGGAAAACTGTCGCGACAGGTAGCTCATTCCTGCGGTCTGAGCAACCTGAGCAGAGGGAAGTCCGGCCCCGGATACATCTCCCCCCACCGCATCCCCGCCCATCCCCGGCTCAACAGCCAGTACCAGGGACGCAATTTCCGCATGAACCTGCCGCAGGGCCTCGTGCTCGTACCGCGCCAGATACGAACGCAGCGACCAGTGAGCCAACCGCATCTGACCCTGCTGGAGCCTCACCAGCGGCCCCCACGCGCTCAGAAGGGGGAGTGGGTCGCCTCCGCTCAGCGCTGCCCCCATCTCAAGCGCCACGGCCTCATCTGCCGCGGCCAGCAGCAGCGCCAGCCGCCGCCCCTGCGCCCCAAGCGATGACCACCACGCCTCGTACAGGGCGTCCAGTCCTGGCCGCAGCGAATGAACATCGAGCACGCCGCTGCGGGACAGCCCGTATGCCAGACGCAGGTAGAGAAAATTCCCCTGGGCCGCTGTCAGCAGCAGGTCGGCCCACTCGTCCGGGCACGCAGCCTCGCGCAACATCCGGGTCTGGTCGTGCCGCACCTCCTCCGCTTCTGACGCCGAGGGGAGCGTCAGCCGCCCCTGAGCCTCCCCAGGTCCAGTCCCTTCCTCGCCCGGCTGGCTCCCATACACCACCAGCAGGCCAGGCGGAAGCGGCCTCGGCCACACCACTGCAACCGGGTCGCGCAGTTGGCTCCCCCACGAAAGCGGGTCAACAACCACCAGGAGGGGCGCGTCCGACGAACGACGGGCTGACACCTCTTCCAGCACCTGCCCGAAAACCCGCGGGTCGCTATTGGCCGCGGGTGGTGCGAGCGGCAGCATCGAGCCAGACAACCCGATAAGCTGGACACACAGGGCTGCGGCCCCCTGGAATGCATCCTGCTCGGCAAACCAGAACGCCGCAGGTCTGGTTGCGGCCAGGTGCGCCAGCAGCGCACTCACCCCGCTCCCCGGCGGCCCCTCCAGCACCAGCAGGCCGCCAGCGAGCGAGCGGATAGCTTCGTCCAGCGCCCGTAACGCCAGACGACGACCCCGAAAGGTCGCCGTCTGTTCAGCCACATACGCCGCCTGCTGGGCCAGGCTTGCGTCAACCGACGCCCGCAGCAGGGGGTAGGCATCGAGCGCCACCAGCGACGGTGGCCGACTCGATGGAGCGAAAGAAGAAAAAGGGGTTTCTGTCACCAGACCTCACCCACATCACCAACCAGGATTCATCATTATCGTTATGCCACGACCACCGTTGCCCCAGTTTCGGCCAACTTCGCCTTTGCCGCCTCGGCTTCTTCCTTCTCCACACCCTCTTTGACCGGTTTGGGGGCCCCCTCAACCAGTTCCTTTGCTTCCTTCAAGCCCAGGCTGGTCAGTTCGCGCACCACCTTGATGACCTGAATCTTGTTGGGGCCAATTTCCTTCAAGATAACATCAAAGGCCGTCTTCTCTTCTTCAACCGGAGCCGCCTCCGCCGCGCCATTGCCCCCCGACGCGGGCATCGCCCCGGCCATCATCGGCATACCCATCGCCATCGGTGCCGCCGCCGTGACCCCCCACTTCTCCTCCATCTCCTTCTTCAATTCCACCAGTTCAAGCACGTTCAACTGCTCAATGGACGAAATGATATTGAGAACCTTCTCGCTTGCCATCGTTCGCAAACTCCCTCTGCGTTCATCATAAATAAAAGAAAAAAGTAGAACTACCAGCCACTTCGACTAGCCCCAGGTATCGTACAGGACGCATCGTGCATCACAAGTATCAACTCTCAGCTTGCAACTGAGCAATACGCGCCTGGAGCACCCCGGTAATACCGGTTGCTACGGCATTCACCACTCCGACCACTCCGGCCACCGGCTGATTGATGACACTCACCAGGCCAGCCACCGGCGACTGAATACCCCCCAGAATCTGCGCAATCACCGCCTCACGCGAAGGCATCTTCGAAACCTTGTCCAGCGCATCCGCCTCCAGCAGGCTCGCTCCCAGAAGCCCCCCGCGCACGGTCAGTTTGGGGTTGCCCTTCAAATACGCCTCAAGCTCCTTTGCCACCCGCGCCACATCGTCATAGGCAAACATCAGCGCGGTCGGCCCGGCCAGCAACGGTTCGAGCATCTCGTGGTTCGTTGCGCGGGCCGCCATCCGGATGAGCGTATTCTTCGCCACCACCGTCTCAGCGCCACTTTCGCGCATCTTCCGCCGCATCTCGTTCATCTCGGCCACGGTCATTCCACGGTAGTCGGATACAATCGTCAACTGCATGCGCGAAAACCGGCCGGTCAGGTCGGCCAACACCGCTGCCTTTTGCTCGGTCGGCATCGGATATCACCCCCTCTCCAAAAATCCCACAGAAAAACCCACCAGACAAAAAACCGCCTTCGTTTCCGAAAGGCGGTCAGAAACCATGATTCGCGCATCGGTCACCCCTCGCCCGGCCCCACCTGGTGCCAGGCTCCTGCGCTACCCTAGGCAGCACAACCCACCCCGGCAAACGGGGGAGAGGACCTTACGGAATCAGGATTGACACCACCTCGGTTGGCGACCCATCACCTATCCAGCAATGGAGCATTCAGGGGAACCCCCCACCAACGGTCTCTGGCAGAGTCGGCACCTGCGTTTTTTATGTATCCAGGCCTAGTGACTCATCGCCTGCGCGGCACTCGGATTGATGCGAATACCAGGCCCCATCGAACTGGCGACGGTCACGCTTTTGACATAGGTTCCCTTGGCACCGGAGGGTTTGGCGGTCTTGATGGTATCCATCAACGCTGCCATGTTCTCATAGATCTGCTGCGGTGCAAAGCTCACCTTCCCAACCCCCACGTGGAGAATACCGGTCCGGTCGTTGCGAATCTCCACCCGGCCACCGCGCACCTCATTGATGGTGCGCACCAGATCCTCTGCCTGAACCACCGTGCCACTCTTCGGGTTGGGCATCAGACCGCGGGGGCCAAGTTTGCGCCCCAGGCGACCAACCTTGCCCATCATATCAGACGTGGCAATGACCACATCGAAATCGAAGAAATCTTCTTTATCAATCCTGGTCACGAGATCATCGCTGCCCACAAAATCCGCCCCGGCCTCCTCGGCAGTCCGCGCCGCATCGCCCTGGGCAAACACCAGCACCCGCACCCGCTTCCCCGTCCCGTGGGGGAGCAGCGCCGTCGTTCGAACATTCTGGTCCGCGTGGCGCGGGTCAATCCCCAGGCGCACATGCACTTCCACCGATGCATCGAAGTTGACAAACGACGTTTCCTTCACCAGGGCAATCGCCTCTTCCGGTGAATACTGGGCCAGGTGGTCAACCTTCTTCAGCGCCTCCAGATACTTTTTGCCTCGTTTCTTTGCCATCACCCCATCCCTCCGTGGTTCTATCGGGGGCACGCCCCCTCCCACGCTGTCGCCCCGGAGCACCACACTGCTCAACGGGACATCATTATGCTCTTTATCACCAGACAGTCCGTCATCAACGGTTCATCGTCAGCCATCAACAACCTGTATCCCCATACTGCGAGCCGTGCCGGCAATAATCTTCTCAGCCCCCTCCATATCCACCGCATTGAGGTCGGGCATCTTCACCTGGGCAATGTCCCGCACCTGGCTCCACGTCACCTGCCCCACCAGGGTCCGGTTCGGCACCCCCGAACCCTTCGGAACCCCGGCGGCTTTGCGGAGCAGGTCCGCCGCCGGCGGCGTCAGCAGCCTGACGGTAAACGAGCGGTCACTATAGATAGACACCTCCGCAGGCACAATACTCCCGGCCTGAGACGCGGTCTTTTCATTATACTCCTTCACAAAGGCCATAATGTTCAGACCGTATTGCCCAAGCGCCGGACCCACCGGAGGCGCAGGGGTGGCCTTCCCGGCATTCAATTGCAATTTCACCACGGCAGTCAGTTTCTTCGCCACAACCTGTCTCCTTCCTGCCAGCGACCAGCACCAAACCCCGGATGTCAGGGTCAATCAACCAGCCGGGTCACCTGGAGGAAATCAAGCTCAATTGGCGCTTCGCGCCCAAAGAATGACACCAGTACGCGCACTCGCCCTCGTTCGTGGTCTATCGCGTCTACCACACCCTCGAAATCCGTAAACGGCCCATCGGTAATCTTCACCGCCTGGCCCACCTGGTAGCTCACCCGGACTCTGGGCGCTTCGGCCTCCATCTGCTTGAGAATGGATTTGACTTCCGCCTCTTCGAGCGGAACGGGGCGATTGCCATGCCCCACGAAACTCGTCACACCGGGCGTATTGCGCACCACATACCACGAGTCGTCCGTCAGGCGCATCTGCACCAGCACATAGCCGGGGTAGATCTTCCTGCTCACCACCCGACGCTGCCCGTTCTTAATCTCGATCTCTTCTTCCGTCGGCACGATGACCCGAAAAATCTGGTCGCCCATCTCCATCGAGTCGATTCGGTGCTCCAGGTTTTGTCTCACCTTATTCTCATAGCCCGAATAGGTATGAATCACATACCAGCGCCGTTCATCATCCTGCATCGGCTCCGGCTGTGTGGTTGTTTCTCGCTCTGTCACCACCATCATCCTCAAACGCAAATGGAGTTCAGCGACAAGACGCCGACAGACTAACCGGTCAAACTTTCCAACCAGATATAGAGCCAGAGGAAGAGGGTATCGCCAGCAAACAGGAACACGCCAATCGCAACCGAAATAATGATGACCACCACCGTCAGGCGTATGGCTTCCTTCCGATTCGGCCAGACGACCTTCCTCAGCTCAGCACGGGTATCATGCACGACCCGAACGAACGCATGTTCCTGTCGTTCTTTTCCTTTATCCTTAGCGTTAGCGACAGCCATACCCCTTCCTTACAAAACCAGGGCGACGCTTTTCTTCCTTCATCCCCAACCCTGGGGAACAGAGCACGTGCCCCACTCCTCACCAGAAAGAAGGGAGCAGACTCTTGCCTGCTCCCATGCCACGCGGATCTTACTTAATGATACTGGTGACGACCCCGGCCCCTACCGTTCGGCCACCCTCGCGGATAGCGAAACGCAACCCCTGTTCCACGGCCACGGGCACAATCAGTTCGACGGTCATCTCAATATTGTCACCGGGCATCACCATCTCAACCCCTTCAGGAAACGTGATGGAGCCGGTCACGTCGGTGGTCCGAACGTAGAACTGCGGTCGGTACCCGGCAAAGAACGGGGTATGCCGTCCACCTTCTTCTTTCTTCAACACGTAGACCTGAGCCTTGAAACTCTTGTGCGGGTTGATACTCCCTGGAACAGCCAGCACCTGCCCACGTTCCACATCCTTGCGCTCAATCCCACGGATGAGGCAACCCACATTATCGCCGGCCATTCCTTCATCGAGCGTCTTATTAAACATCTCCACGCCGGTCACCACCGTCTTGCGTGGAACCTCGTCGCTCATCCCGACGATTTCAATCGTTTCACCGACCTTCACCTTGCCACGCTCGATACGCCCGGTCACCACCGTTCCGCGCCCCTTGATGCCAAACACATCTTCAATAGGCATCAGGAACGGCTTATCCAATTCGCGTTCCGGAGTCGGGATGTAGTTATCCACGGCGTCCATCAAATCCAGAATACACTTGTATTCCGGAGCATTGATATCGGTGCTGGTGCTCTCAAGCGCCTTCAAACCGCTGCCGCGAATAATGGGGATATCGTCGCCGGGGAAATCATGCTTGCTGAGCAGTTCGCGCAGTTCCAGTTCCACCAGTTCCAACAGTTCCTCGTCGTCCATCATATCCACTTTGTTGAGGAACACCACCATCGCCGGAACTTCGACCTGGTGGGCAAGCAGAATGTGCTCCCGCGTCTGCGGCATCGGACCGTCCGGCGCAGACACCACCAGGATAGCCCCGTCCATCTGGGCTGCGCCCGTAATCATGTTCTTAATATAGTCGGCGTGACCAGGACAGTCAACGTGCGCATAATGCCGCGTCTCCGTCTGATATTCAACGTGCCGAATGGCAATCGTAATACCACGCTGGCGTTCTTCAGGCGCATTATCAATCTGGTCATACGCCATAAAATTCGCGGCTCCCCGCATCGCCAGCACCTTCGTAATCGCGGCCGTCAGCGTTGTCTTGCCGTGGTCAACGTGCCCAATCGTACCAATGTTCACATGCGGCTTGGTACGCTCAAACTTCTGCTTTGCCATGTACTCCTTTTCTCCTTAACCAGCGGGTACGTCTCGTTTCCTGCCATCACTATAAATCTGGAGCCCACGACGGGACTTGAACCCGTGACCTTCATCTTACCAAGATGATGCTCTACCAACTGAGCTACGTGGGCAAACACCACCCCTCGCCCAAAACCATCCGTACACCACTCAACTCAATGCCCCACTTCCCCATCGTTTCCGAGGAAGTACCGGTCTTCAAAAAGCTCCTGCCAGGACACTTCGCCCATCTTCGCCGGCTGCTGCATCTCCGCTTCTGCCAATCGCTGCCCCTGCTGCTGCACCCGGCTCAGCAGGTCAGGAAGTTGGGGACGCAACGATGGTTCTTCTTCGAGCAGGTCTGCAATCTCCATCCGGGCGCTCTCAATCGTGTAGACCCAACTTGAGGTACGCCGCTCCGGCTGCTCCTTCCATTTGATAACATGAGTCACCAGGCGAACCAACTGACTCTTCAAGGCCCGGCGTTCCGACCGACCCAACGCCGCTACCAGTTCCTCAATGCCACGACCAACTGCCTCGATATCACCCTCGTGCAGACACGCCTGCACCGCCGCGGCCGTCTGATAGTGCGACCGGGTCGCAACCTCATGCCAGTCCATAGACAAGCCACCAACCAATCATCCGAACAACCTGAACCTGAGCCTGGACTTGAAAGGTGTTCTGGTGGGCCGGGCTGGATTCGAACCAGCGAAGGCGTTGCCAGCGATTTTACAGACCGCCCCGTTTGTCCACTTCGGTACCGACCCATACACACACTTGAGATCGGTTCAGGTGCCCTGTTTCCCTGAAGGAACAGGCTATCGGTTATGTTCAAGAGCGATGAACACCGTTGGAGCCGATGCAGGGACTCGAACCCTGAACCAACGGTTTACAAAACCGTTGCTCTGCCAATTGAGCTACATCGGCAGAAACAAAAAAGAAGCTGACGCTCTGTCAGCGAGGAGTATTGTACCACAGGCAGCGAGGATATGCAAGTGGCAAAAAGTGGCAAATTATGGGAGCACTCCCCTCCTCCCTACCCATTCAGGTGGGCAAGGCACAGCAGGCTGGAAATGTTGTGCTGCACGTAGTCAATGCGGATTTCAAAATCCGTCAGGCTGTGGTGAAACCCGCCCAGCGCCGACTGCGGGTCGCTCAGGTACATCACCGTTTCAGGCCGAAACTGCGTCTGCAACTGAAACGCCGCTCCCGCCCACAATGCCGCCCGCAATCGCTCCATCTCCTCCCGCGACGCGCCCACCTTGCGGGACAGCAGGGCCGCCGCGCACACCCCCTCCATCCGCGTTGCCGTTGGGGTCGAGCGGGGCGGGTCATAAAAACTTCCCCACCAGTCCGGATACACCGGCGAATGGTTCTGGCTCCGAACTATCGCCCCGGCGATGCGACGAGCGTGCTCAAGGTAGCGCGGGTCCGAACGAACACGATACAACTCATGCAACGCATAGAGCAGCCAGTGGTCGTGCGGGAGGTCCTCATCCGCCACACCCCCATCGCGCCCCTCAATCAGGAATTGGGACCCTGCCTCGGCAGCGTCCAACCAGTGCTCATCGCCATCAAGCGCAGACAACCGCACCAGCGCAAGCAGGGCCTCGCCTGGGTAATACTCCGAAACAAAATCCTCCACTGCTCCGTCTGGAAACGACTGCTTGTGGACCAGAAACGCCCCGTCTGCTCCCTGGTTCGCCCGAATCCACTGCCCCAGACCGGTGATGAGCGGCCTCACCGTTTCGTCGCCAGTCGCTTCCACATATCGCGCCAGTGCCACCACCGCCAGGGCGTTCCCGCCGAGCTTCGTCGAGCCATCCTCGACCACACAGGGAAGTTCCCCTGCTGCCGTGGCACACGACTGAACCGAACGCACGAGATAGCCCACGGCCCGCCGCACCGCTGTAAGCACCGCCGCATCCCCCGTCATCTCGTACACCTCCAGCATTGCGGAGACCGTCCCGGCATGGCGCAAAATATTGTATTGCGCCCGCACCCGGCCCGTCTGCGGCTCATACGAATAGCGAAACCGCCCGTCTGTCCCGACCGAACGCACCAGGTAATCCCCCCCCTGCACCGCCGCCTGCACCAGGTCTTCGTTCGAAACCTGCCCGAACATGCGGTGCCCTCGATAGAGTGGTACCACCAGATCCTCATGCCCATCAAGAAAAAATCCCTGGGTGGTAAACTGAAACCGGCGCACCCCGCCCGGTCTCGCCTGGAGCATCTGCTCAAACGACGCGAACGCCCTGCCCCGCTCAGGGTCGGCCACGAGGAAACGCGCCATCGTCCCGCCTCGGATGCGCTGCTCGTCGTCAACCAGGGCGTGCGCCACCAGTTCTTCGGGCAGGAACGCCACCCCCAACGCCCGGTCGAAGGCCAACCCGTGCAGGCTCGGTTCGAACCGCAGCGGTTGCGTCATGGGAACAGTTTCCTGGAGCACCACCTCCTGCACCACATCCACCTTGAGCCACACCGGCCCCAACCTCTCGCGCTCCAGCAGCGCGTGGGACCGCTCAAGCGCCTGCGCAACCGCGCCCGAAAGGCCAGCGCCCGTGCCGACAACCACCCGCACTGGAGACACCCCGTCGCTCAGCGAGAGGAACACCACCCGCGGCAGCCGGTCTTTTTGCAGTCGCTCAGGAAAGGGGAAGCGCTCCACTCCACCCATGCCGGCCGCGCCGCCATCCAGCACCGACGCCGCCACGAACCGGACCAGCGCCTGGGCATCGTCTGCCTCCAGCACCAGCGGCTCCCGCACCTCGTCAAACCACACCGACCCGGTCCCACCGTCCTCCTCCGGTTCCAGTGGGACCGGCCCCGCCCCGACCAGCGGCAGCGCTGGTGACGGTGCCGGCGGCTCCCTTGCCACCTCCCCCGAACCCCGGCACGCCGCAAGCGCCAGCACGAGCAGCAACAACCAGAAAAACCCGGCGCTCCGCACCCCTACTCCCTGCATCATCACCGATGGCACCCCTTCTATACACCTCACTCCACGGTAAACCGAATCACATATTCCCGAAACTCAATGACACTATCTCGCCGGGCTTCCGCCGAGCGAGCCAGTTCGTGTTCCCACTCCTCCGGGTCGTCGGCCCTCGACCAGTCCAGCGCGGGGTCTTCCGAACGATTCCGCAGCACCATCAGCCACACCCCTCGCTGAGCATCCGGCGGAGCCGTCCAATCCCACGCAACCACCCCGTCATCCCCCACCGTCAGGGTCCAGCGCTCCCGAAAATCAGTATGGTCGGTTGGTATCACGCTCCCATCCGGTGCCGTCAACCAGAATGCCGCCCGCGCCGTCGGCACATCCTCCGCGGAGAAATGAAACACCGTGCCCGGCGGCCCGCTGGCAGGAGATACCGAATAGGGAAGGGGAAGGGGAGTTTCGCGGACCATCCCAAAGACCACCACTCGCTCGACCCGGCTGTCAGCCCCACGAGCCGTCATCTGCCAGGTCCCGCCCGGCACATTCTCCGGAGCCGTCCAGGACCACCACACCTGCCCCTGCTCGTCTGTCCGCAAATCCTCCCGCACATCAAACGACACATCGAACCGCCGCGGCTCCTCGTGCGGCCCCGTCAGCCAGATATCCACCTCCTCCCGCGCCGAAAACCCCGATGCAAAGAAGTGAAAGGTCGTGCTCGGGGTCCCACGCGCCGGCTCCACCCGAACCGCGTCGGGCAACCCCTCCGGAGCTGTCACCTCAAAGGTCACCTGCCCCTCCTGGCGTCCCACATCCCCCCGGCTCACCATCACCCACCGTCCAGGTGGCTCATCAGGCTCCACCGTCCACTCCCACGCCGCTGCCCCCTGCTCGTCGGCCTCAAGCTCGCGGTGGTTCGGCACCGGACGCCCATCCGGATTGACCGCCCAGAAGAACACCTTCTCGCCGGGCAGGTAGCCCGACACCGCAAACCGAAAGGTGCTCCCCCGCGGCGCACGCTCCGGAACCACCCACAGCGCCGGCTGCGGAACGGGGGTCGGAGCCGCCACCACATCCTCAATCACAAAGGGAATATTCCACTGCACCCGGCTGCTCACCCCCCGAATAGCCATGGTCCAGGACCCGGTGGGAGCATCCGCCGGAGCCGTCCATTCCCACACAAACTCCCCGCGCTCAGCATCCGCAAACATCCACTCCCGCGGGCGATAATCCTGCCTGCGACCATCGGGCAAAATCAACCACATCCCCACGCGCTCCCCAGGGACAAACCCATCCGCCCGGAACCAGAACACCGTCCCCCGCGGCCCGCGAGCCGGAGCCACTTCATACCCCGGCACCGGAGGCAGAGTGTACCCGCTGCGGTCAATATGAAACGCAATATCCACCTGGAACAGCGTGTTGATCCCCCGTGCCCGAAAAACCCAGTCCCCTTCCATCGCATCCATAGGAGCCGTCCAGACGCGGTAAATCTGCCCGTTGCCATCCGCCGAAATCCCCTGGTCGGCGTCCAGCCTTGTCCCATCCGGCTGGATAAACCACGACCCCACCTGCTCCCAGGGCTGAAACTCCCCCCGCGCAACAAAGGTGAACGTAGTCCCCGGCTCGCCGGAAGCGTCCGGCAAAACCATCGTGGAAGCCTGCCGCGTGTGCGGAATGGCCTCCCCCTCAACAACAAAAGAAACGATGACTTCCTCACGCGTGGCAAAACTGCGCCCATGCATCGTCCACGCCCCGCCGTACGCATCCCCCGGAGCCGCCCACGTCCACGAAGCCTGCCCGGTGCCATCCGCAAACACCTGCTCCTCCAGGTCGTGCTGCCCTCCCCTGGGGTCCACCAGCCACGTCCCGACCCGCTCATTGGGCACCAACCCCATCACCCGAAACGCAAACACCGTGCCCGGCGGCCCCTGCATCGGCTCAACTGTCCCGCTCAGCCCATCAGGCTCAAGCACCGGCTCAGCCCCCCGTGCCGGGAGCACCCCGGCCCCCAGCCCGACCAGCACCAGCGCCGTCACCAGCACCAGCATCATCACGACCGTACGACGCCTCAGCCCTTCACCTGCGCATGGTATCACTCCAGGTCCTCCTTTCTTCAACCGTGGTCGGAACCCGCCGGTAGGCAATGTTCAGCGACACCACGAGCATAGCAATCGCCAACCCGCACCACAGCAGCGCCCATAGCACCGCAGGCACCATGGTATATTGCGCCATCGTCTGCGCATCCGTCAGGACATGGCGGTGGTGAGTCGAGAGCTTCACCAGGTCGAACAGGCTATCGAGCGCATCCAGCATCGAATGGACCGCCAGAAACAGCAGCAACCCGCTGGCCCAGCGGTCGTCCAGCCGCCGCCCCGCCACCATCAGTCCCGCAGCCATCAACAGGCCCGCAGCAAACCCGAACAGATTGCGGGCATACCACAGACACACCAGCGCCAGCGCCGCCCCCAACCCGACCAGGACCCGCCGCGCCGACACGCCCCAGGCTGAAATAATCAGCAGCACCCCCCCGAAAAGGGCACTGCCAAGGTACCCCGCACTCACCACGACCCAGCGGACTCCGCCGGCTGTCGTTGCCGTCCCCGAAAGGTCCGGGCGAACCACAAACTGGAGAAACCTTCCCCCCGTTGCCATCGCCGCAAACCCGTGCCCCAGTTCGTGGACAAAGGTTCCGAAAACGTGAAACGGGTAGAACAACCACCCCGCCCACGCCACCCGCCACAGGAGCACCGAAACCAGCGCCAACCCCAGGGTTATCAGCACCTCGCGCTGCCGCCAACCCCGAACAAAGTGGGCCATTGTCATTGGATTGTTTCCTCTCACCCCAATGCCTCGCCGTTCCCTATCCTACAGAAACAGTATACACCAGGAAGTCCCCCTTTCCCGGTTGCCCCTCTCCCGACCCTTGGACACACAACAGGGGATAGGCTATAATAGCGGCCATGAAACCGTTTTTCAATCACCGCCCTTGTTATCATCATCCATTCTGGATAAGTTTGCTGGGGAGTCTGGTAGGATTGGCGCTCCTGGTTGGCTGCGACTTCGCCATCTTCGAAACCGGCGCGTCTCCCACCCCAACCACCACCCCCACCCC
>JAAUSY010000275.1 GCA_012032475.1 Chloroflexaceae bacterium
TTGGCGTTTCCGGCGTTTCCGTCGGCGTCTCCGTCGGCGGCGTTTCCGTCGGGGTTGGCGTTTCCGGCGGCGTGGTTGGGGTATCCGTCGGTGTCGGAGTATCCGTCGGCGTCGGGCTTGGCTCAATCGTCGGGGTTTCGCTTGGCAGCACCACCGGCGTCAGGTTCGGGCGGCTCGCCACCTGCACGCACTCGCGGCCCGGCCCAACCATTGCCAGTTCGACATAGCCTTCTCCCACGTCCACCACCATGAAGGTGCCCATTGCCACGACGGTCAGGTCATTATCGCCGTAGATAGGCAGCATCATATAGGTGCGGTTGCGCTGGTGCGTTCCCAGTTCGGTGGGAAGGTCAACTTCGCCCCGATACTCATTCAACTGGTCGCCCCGTTCAACGGCCCCAGCAAGCCCTTCCTTGCCGAGCGGGTCATACAGGTGCGAATTCCCCACACCCTCAAAGCTCCCCAGTTCATCACCCGTCCAGGTGAGGAGCTTGAAGTCAATGCCCTCTGAGAGCACCTTGGTGGTGTAGAGGTCTTTCTCCGACCGCACATCGGCCCGGCTCGGAGCAAACAACCCGTCCGGGTTGTCAAACTCATAGTTGTCAATATCCACCAGGTCGCTGTTGATTGCCAGCGGGTAGACCCCGTCGGTACAGGGAACGGTGATGGCAAGGCCATCGGCTCCCACATCCAGCGCATCCTGTCCAACAATCCGTGCGAAGAAGGTCGGGTTCACCCGTTCAGCGTAATGCGCACGTTCCGCGCGTCGCTGGGGACCTGGTCGTCCTCACCCAGACACCGGAACGCATCGGCGCACTCGCTCGACACCGGGGCCCGTCCTCATTCAGATAGATCATGAAGACCCCGATGCTTCCCACGGGCGGATCTCTCCGCAGCTCCAGGTTTTCTTCGGGGGTGGCGGCCACTTGCAGGCCGTTGTCCCGAAGCGTGTCAAGCACCGCTTCAACGAGTGGTCGGTTATAGATCACCTCGTTGGATGCCTGACCTTCCATCAAACGATTCATCGCCGTGATTGCCGCTGCGTTGACCGCACGAGCCGTCTCGCGCTTCTTGGCGTAGGTGTTGTTCACGTCTACCGCCAGACCAACCATGGCTATCAGCAGGATGATGACCAGAGCAATCAGGGGAATACTCTGCCCTTTTGCTCGTGTTCTGAATAAAGGCCCGTTCATAACGTACTTCCTCCTTGCCTTGAAACGAAAGGCCACTATCGTTTCGTCCATCCTGATTCATACCAATTCGCTACCATACTCATCGTAATCGCTGAGATACGCTCTTGAGGTATCTCGTTCCTATCCTATCCTATCCTTGCCTTACTGAACGGTTTCTTCCAACCAGGTTCTTTTGCTGGTTCCTGACCACCTGCTACTTTCTCTGTGTTCAAATGTACTCACGAGTACGCTTGGTCCATTTTCGAAATTCCTGCTTCAACCTGCACTGCGCTCTCAAGCGAACGTCTTACCCGCAGTCCACAGGCGTGTTTTACGTCCCGATGTAGCCACGACCGAGGACGGTCAGTTTTTAGACACTGACAAGCCGTATTCCTTCCAGGTACGCAGCCTGAGTACTCCTGTTCGCTTTCGGGTAGGTTTTGCCTATCTAGCTACACCTCCTTTCTAATCGGCGCGTGGACGGGACACTCCCTCTCTCCCTCATGGGTTGCTAGGGCGTGAGCTTCAGCCGGAACCGTAGCTCCTCCCAGGGGGTCCAGCGCTGGTTGCCGCTATCTTCCTGCGCCCGTGCCCGCAGCACATACTGGTTGTTGACCAGCAGTGAGCCAAAGACCTCCTCGCTGAGCGGGTTGCACGGATAGGCACCCGACGAGGCGTCTCCGGATGGGCAGTAGGACGTGATGGTATCTTCTGGATTGGTCAGCGTAAACTGCTGACGCCCGGACCAGAGAGTTCGAATTGGACCTTGCCAATGCCCTCCCCGTTGTCCGATTCTGGGATATCGTCGCGGAAGGCCCCGATTTCGAAGGCCGTCTGCGAAATGTCGCTAATCTCAAGCACCCCACCCTCGGCAGCTTCCACCATCACATTGAAGTTCTGCTTCACTTCTTTGGAGGTGAGCATCCGGCTATAGATTGCCACCAGGTAGTATTCGCCCTTCCAGAAGCGCGAGGTTGATGGGTCGTCGGTCTTGTAGGTCAGTTCATTGCCAAGAGCGAAATGGTAGTCTCCCCAGGCTCCCCGGACACGGTCGCTTCCGCTGGTGATATCCACCTTGTTTTTCCATTTGTTCCGGTCGGAACCGGTTTCGCCTGGGATAGCGTTGCCATTGATGGCCGTTACTTTGACAAGAACCCCATTGAGGTATATCCTGGCGACCCCGTTCTTATTGATGGTATAGACCACATGGGTCAGGTCGGTGGTGACCTTGCCCCGCTGCGTCACCACGGATGGGTTGAGGCCCCCCGCATTTTTGGTCGTATCCAGGCGCACATCGTAGACATCGGTCGGTTGACCGCTCCACAACCCCTGCCCAAGCGTGAAACTGCGATTGTTGCCGGTGTCGTCCGAGAGGGTCACGATACGGGCCGGGCCGTCGCGCCCGGTGTCGGTCGGGCGTATCCACGCCTCAATCGTCAACTGTTCGGTGCCGCTTGAGCCACTGACGGCATTCGTAATCTTACTGGCGGCTGCCGCGGACTTGATGATGGTTGATGTGTTCCTGGGGTCGCTCGTCGTGGCGTTCTGGTTCACGGCCAACCCGCGCCCCGGCAGCCACTGCACCTTCGAGGGATCTTCGATGGTCAGGTCGAGCGGCGTGCCAAACCCCGACACATCCCGCACCACATTGCCGATGCCTTCGGTGAAGGTGTAGAGCGCGAGCAAGTTTTTCGTCACCCGGTTGCTGCTCAAGTCCGCGAGCGGGTCGGGATACCAGAAGGTCAGCGTAATGTCCGGTGGTGGGATGATGAAGCGCACCGTCGCAGAGGTTTTGGTGTCCTCATTGAATGCCGTAGCCTTCGCCTCGATGGTGTATTCACCCGCCGAAAGGTTGCTGTACTGGTCGCTCGGCATCTCGTTGCAGGTGCCATCCGTGTTGCCAAAGGCACAGAACGGTGCCCCTTCTTCTTTGGTTTCGATCACCTTGTTGCCCTCCGGGTCGCGGATGGTGAAGGTTACGTTGGAAATGCCCTGACCGTCGGTTGGCTCGGTGCCGGTATCTTCCACCCCCTCGCGGGCGCGGAACGCCCTGGCGCGGAAGGCCGTTTCGCTGCGATCTGTGATGGTCATCGGCTCGCTCTGGGTCAGCGTGCTGTCCACAAAGGAGACCGTGATGGGCATGTCCGGTATCTCGAACACTAGTTCATCTTCCTCCCACTCTTCCTCGCCACCCTCAAGCTCGCGGATGACCTTCACGCGGATGAGGTACTCGCCCGTGGTCAGTTCATCGTAGAGATCAGCCTCCATCCGGTCACATTCATCACTGTCGCTGGCGGGGTCGAACACGCAGAACGCACCGGCCCGCGGGTCGCCGTCATCCTCGCGGTCATATTCGTCTTCAAAGATAACGGTGTCCTCATCGGCCGGGAGGTTTTGCTCGATAATCTTGAACTCGACGCGGTCAATACCTTCGCCGTTCTCTTCGCCCACGCGCATATCATAGGCCTTCACCTCGAAGCGCGTTTCGTCGCGGTCTTCTATCGTCTCCACCTCGTCGGGTTCCACAAACTCAATCTTGAGCGACGATTCGATGACAAACTTCCAGTCGGTGACCTGGACTTCCACGCCGCCCCAGTTCCGCACCCACGCATTGATGGTGTAGTTGCCGCTGCGCAGGTTCTCGAACGCCTCCGGTGCCATCGTCTGGCAGTCGGTGCTGCCATCTTCCTGCCCAAAGAGGCACAGCGAGGGCGCGAGCCACCGTAGCCGTCGTCGTAGGTGGCGGTGTAGGCTTCCTCGTTCGGGTCGGCATCTTCGACAAAGCGCAGGTTGCCATCAACCATCGCGATACCGTAGGTCTTCTCG
>JAAUSY010000091.1 GCA_012032475.1 Chloroflexaceae bacterium
ACCTCGTGCCCCTCGATGGTCTCAATGACCGTCCGCAGTTCTTCCCTGGTGCATCCCCAGACCTTGAGGATAATGTCCCAGTAGCCTTCCTGTCGGGCGACCGGATATTGACCAGGGACATAATCCACCACCCCCGGTCGAGCATGGGTTGTGTCAGACGGACAGCCTCGCCGCGCCGGCCAGGGATACGCACCACGACGCGCATACCAGGTTCGGTGGCTCCGAGCACGTCGCGGAACTTGAGCAGAATATCCTGGTCGGTAATCAACCCGATGACCACATCCCGATCCAGCACGGGCAACCCACCGACCTTTTTCTCAATCATCCTTTCCGCCGCTTCTTCCATCGTGGCATCCGGGCCGATGGTGTGTAAATCTTTTCCCTTGAGCATCACCTTTTCGATGGTCAGGGTGCTGAGGTAGTGCGAAATCTCCCACACATCGAGGCTGCCGAGCTTTTCCGGGGGAATCGCCAGTCGCGGAGGCGTCACCATCCCAAGCAGCCGCTTCCCATCTCCAATGACCGGCAGATAATACACCTGGTTTTCGACCATCATTCGCTGCGTTTCAAGCACTCTTTTGTGTGGCTCGATCATGATGGGATGTTGAAGCATGTAATCCTTCACGAGCATCGAGAATCTCCTCTTCTGGCTCATTCAACACCGGATCAAACATCCGCAGTTGCTCCAACGGGATATGGCACAGGATGCGGTGCCCGTCGCCAGCATCGCGCCATGGGGGGACCTGCTCCTCGCATATGGTACCACCCTCTGGCAGCAGGGTGCGGCGCGGGCAGCGGGTGTGGAAGCGGCAACCCGATGGGGGGTTGAGCGGACTGGGCACACTCCCCGACAGGCGAATGCGCTCCTGACGGACCGACGGGTCGGGGATGGGCACTGCCGCCAACAGCGCCTCGGTATAGGGATGGTAGGGCGGAGCGTAGATAGCCTCGGCCGGGCCGATTTCCACGATTTCCCCCAGATACATCACCGCTACGTAGTCGGAGAAGAAACGCACCACGCTCAGGTCGTGGGCAATGAAAATCATCGTCGTTCCATATTCCTGCTGAATTTCCGAGAGCAGGTTGAGCACGGCAGCCTGCACCGATACATCCAGCGCCGACACCGGCTCGTCGCACAGGACCAGGTCGGGGCGACCCGCAAAGGCCCGCGCAATCCCCACGCGCTGCTTTTCCCCCCCGCTCAACTGGTTGGGCAGGCGGTGGTAGTAGTGCTCGTCCAGCTTGACGGCCCGCAGCAGCCGAATGACCTCTTCGCGAATCTGGTCTTTCGGCACGACTTTGAAGCGCCGCAAGGGGCGTTCCATCTGCTTGCCCACCGAATAACTCGGATTCATCGTGGCATTCGGGTTCTGAAAGACCATCTGCAACTCGCGGATGAGATTCAGGTCGCGCTGGCTGACGCGGTGCTTCAGCTCAAACCCCATGAAGTCAACCCGCCCACCGCTGATATCCTCCAGGCCGATCACCGTTTTTATCAGGGTGCTCTTGCCGCACCCCGACTCGCCCACTACCCCAGGGTCAGCCCTTTCGGAAGCACAAAGCTGACCCCATCAACGGCCCGGACATATCCCTTGCGCCCCAACCCGATGAGGCTCAGGGGGGCGCTGCTCACGTGGGCATAGTAGGTTTTCAGGTTCTCCACCTCAAGGATGGTGTCGCGTCCCTCGGCGCTCGCCTTCCCCGCCACCGTTGGCACCAGGTCCTCGGCTGGTTTCCACTGCGACGGATCAATTTCCTCTGAAAACAGGCAGCGGCTCAGGTGGAAGTGGTGGTCTGTTCCGTCAATCAGGCGCAGGGCCGGGCGTTCCTGGCGGCAGGCTTCCCGTGCGTAGTCGCAGCGCGGTTCGAAGATGCAGCCCGGCGGCAGATTGGCAGGCGATGGCACCCGCCCCGGAATGGGGTAGAGCACGCTGCTCGTCTTGCTGCGACCGAGCCGGGGCACGCAACGGATGAGTCCCTGGGTGTAGGGGTGTTGTGGATGGGCAAAGATATCCTGCACGGAGGCCAGTTCGACTACCTCACCCGCATACATGACCGCCACCCGGTCGCACACCCGCGCAATCACCCCCAGGTTGTGGCTGATGAACAGAATAGCGGTGTCGAACTCGCGCCGCAGGTCGGCCACCAGGTCCAGCACGGCCACCTCGACGGTCACATCAAGCGCGGTTGTCGGCTCATCCATAATCAGCAGCGCCGGGTTGTTGAGCATCGCCGTGGCGATAATCACGCGCTGCTGCTGACCGCCGGAAATCTGGTGGGGATACCGTGCCATCACCTTGTCCGGGTCGGGCATATAGACCCGCCGCAGCATTTCTACGCACTGCTCCCAGGCTTCTTTCTTCGACACCCCCCGGTGGACCGTCAGTACTTCGGTCATTTGTTCGCCAATGCGCAGCACCGGGTTGAGCGAGGTCATCGGGTCCTGGTAGACCATCGCAATCTGGTCGCCGCGCAAGCGCCGCAGTTCTTCGCGGCTGCGCCCCACCAGCGACTGCCCCTGGAATGAATATCCCCGTGGGTTATCTTGCCATTCCTGCCCAGGTAGTTCACCAGGCCAAAAGCCACCGTGCTCTTGCCACACCCCGACTCCCCGACAATCCCAAGCGTTTCCCCACGGGGTATCTCAAATGACACGTCACGCACCGCATGAACATCGCCATACCGCGTTTCATACGCAATGCCAAGCCGTTCCACTCGCACCACGGGTTGGCGATGGTGGGGCTGCAACTCTGTCATATCGTCTTCCTTCCTGTTCCAGGGTCCCCGTCACCGGCTGGCCGGTTCGCTGGCCGGTTCGCTGGCCGGCTCGCTGGCCGGCTGGACGGTCGGTGGCGCTGGCTTGATGGTCAGCGACAGGTGAAACGGGAACTGATTTTTGACTTCACAGGTCTGGAGCGTGGTCACCCGCTGCGCGATGTCCCGAACCTCGTTGGCAACGTAGGCCGCCCGAATCGAATCGAGAAAGCCACTCCGAAGCGGTACCCAGTAGAGCCACCGGGTCCGGCGCAGGTCGTAGACGTAGAAGGTTCCGGTGTCCTTCACGACCGACAGCAGGTTCTTCAACACCCGCTCCGGCGCTTTGAAATGGTGCAGCGTATAGGCACAATAGACCAGGTCGAAGCGCCCCAACCCCCGCACCACCTCCTCATTCGTTGCATTCCCCTGCACAAACTGGATGCGCTCCTGAAGCCCCTTCTGCGCCACATACTCCCGACCAGCCTCAACCATCTGGTCCGACACCTCCAGTGCCGTAATATGCACCTCCGGGTGGTGCTGCGCAACCAGGCACGCCAGCACTCCCGGCCCCGCCCCGACATCCAGCACGCTGCCCCTGGGTTCAAACGCGGCAAGCTCCTTCAGAAAGCCGCGGTACATAAACCCGGACTTTTCGGCCATGCCCGCATACGCCCTGGCGCTTTCTCGGCTGGCGAAAAACTCTTCCTCGTGCGTCTCCGGCTTTCGCTCGAACATCACATCCTCCCTTTCCCGCTCCTGCTCCTGCGCTCTTCCTCACCCGTCACGTGTCACTCATCACCTGTCACTGGTATCACTGATAGCGCCGCCCCTCCTCCGAAAGCCCGTCGGCAATCAGGTTGAGGCCAACGACTACCATCGCAATCGCCATCGAACCAAACAGCGCCTCCCAGGGGTGCCCCTGGAGAATGAGCTTTTTGCCGGCGTTGACAATGCTCCCCCAGTCCGGCGAGGGTGGGGGCAGCCCCAACCCCAGGAACCCAAGCGTCCCGATGGCAAACACCGCATACCCCATCCGCAGCATGGCATCAATGATGATGGGGCCGCGGGCATTGGGCAAAATCTCCACGAACATGATATACCAGGGGCTTTCGCCGCGGGTTTGCGCCGCCGCGATGTAATCTCGCGTCTTGACATCCAGCGTCAGCCCCCGTACCAGGCGGGCAATCCCCGGTACTCCGGCAATGACAATGGCGAGCACGACGTTGAACGCCGACGGCCCCAGCGCTGCGATGATGACCAGGTAGAGCAACACTTGCGGAAACGAAATCATCGCGTCCAGGACGCGCATCATCACTTCGTCAATGAAGCCGCCGTAATACCCGGCAACCAGGCCGAGCGTCCCCCCGATTGCCAGCGCAATGAACACCGACAGCGGAGCCAGGGTCAGAATGGGGCGTGAGCCATAGGCCAGCCGCGCCCAGATATCGCGCCCCCGCGAGTCGGTGCCAAGCCAGTGCTTTGCCGAAGGCCCCTCGCGGTATTCCCCCCGGAACTGCTCGCGGTAGTCGTAGCGGGACAGCCAGGGCGTCGGCTCAAAATCTCCTGCCCCGGTGATGCTCTGGAGCGGCAGACAAACCCCCTGCTGGAGACTTGCCAGCGGCGACCCTCCATTCCCGCCCCCCTCCCCTGCCGACAGAGACGCCCCCGGCGGTGTTCCCTGGCACGCGGTCTGCACCCAGCAGGCGGGGCTGACCAGACAGTTATCGGCAAACAGCGCCACCAGCAGCCAGAAGCCAATCAACACCGCCCCGACCAGCGCGGTTTTCGACCGCACCAGAATCCCCAGACTCTCCCTGACCCGCTTCCAGCGCGAGGGTTTTGAAGCGACTGGACCTGCAATTGCAGCCGTTCCCTTTGCCAACGTCATACCCGATACTCTCCCTCCGGTTGCTAGCCTCTAGGCAAAGCGAATCCGAGGATTCAAATACACGTAAATCATATCCGCAATCATCTGCGTGGTCACCGCAATGATGACCATCACCATCGCGGCTGCCTCAATGGCGAACACGTCCTTGTTCAGCCCGGCTTCCAGGATATAGCGCCCCAGGCCAGGAAAGCCGTAGAGCGTCTCGACCACAACAATGCCCCCCACCAGCCAGTTGACATGCAACATGATCACGGTGATGGGTGCCATCAGCGCGTTCCGCAGCGCGTGTTTCCACACAATGCGCCAGAACGGCAATCCCTTCAGCACTGCCGTACGGATATAGTTGGCCCGCATCACCTCCACCATGCTGGCGCGGGTCACCCGCATCACATAGCCCAGTTCTACGAGCATGAGCGTGGCAATGGGCAGGATGAGCATCTGCGGTCGCTCAAAGATGGAGGTATCGCCCGGCAGCACCACCGCGCCCGGCAGCCATCCGAGCCAGGCCGAAAAAACGACAATCAGGAACACGCCACTGGCAAATTCCGGCGTTGCCGTTGCGACCAGGCTGGTCACCGAGAGCAGACGGTCAATCCAGTTGCCTTCGTTCAGGCCAGCAATCACCCCGAAGAGCAGCGACAAGGGCATAATGAAGAGAAACGCAATCCCCGCCAGGTAGAGCGTATTGACGAGCCGCGGGAAGAGCACCTCGGCCACCGGGCGACGAGCATAGGTTGACATACCGGGGTCGCCCCGCAGCAACCCCTTTTGCAGGGGGATATAGTCACTGGGCGCGCCGGGCACGCTGGTCCAGCCGGCCTTGGTGAGTGTTTGCTCCTCTTCGCCAGCTCCCCGTACCCACTTTGCCGCCCGTCCCTCGCGGTCAACCCCCCAGTAGACCATCTCGCCCTGCTCGTTTTCCTGCCACACCTCGTCACCAAGCGGGACCTCCCGCGTTGATCCGTCGGGTTGGCGTTCGAGTTTGTACATCGTCTCCCCGTCCGGGGAGAAGTTGCGATAGGGCAGCACCGATGCTTCTTCGGGCACCACCCACCAGGAGGCCCGTCCGCGGTCATCTTCAATCTGCCGCACCGGGTGGCCGACCCGGCTGGCGGCCTGCCAGTCACTCCCTAGCATCCACCGGAGATAGCGCACCACCGCGGTATCATCCAGGCCATGCTGCTGGTTAAACGACGCTTCCTGCGCCGGGGTAATCGTATTGCCAAGCACGTTGCGGGCAATATTCCCCGGTGCCAGTTCCGAGATGGCAAACACCGCAATCGAGACCACGAACAGTGTCACAATGAGAAATATGAATCGGCGGATAAGAAACTTGATCATACATCACTCCCGATATGAGCGCACCGGGGGCGCAAAGCACAGAGCATACCTATCTCTATCTATTACCTATTATCTATCGTCCGATCATCGTGCTTCGCGCCCCTCCGAATTCCACCCTCTACCGCAGGGCTAGGCGTGGGGGTCGCGGGCCGGGTCGTACCAGACCTCGCGCCACAGGTGGTAGAGCGTCGGGTGCGCCTTGACCCCCTGGAAAGCCGGGTTAAAGGTCTCCCAGACCCGCTTCCAGAACGCAATCCCTATCGGGCCGCGCTCCAACTGGATACGCTCAATATCGGCCATTATCGCCTTGCGGGCCTCAATGTCTATGGTGGCAACAGCTTGCTTGAGCAGGCGGTCAAATTCTTCATCCACCCAGCGGGTTTCGTTCCAGGGCACCGGGTTGCCCTCCGAATCCGCGGTATAGGCCAGCGGCAAAACCATCACCGCCAGGGGCCGGTGGGTCCAGGCGGTAATTCCCAGGCTGACTTCCGTCCACAAATCCCAGTAGTTCTGGTTGGGCATCGTATCGAGCGTCAGGTTGAACCCGGCGGGTTGCGCGTCGGCCTGCAACGTCTCGGCATAGGCCACAATATCGGACCAGCCGGTCCCCACGGAAATTGCCGCATTCAGGCCGTCACCATAGCCTGCTTCGGTCAGGAGTTGCCTTGCTCCCTCCGGGTCATACATCGGCACGTCCATCGGGACGAACTCCGGCATCACCGGCGCAACGTGAAAATCGTGCCCAAGCTGCCCTTCCCCCAGAAACGCCAGGTCCAGAATCTTCTGGCGGTCCTGACACTTCTTCAGCGCCAGACGCACGCGGTTATCGGTCCATGGCTCCTGGTCAACTCGCATCCGCAGCACCCGCACCTGCGCCGTATCCCGTGGATAAATCACCACATCGGGGTTGCCCTTCAAGGCCTGGAAGGTATCAATGGTCGGCTCGTAGATAGCATGGATATCGCCGTTCTGGATGGCTGACACATAGGCCGTCTGGTCGTCGCCAAGGCCGATATACTCGATGGCATCCAGGTAGGGCAGCGGTTGCCCATCCTCGCCCACCTGCCAGTAATCCGTGCGGCGCACCAACCTGGCCCGCTCCCCAACGATGTATTCATCCAGCAGGTAGGGACCGGTGCTGGGGTTCTGCCCGGAGGCAATGTCACCATCGAAGCTCGGATGGACGATTAGGGCCGGGTAGTGAAACAAATTTTCGGGCACATCCAACTTGGGCTGCGCCAGGTTCAGCCGGAGCGTATAATCGTCCACAACCTCAATGCCATCGGGGGTCAGGTAGCCTTCCCACAACCCCAGAATGGACGACCCGACATCCGGGTTCAGCCACTCATTGAAATTGAAGGCCACGTGGTCGGCCACCAGTTCCTCGCCGTTGGTCCACTTGATACCCGGCCGGAGCTGCAGCGTCCACACCGTCAGGTCATCGTTGGGTTCCCAACTTTCCAGGAGCAATGGATGGGTGATATTGTTTTCGTCCGTCTCGGTCAGATATTCAAACACCTGGCGGAACACATTGGATGGTTCCGTCCAGGAGAAACGGGCCGGGTGGTCCACCCCCATAATCTGCATCCCGCAGCGGAGCGTGCCTCCACGCTTGATAGCTGCCACAGCTGGAACCGCCGTGGCAGCGGTGGTCGGAGCGACTGGCGCGGGTGGCGTGGTTGGAGCGACTGGCGCGGGTGGCGTGGTCGGAGCAGTTGGAGCGGGCGGCGGTTCTGTGCCCCCCATCCCTTCCTCCTCACCACACGCGGCCAGGAACGCTGCGGTTGCCGCGCCAGCTCCGAGCAGCGTTGCCACCCGCAAAAACTCGCGTCGGCTGATTCGTCCCTGCCAGAGCTGTTCTTGGGACTCAAAGACGCCTGGATGAATCTTGCGTCTGGTTCGTTCTCGTTCTGAATGGTCATCTGCCATTGGTACGTTTCCCCTCCTTACCTGCCGTAAACTTCACGGTATTCGTCTTTACCTTACATTTGCCCAGGTACACCCAATCCTTCTCTTCCCAACGGCGAAGGGGTTTTGCTTGCGAATGGGCAACCAGCCTCACGACCGAGCCACCCCCATTCCAACAAAGACCCATTCGTCATCGGGAAGCGAAACAACAACGGAGGCGACGAGGTTTCCATACCGACCTATGGCTGCCTCGGCCCCTTGCGTTCGGTCCCTCTGTCTGAACTCACCTGCCTTCCTCGCTCCCCAGTATAACACAGGTCAACGTGCCGACGGAACGAGGCCGGAGCCGGCAAGCGGCGCATCTCTCCTCTTCTGGAAGTCTATTCATAGGGTTTTGTGGTATACTTGAGGGTGGTCAAAACCTGGTGAATTGAGAGGAGGGAAATACCGTGGCAATGCAAGCCAGGGATGTTCGCGAGGCATGGCTTCGAGGAATCCCCTTTGTGCTCCAACCAGCTTCCCAAACCCCGACCATTCAGGGGGTGCTGGTCAAAGACTTACGGGTGAATCTGGATGGACGCGGCGACGTGGTGGAGCTGTGGAGCAAGCCCTGGATAGAGCAGGATGGCCTGGTCACCCCGCAGCACATCTACCAGAGTGCGACGGATTATGGAGTGGTCAAGTCCTGGCATTTCCATCAGGTCCATACCGACCAGTTTACCGTTACGCGGGGGAAAATCCAGGTGGTGCTGGCCGATATCCGGCCAGATTCGCCCACGTTCGGCCATGTCAATTCGGTGTTTCTGGGTTCTCACCGCCCGCGGCTCATCAAGATACCTCCCATGGTGATGCACGGATGGAAAGCCCTTTCGAACCCCGAAGTCATTGTTGTGAACCTCCAGTCCCATGTCTACGACCCGGCCGATGAGTTTCGGGTTTCCTGGGACTGTGTTCTGGAAGAGGTGTGGGAGCCGCGCAACGGGTAGGTCCGCGTCGCGAGCAACGAGCAACCGGAACAAACCCGCAAACGAAACCACAAAGCGGGGACCAGGCTACTCTTGCTCGACCGCAGAGGGGATATGGTGCAGCCGCACGACGCGCCCGGCCCGACTGACCACGATGGCAATGACATCAATCCGCCAGGAAACTGTGTCTCCCTGGGCGTGGGCTTCGAGGTAGGCCCAGGCCAAAGTACGCAGCCGTTCCCGCTTGGCAGGCGTCAGGGATTCTTCCGGACTCCCGTAGGTCTCGCTACGCCGCGTGCGAACCTCAACGAACACCAGTTGCCCTTCCTGGCTGGCAACCAGGTCAATTTCGCCCATCCGGCAGCGCCACTGCTGGTCGAGAATGGTATAGCCCTGGCGAATGAGATAGGCCGCGGCGGCGCGTTCGCCAAAATCGCCCAGGCACCGGCGGAAATCAGGGGGGGGTGGCATGCGCCTGGTTCATCAGGTTGACGGAAGAAACTGTGCGTCGCTACGCCGCAGAACCGCAATACTTTCGAAAACCGCCATCACAATCAACGGCGAAAGGGCCGCCTGCTCGCGCTGGAGACCGCGCTCCATCGCCGCCGCCAGCGCCTTGCCTTCGGCCAGGCTAAAGGGTTCGCTCATCCGCAGGCTTCCGTGGTGCAGGTGCCGGGGGGCCGGTCGCCAGCCATGTTTGAGGGCCAGCTTCAGCAGGGTCCTGAATTCTTCGTTGCTCAAAACACGGGAATACTTGCCATCTACCGTTCGTAACGTATATGCCATTGCGGGTCTCCTCGTCTTCACACGCTCCTGGTTAGAAAGTTGTCTTTCTGCTGCTGGTGCGTGCTATAATACCACAGTTACGGTCCAGGGATGAAGGTCAACTATCAACTATCAACTATCAACTATCAACTATGAGCCAGCATGCCGATTGCGATTGCTATGGAAGATTTTGAACTGCTCGACTACTACGAGTTGCTTGGGGTCGCACAAAATGCTTCGACCAATGAGATAAAGACCGCCTATCGGAAGCAAATTTCTCGCTACCACCCCGACCGCTATGCGGTCGCATCGCCTGACGAACAGCGATACGCCAGCAGACGAACCCAGCGAATAAACGAAGCCTATCGGACCCTGAACAACTTCAATCTGCGCGTGGCATACCACCGGATTCGAGAATCCGGCCCTTCCCATGCTCCGTCGAAGGGCCGCGCCAGGGCGACCGGCGGAGATGACGCAACCCAGCGCGACCGTCAGGCGGAACTGTACGACCAGGCCAGGGCGCATTTGCAGGCCGGGCGCTATGGGCAGGCCGTTGCGGTCCTCCACGAACTCCAGGCTATCAACCCCTTCTACCGCGATAGCGCGGTCTTGCTGGCGCGGGCCAGGGCGGCAAGCCAGGGGCCAACTCCGCACGAACCCGCCGGGCCGGCCAGCGAACCCACCTCGTCGTCGGCTCGGACGGCCCCGAAGCCCGAACCCCAGGGGATATCTTCGGGATGGTTTCGCCGGCTCCTTCCCATGCTCAGCAGTATCGGAGCGGTGGCAATCGTCGCGGTGGTCGTCGCGATGGTGCTGCTCCCGAAGGTTCAGACTGGGAGTGCCCGCGACGACCAGGGCCAGGCATCTGCCACCCCCCAGTCCGTTGCGGGGGCCGGGGGGCAAACAACCGCTGAGGTGGCTCCCACCAAAGCACCACCCGTTGGGCCAACCCGTACGCCCATCCCGTCCCCTGCTCCGACCAATCGTCCTCCCAGTTCACCTTCACTGACCTCACTGATCGGGGAAACGCTTGTCTCCTCACCCACGCCCCAACCGATTCTCCCTACCCTTACCTCTCCCCCTCCCCCCACCGTATCGCCGTCCCCAACGCTCCCTGTTCCGGCGACTATCCCCCATCCTCCCCCGTCCACCATCCCTCCCCCACCGCAATCCCTTCCCTCACCTTCACCGCCACTCCCACGGCCATCCCCACGGCCACTCCCACCGCAACCTCCTCCCCGGTGTTCGAACCGGGCACCTTGGTGCAGACCTACGACTTCAGCAGCGACCAGGGATGGGCCAGTCTCCAGGGGACTGGTTGGAGCGTGGGAATCGAAGAGGGACGCTATCACATCACCGCCTCCCCAGGCACCGGGAATATCTGGAGCTATCGCACCTGGACCGGGGGAGCGGATTTCAGCGTGGAAGTTGACGTGCAGGTACAGGGAGGAGAAGCGGGGGTGGTCAGCCACTTCGTTGATGGCAGCAACTACCTGGCGTTCTTTGTGAATCCCCCGGAACAACGGTATCACCTGGAACAGTGGCAAGGCGGGCAAAGACAGGTCCTTGCCGAGGGCGAAAGCCCAGGGTTGCGGAGCGGCCCGGAGGCAGTCAACCATCTGGTCGTCCAAATGGAGGAAACCCGCGTCCGGCTCCTGGTCAATGGCACCCTGGTGGCCGATGCAACGCTTGAAAACCGGCAACCGACCTCGAAATATGGGTTCGTTGCGCGAGCAGAAACCGTTCGCGCCGAGGCACTCTTTGATAATCTTGAACTACGGACACAACCATAATGAGTATCTTTTTCTGGGGAACAGTTTTTCTGGGAGGAATCATCCTGGTCATACCGGCTATCCACCATCTTCGTCTGCGGTTTGCCCGCTGCGACCCTCCGACCACGCAGTTTGCCGTGGCTGTCATTGTTCCCTGCAAGGGGAATAACGACCCGGACTTTGAGAACAACTTGCTCTGCATTGTTCAGCAAGCGTATGATGGGCCGGTCACGTTCAGGCTCTGTGCCGAAAGCGACCAGGACCCGGCGGTGCCAACTATGCGCAAACTCGAACAGCGTTTCGAAAACGTGCAGGTTTGCATTGCCGGGCTATCCACCCGCTCGTCCCAGAAAACCTACAACGTGCTGAAAGGGATGGAATGTGTCACCGATACCGATATCTTTGTCATTGCCGACGCCGATATTCAGCCCCATTCTACCTGGTTGCAAGAACTGGTGGCCCCCTTTCGCCATCCGAAGGTCGGAGCCACCACCGGCTTTTTTCGTCGTATCCCGCTCAGTTCGGACTTTCACTGGGGCAACTACCTGGCAGGATTGTTCGGGACGTTTATCATCAGCGGGATATCGGACGATACCCTCAAGGGCTTATGGGGGGGAAGTCTGGCGGTGCGGAAATCTGTGATGGACACCTACCAGCTCTATGAGCGGTTCGCCACCGAAATTGTCGATGATATTGCCATTATGCACGCCCTGCACCAGCACCACATTGCGCGGCGCTATGTGCAAAGCTGCACCCTGAAGAGCTATTGCCATATGTCCGTGTCCGAAAGCATCGAGTGGCTGGTACGACAAATCCAGTTCTCCCAGATCTACCTGAAGCTGCCCTATGCCCTCTACGTTCTGGTTGGAATACCCTATGTGGCCTACATCTTCCTGGCTCCTGTGCTCGTGCTCTATGGCTTGCTCGCGCATGACCTCCTGGCCCTGCTGAGCGGCGCGGGGTTTGGCCTCTCGGTGGTACTCACCGGCACGCTGCTCTATTTCAGCGCTCCGGTCAACCCCGCTAGCGTCTCACCCGGCGATGCCCGCTACCGCTTGCTCCCGTGGCTCCTGGCAACGCCGGTCGCGTTCATCTGCGTGGCTCTGGCGCTGTTCAAGACCTTTGCGCGGGTCAAGAAGGGCGTGCTTTCCATGCACTGGCGGAACATCACTTATCTGGTGGACGTCAAGACGGGCAAGGTGAAAAAGGTCATTCGGTGATCGGTGCGTTGGAGCGGGGGACGCGCAGGGGGGCGGGGGCATACCAGAGGTGGTGACGTTCTCTTCGAACTCTTCGAACAGAGTCCTGCCGCGGTGCTGCGGCTTGTCGCCCGTCACTGGTACGAAGACGACCCCCACCCCCGGCCCCGTATCTCCACCTGGCCTCAGTAGCCCATCAGGCCGCAGCAGCGGCGGCAGACCGGCAAAAGCCCCTCGGTGCTGATAGAATGGCGGAACTTTCGGGCAGCCTCGCTGGTCCAGATATCCTGCACCGATTGCTCCTTGATGTTGCCAATGACGTAGTCGTGATAGTCGCGGCACAGGCTGACATCGCCATTGCTGTCAACTTCCATCGTCATGTAGATGCTGACGCACTGGTTATACCCGAACACCGCCTGGTGGTCCTGATAGTAGCGCTGAATATCCTCGTTCGACCGCAGGGGAGGGTACATCAGCGGAATACACGTGGGGTGCCCATTCCGCCCGCCGTTATGAGGTCCCGCACTGGCGCTGGAAGCGGCGGTGTTCGCTTCGCGCATCAGGCGCTCCATCTCCTGAAACCTGGCATAGACCAGGTGGTGGTCGAAGTCTTTCCATTCGCCAAGCCAGCCCAGGTGGGTGTGCGGAGCAAACCCGAAGCGGCGCTGGAATTCTTCCGTATGCTGCTGCGCCGACGGCTCGTCTATCCACCAGGAAAGGTAGAAAATGTGCAGGTCGGCATATTGCCTGGTGAACTTGTAGATATCCACCAGGTGGTCAATGTTGTATCGGGCCACGACACTGATGGGGGCAATGTATGGGAAGACGCTGTTCCGACGCTTTTTCTCCTCGTTGATAGCCTGAAGGGCGTTCTCCACATCGCGGAAGTTGTTGTAGTTGGGGGAGACGCCGGGGCGCTGGCGGTTGTGAATTTCGGCGTTAGGTCCATCCACACTGAGCCAGACGACCTTGCAGGTGTCCACGATTTCCTTGACATGTTTTGTGGCCTGAGTGCCGTTGGTGACTATCGTAATGGGCATCTTACGCTCTGAGATGTAATAGAGCAGGTCGAACAGGCCGCGGTAGAGCATCGGCTCGCCTCCCCAGATATACCAGAGCGGCGACCAACCTGCCTCCAGAATCTGGTCAACCATCCGCTGGTAGGTCTCAACAGGCACCTCGTTTTCTCGCAACTCCCTGGATGATTTGCAGAGCAAGTAGCCATTGTCACCCCACTGGCCGCAGGTGTGACACCGCAGATTGCACATATCAGTGATACGCAAGCTGACCTGCCGGACCTTCCCTCCATGGCCTTGCTGCTTGCCAAAGAGGCGTCGCAAATGAAACGTCTCTTTGTCCAGTTGCAGCGCAGCCATGGACGCAAAGCTCGGCCAATCGGCCAGCATCACCTTTCCCAGTTCTTTGAGGATGAAACGTGCTGGAATTCTGCTCCGAACAGGCATATGATTTCCTGCTACTTTCTATGTGTTCAAAAGTACTCGAAAGTACGTCTTGTCCATTTCCGAAATTCCTGCTTCGTTCTGCGTTGCGTTCTCAAGTAAGCGTCTTACATGCAGTCCACAGGCGTGTTTTACGCCCCGACGTAGCCACGACCGAGGACGACCAGTTCAGGACTGGTAGCCTGGATAGGCAATCTGGTTGTGCTCGCTTATCCCCATACGTCTGCGTATCTCATCTCGCGTCCACCCGCCCCAGGGGGCCTTTATTAAGCGTGGGCAGCGCAACCGGAGACCGCTCAACGCCCGTCATCAGCGTTCCAGTGAACTTGGCTTTCGCCCACTGGTGCCTCTGGGAAGGTTCTTTTTTGCATTCTGCTCCTTTCTTTTGTGTGTGTCATGCGTACCTCTGTCCGCTTCTGGGTAGGTTTTGCCTACCTGGCTATAGCTCCAAACTCTCGTTCGTTTGTGTTTTCGTTATCTGCCGCTATAGTACCACACCTGGTCGCAATATTCTATCGAACCCGGTGACCTGCCCGGCTCCCGGTTTCTTCCGGTTCCTTCCCCGCGGCCTCTGGCGAACCGCCCTGGCTGAATCCTACCTTGACTTCGACTTCGTGGGCGGCTCTATGCTTCTGCAAGCGCCTGGAACAACCAGGCGGTATTGGACGGCCAGGGCCGCCGCCTCGGCGCGACTGGACACCCTGAGCTTGGAAAGAATGCTGCTGACATGGAACTTGATGGTGGAACGGCTCACCACCAGCCGTTCCGCAATCTCCGGGTTGTTCAACCCCTCGACCACCAGCGTGAGCACTTCGCGTTCGCGGGCCGTGAGGTTCTGGCCGGGCGAGGGTTCTTCGGTTCGAATGCGAGACTGGAGCATCGTTCGTTCTCTCTCTACTCGCCCTGATTGATTCCCAAAGGTGGTTCGATGATGGCTCATGCATGGTCAAGACAATCAGGGGAGACAACATAACCTGAACTTGCTGATAGATTCAACGGCACCCCTCCCCAGTTTCCCATATGGTCTCTACCGTCTCTATGGGTCTATCGAGGGCCGCAGGTTTTCGGACCCGCCGGGCTGTGGTATACTGCTGCCAGCAAGTGAATAAATGAATGAGCCGATAGAGCGAGGGGTGTTCTGTGAAGATTGTGCTGATTGACAACTACGACTCGTTTACCTATAACCTCTACCAATATCTGGCGGAACTGGGGGTCACGGTTGAGGTCCATCGCAACGACAAAATCACCGTCTCTGGAGTGGCGGCGCTGCACCCCGACCGTATCGTTATCAGTCCCGGCCCCTGCACTCCCACCGAAGCTGGCATCAGTGTGGCGCTCATCCAGGAACTGGGGGCGCACATTCCGATGCTCGGCGTGTGCCTGGGGCACCAGGCGATTGGCGCGGCCTATGGGGGAACAGTGGTGCGGGCCCCGAAAGTCATGCACGGCAAGCTCTCGCAGATTTCCCACAGCGGCGAAGGCATCTTTGCCGGGCTGCCGGTCCCCTTCACCGCAACGCGCTATCATTCGCTGATAGTGCGCCGCGACGACCTGCCGGAAGAACTGGAGATGACGGCCTGGACTGACGATGACCTGATTATGGGCCTGCGGCACCGCACCGACCCGGTGTACGGGGTGCAGTTCCACCCGGAATCCATCCTGACCGACCAGGGGAAAACGCTGCTGCGAAACTTTCTGCAATCCTGATACCTGATACCTGATACCTATGAGACTCGGTTGCTTGCTGCGCTCTCTGAGATGAGAAGGAAGGAATGACCAGGGTCTATGGAAATCTCTGTTGCCACCCTTGACCAGCGTGAGGTCTACAAACTCATGAGTGGCTGTATCCTGCCGCGCCCCATCGCCTGGGTTTCGACCCAGGACCGCGCCGGGTGCAGGAATCTGGCTCCGTTCAGCTTCTTCAATGGGGTGGCCTCAAACCCCCCATCCCTGTCGGTTTCCATCTCCGCTTCCTCCGACGCGACCCGTCCCCTGGGCACCAAAGACACCTTGCGGAACATCCTGGAGACGGGCGAGTTTGTGGTCAATGTTGTCACGGAGGCCACCGTCGAAGCGATGGTGGAGACGTCGCGGGAGTTCCCCGCCGATGAGGACGAGTTCAGCGTGACCGGCCTCACCCCCGTTCCCAGTGTCACCGTGCGCCCGCCGCGGGTGGCCGAGTCGCCGGTGAGTTTCGAGTGTGTGCTCCATGGCACGATGCAGGTGGGGCGGGGGCCGGGCAGCAGCACGCTGGTCGTCGGTATCATCCAGCACCTTTCGATACGCGATGACCTGCTCAATGAGCGTGGCTATGTAGAGATTCGCCGGCTCCAGCCGGTGGGCCGGCTGGCCGGGAGCGCCTATTGCGCGGTGCGCGAAGTGTTTGACCTGAAGCCAAAGGTGTGAGTGGGAAGTTGTGTGGAGGGAGATGACGACGAAAAACGAGGCAGATGCACCGCCCGGTCCCTCCCCGACCGACCCCAGGGGGTGGTGGCAGCGATGGCGGTGGTTGCTGGTGGTTGCGGTGGTTGCAGTGGTTGCAGTGGTTCCTGCGCTGCTGCTGATACTCCGTCCGACCCCCCTGGTTCCGGATGCCCCCCTGATGGAGGATGGCTACTACAGCTATACGGTCGCCCGAAACATTGCCCTGGGTAAAGGCATTACCATCACCGATGGGATGTGGACCAACGGCTTCCAACCGTTGTTCACTTTCGGGTCAGTCCTGTTGTTCCTGGTGGCCGGCAGTGACCGGTACCTGGCGGTCCGCCTGATGCTCGTGCTGCACTGGCTCCTGTACCTTGCCACGGCTTACTTTCTGGGGCGCATTGCCAGCGACTCCTTACCCCTGGGAGACCAGCACCGGAGCCACGAGAACCAGCCCTGGTGGAAGATTCCCGCGTTCTGGCTCACGGCTTTCCTCTACCTTTCCAGCGTCTTTCCCTTTCTCCAGCATTTCAATGGCCTCGAAACCGGCTGTTTGCTGCTGCTCTATAGCGCAACCTGGCGCTATTATCAAGTTGCCCATCTCAATCTCGATACGCTCCGCGGCGTGGCGGTTCTGGGGGTGCTCCTGGGGTTGCTGGTGCTCGCCAGAATAGACGCCGTGTTCTTTGTTATCCTGCTTTGCGCCTACCAACTGGTTGCTCCCGAAGCATCCCGGATGCATCATCGGGTGCGGCGGTTTGCCAGGCTGGCCGGAATATCGTTTCTGATAACGCTCCCGTGGTGGCTCTACAATCTGGTCGGGTTCGGCCACCTCATCCCATCGAGCGGGCTGTCCCAACAGGAGTGGGTACTTTCGCTCCCGCGACTCGCGTCAGGTCTGGAGGCGCTCATCCAGGGGTTGTTTCCGCCGCTGCCGTTCACCTACGTTTGGCGGATCAGCCGGGCGCTCGGCCTGGGATGCCAGGTCGGGAGTTTCCTGGTTGGCCTGGTTCTCCTGTGGCTCGGTCGGAACGTGGTGGTTCGCCCGCTGCTGGCGCGGGTCCGCAGCCACGCCCGCGGTCAGAGGACCGCAGCCTATGGCGCGGTCCTGTTCCTGTCGGTGCTGGTGCTCTGCTGCTGGTATATCGTTTCGACACCGGCCGCGTATTTTTACCCGCGCTACTTTGCGCCTGTGCTGCCTGTCTCAACCGTGGTGATGGGACTGTTGCTCTCATGGCTCATCATGACGTACCAGAGCACCTCGCACCGGTGTTCGCAACGGTCGTGGTGCTGCTGCTATCCCTGCCTCTGCTCGCGTTGGCCGGGCTGCGGCAGGCCGGGTTGGTGTTTTCCAGCAACCCCTACTATCGAGAGCAGATTCCCCTGATTGAACGCTACGTTCCCGATGGAGACGATATCGCGGCGTTCGAGTCCGGCACCCTGGGATATTTTCACGACCGTACCATCAACCTGGATGGCAAGGTCAACCCGGAGGTGCTGGCCCTGCACAGTTACCGAAACCATAGAGAAATCTCCCATTTCCCATCAGAATGAGAGAAATGACGATTGCCCATAGCCCCGATGTTTCTCTGGCGATGCCAGATGCTGACCTGCGCCCGATTGACCCGCATTGGGTATCTGGGCGGGCGGTTGCACTGCGGG
>JAAUSY010000092.1 GCA_012032475.1 Chloroflexaceae bacterium
CACCCGCGCAAATGCGCCAGGTCTTTGTGCGCCACCGCCATCCGTATCTCGTCGGGGGTCGAAAAGGAAAGGAGATTCAGCGCGACTTTCGGGCCAACCCCGGTAATCCCCCGCAGCGTGTCAAAGAAAGCCCGCTGCTGCGGAGTTGCAAAACCGTAGAGGGTCAAAGAATCCTCCCGGACTACCAGCCGGGTCTGAAGAAACACCTCCTCGCCAGTCGTTCCTGCCCCGCGCACCACCGGGCGTGGCACATAGACCAGCACCCCGATACCCCCCGTCTCGACCACCAGGTGGTCCGGGCCTATCGCCTGCAAAATACCGCGGAGCGATGCAATCATAATCCGGTTCGGGAACCATGGAGTGGAGTTGGGGCTTCAGACCACGTCCATCTCAGGACGGGAGACCTTCCGCCGCCCCGACTCCGGCCCGGCAGCTATTCTTCCATGTCTACGACAAAAGAAATCGTCTGGATGCGAGAAGACTGCCCACCCCGCGCACTGCGGCACTGCTGAGCAACTCGTTCCATCACCCTCAAATCTTCATCCGGAAGCCCGGCCAGAACGAGTTGCATATTCAGGCCGTGCGCGGCCTCTTCCGCGAGCATGTCCCGGACATACTGCGCCTTCTGGTATTTCGTAGTATTCACAATAGCCTCCCTTATGAACAGGTTTGAATAGATGTGAACAGGATGGATATAGGATTGCGACGGGCCATCGGGGGAAGGGGCATTGCGAACTGCGCTCAGGATGCGCGGTGCGGCATTGTCTGTCCCCCGGCCTGTCCCTTCGTCCTGCGCTCATCCTGCCAGACGCACCCAGTATACGGAAACGAGTTACAGATATCCCCGCTGCTCAGAAGAGCACGCCATCATCGTGGGGCAGCAGCAGTTTTCGCAGCAGCGGAATGGGCGGCGAACCATAGCCGATATAGGCATCGTGAAACTGCTTGAGCGAAAACGCCGCGCCCTGTGCGGCCCGGTAATCTTCCAACAACTTGAGCAACTGGAGCTTGCCAAGCGTATAGTTGATATAGCCGGGGTCGTGGGTTCCGCGCCGCGCTTCCCGCGTCGCCGTCACCTCGTCCATATACGCATGCGCCATAAAGAAGCGGATGCACTCCTCCACGCGCATGCCCTGGGTATGCATCTTTATCGCACAGATATAGCGGCAATCTCGCACCAGCCCCTCAGAAAGCTGCGAAAGGCGCAGGTGCAGGTCCCCCTGCCCATAGCCCTGGTCCAGCATCATCTGCTCGCAATAGTGTGCCCAGCTTTCAAAGTGGGAATAGGTATCGAACACCTTTGCCAGCCGGGTCGGCGCGTGCCGCACATTCATAAAATGGAGGTAATGACCAGGGTAGGCTTCGTGGATGGACACCCCCGTCATCGTGGCGTAGTCGAATTTGGTCAACCACCCCTCCACCTGCTCTGGCGGCCAGTGCGCTTCAGGAAGCGTGACGTAATAGAAAGAGTCGGTCGCGACCTGCTCGAACGGCCCGGCGGTATCCATCATCGCAAACGCCCACCGCGCAAACGGAGGTGTTTCCTCCACCTTGCACTGCCCTTCCACGGGAAGCGTCACCAGGTCCCGTTCAATCAGAAAGTCCCGCAGATGTTCGAGCAAGGACCGGGTTTCCTCCAGCAGCCGGTCCGCGGTCGGGTGGTTGCGCCCCTGCGCCTGCATATGCTCCCGAACACTCCTGGATGGGTCAATCTGGGCGGCCACCTGCTCAATCGCCGCCTGGTTGCGGGCCAGGTCGGCTTCACCAATCGCCAGCAGGCGTTCCAGCGGAAGTTCAACCAGTTCGTGGTAACGCAGCATCTCAGAAAATCGCTCCGGCCCGATGGCAAAATCCTGCTGGGCCACCGGATAGAGCGTGTCTTTCAGATACGTTTTCAGGTGCTCAATCGCCATAACCGCCTTCTGGCGGGCCTCCGACAGCGCCGCCTGATGGGAAACCGGGAGCCGGTCGCCCCCGAACAGTTCTGGCAGGCTCTCGTTCATAAAGGCAACCAGACCATCGAACACCGGCAATGACTCCTCAATCAGGATTTGTGGCGTGGTGGGGTTAAGGTTGTGCCGTGCCGCCTCCGCAATCCACGGAATCTGGTGCAGATGGCGAATCAGCGCTTCGGCCCGCACCTCCAGTGGGGCGTAGTTGCGCTTGACATAATTATCAACCATCATATCGTCGGTGTAGACCATCGGGTTCCGCACATAGTCGCGCCGCTCGGTCCACTTCCAGAGTTCGGCATGGGTTTGCCAGCGCAGCAACTCATAATCGAACCAGGCCAGTCGCTCCAGAGACGCCGGGTCAATCAGTTGCAACTGCTGCTGGAACCGGTGCAGCGCCTCCACCCGTGCGGCGATGGATTCGGGGCGCAGGTTGGAGACCTGCCCATCATATTCGTGCAGGCCCAGCGAACTAGCGGTCGTTGGGTAGAAGGCGAAATATTCGCGCAAAAAGCGCTCGGCCAGTTCGGTGAGCAATGGGTTATGATAATCAGTCATGTGAAGAAGCTCCTTCTTCAGAGCAAGGTTCGTTCCTAACTTCTGCTACAATCCAGTAGGATACATCCGGATATACCAGTCATTATAATCTATTGAGGTGAACTATGCTACGAACAATCTGTGTCTTTTGTGGTTCGCAAACGGGGAATATTCCTTCGGCCTCCGACGCCGCCAGCGAATTAGGAACCCGGCTGGCCGCCGGCGGGTTTCGCCTGGTCTATGGCGGAGGGAGTATCGGCCTGATGGGGGCGCTGGCGCGGAGCATGCTGGCCGCCGGGGGCGAGGTGGTCGGCATCATCCCACGCGCCCTGCTCGAACGCGAGGTTGGTCTGGTTGAAGCCAGCACCCTCATCGTCACCGAAACCATGCGCGAACGCAAGGCACTGATGGATAAAGAATCGGACGCCTTTGTCGTCCTGCCTGGCGGCTTCGGCACCCTGGAGGAATTTGTCGAAATCGTTACCCTGCGCCAGCTCGGATACCACGACAAGCCCGTCATCATTGTCAACCTGTGCGGGTTCTACCGCCCGCTGCTCAAGTTTTTTTCGCACATTGCCGAGCGCGGCTATGCCCTCACCCCGCAACACCGGCTCTACCACGTTGTGGAGAGCGTTGACGAAACCATGACCATCCTGACCAATCATACCCACCACCATCACCATACCAGGGATGCGTAACGGGCCGGGGGACGGGGGACGGGGAGCCATTTCCCATTCGCCGGTCGCTGGTCATTGCGGGATGCGGTATAATGACCGCACTGGCGAGTTTCGACAAAGGTGAAGGTGAGGGAGCGAAAGTATTGGTATGACCGACATGATTCAGCCCGTGCGTGTCCGTTTTGCCCCCAGCCCAACGGGGTTTCTGCATATCGGCGGAGTCCGCACGGCGCTCTTCAACTGGCTGTTTGCCCGTCATCATGGGGGGCAGTTTCTTTTGCGTATCGAAGATACCGATGAAAAACGGTTCGTGGCCGGAGCCGCCGACGACCTGATGGAATCGCTGCGGTGGGTCGGGTTGACCTGGGACGAAGGGCCGGATATTGGGGGGCCGCACGCCCCATATGTTCAATCGGAGCGCCACGACCAGGGAATCTACCGGGCCTACGTGGACCAACTGCTGGCTCAGGGATACGCCTACCAATCGTTTGTTTCTCCGGAAGAGCAGGAACAGATGAAAGCCGAAGCCCTGTCCCAGGGACTCAAGAGCTTCCGCTTTCGGGGGCCAGAACGAACCTGGACCCCGGAGCAGGTGGCCGAGGCCGAAGCCCAGGGCAAACCCTATACCGTGCGGCTCAAGGTGCCGCTCACGGGGACCACCGTCTTCCACGACCTCATCCGCGGTGGCGAATGCATCAGCGTGGAAAACGACGAACTCTATGACGTTGTGCTGCTCAAATCCAGTGGAATGCCCGTCTATCACCTGGCGCACCTGGTAGATGATCATCTCATGGGGATAACCCACGTCATCCGCGGCGAAGAGTGGGTCCCGAGCATGCCCTACCACGTCCTGCTCTACCGTGCGTTCGGGTGGGAGCCACCCCTCTTTGCCCACGTGCCGAACATGCTGCGGCACAACGGTCAGGGCAAGCTCTCCAAGCGCAAGGATGATGTCGCCACCAACCGGTTCTGGGAGCGCGGCTACCTGCCAGAGGCGATGTTCAACTACCTGGCCTTGCAGGGGTGGAGCTACGACGACCACACCGAAATCATGTCCGTCCATGAGCTTATTGAGCGGTTTACCCTCGACCGCGTGCAGAGTTCACCGGCTCGCTGGAACCCCGACAAGCTCAAGGACATGAACGGCATCTATATCCGCAGTCTCTCGGTGGTGGATCTTGCCCGAAGCATTGCCCCCTACCTGGCGCGGGCCGGGCTGATAGGTTCGCCGCCACAGGCCGAGGACCTGGCCTATGTGGAGCAACTGACGTTCCTGATTCGTGAGCGGTTGGAAGAATTGAGCGAGGCCCCCGATTTGCTCGTATTCTTCTTCCGCGAGGTGGAGTATGCGGACCCGCTGCTGCTGGTGCAGAAGAAGATGGATATTCCGACGACGGTTCGGGCGCTGCGCCTGGCCCACGAACGGCTGCAACCGCTCGAAACCTGGGACGAAGCCTCCGTGGAAGGGGTGTTGCGGGCGCTGGTCGAAGAACTGGGGCTGAAGGCCGGGCAGCTTTTCGGCACCATCCGCGTGGCAATCACCGGGCGCACCATTGCGCCGCCGCTGTTCGAAACGCTGACCGTGCTGGGACGCAAACGCAGCCTTGCCCGCATCGTCCGGGCTGCGCAGGTGCTTGTGTGATGCCCCGGTGATACCTGATGCCTGATACCTACCGGTGGCGCGTGAGGTGGGGCAGTGGGGGGCGGGTGGAGAACAGGAGCAGCGCCCCTACCCCTATCCCTACCCGCCCCACCGGATTACGGACCCGACGGGGCGGGCTACCTCTGCACCAGCGGCAAATAGACCGACCGCTCGCCGTTCGTCCCGCGGGTCTCGATGGTAAAGGCCCCTTCCAGCACCAGCGATTGTCCGTTAATGACCACCACCACGTCATAGGTGCCCACCTCCAGAAGGCCCGCCGGGAGCACTGCCCGAATCGTCGTATCGTCCACCAGCGTCACCCCTTGCAGGTCAGCATCGCCAATCGCCACCCGGTCCGGCTCCGACAGATGCACCCCGCTGATGGTCACGCTCACCTCCCCCTCGTCTTCGTAGGCGGTCGTGGGGGAAATAGCAGTGAGCGCGGGTTCTGGGGGCGGTGGGGTGGGGGAAACGGTGGGGGTTGGTTCTGGCGTCGGCATCAGCGTGGGAATGGGAGTCGGCAGGTCGCCCTGGACGAACACCTGGGCCGAATCTTCGACGGTCCGGTCCTCCACGGTTGCCTGAATGTTGTTCAGGAGCGAACTTCCCTGTTCTGCCAAGGCATCAATGGTTGCCAGGTAGGTAAGCAGGCGTGGGTTGTCGGGCGTAATCAGGCTGCTGTAGCGCACCTGCCTGGTTTCCTGGTCGTAGGTGATGCCTTCGGAAGAAGTGCCCACGAACGATAGCCCCGATGGGAGCGTATCCGTGACGAAGGTCATCACCGTGCCGCGGGTGGCCGACAGCAGAATGGTATAGGCCAGGCTGGTGCCGGGGCGGGCGGTGGTGCGAGAGGCCGACTTGACCAGGCTGAGCGATGGCGGGTCGGGGAGCAGTTCATCGGCTTCGAATGCGCCGATGTCGCACACCCCGCTGGTCAGGTCGGGTCGGGGCTTCCCGCGCTGGTCGGTTTCCTGCCCTTCGATACAGCTCCCCGCGTCGGCAGCCGGGCTGCTCTCGTGGAGCGCGTGGGTCCAGGTCGGGCCACCGTAGTCGGCGAGGGGAGCAAGCCAGGGTTCTTCGCCAATCACGTTCCCTCCCCCATCGCTCCCACTCTCATCCTCAATGGTGCAACCCCCCACCCGCTGGACCAGGTTGTAGCCTGTCAATGTCAGCGTGCCCGCGCAGTCCGGGCCACTGCCGCCCGCGCTCACTCGATTCCCTCCCAGGATGGTATTGACCATCGTGACGGTGCTGCTGAGCACGTTCGAAACGCCGCCGCCCGAACTGCCCGCGAGGTTCCGGTTGATCGTCGTGCTGCTGAGATTGACGCCGGCCTCATCGCGGTTCGAAAGGCCGCCACCGTCGCCGTCGGTGGTGTTACCGCTGATGGTGCTGAGGGTCATCTCCAGCGTGGCGCTGCCGGAGCAGGCAATCCCCCCGCCTGAACTGGTGGCGTTGTTCCCATAGATGGTGCTGCTGGTTATCCGCAGGTCCCCGCTGCCGGAGCAGGCCCCCCCCCCGCCGGACATGGCCGTGTTGCTGCGAATGGTGCTGCTGATGACCTGGAACGCCCCACGATTATCCAGACCGCCGCCGGTGGTTGCCGCGCTGTTCCCTTCAATCGTGCTGGACATGACGCGACCGGAACCCTCTTCGTGGGCAATCCCCCCGCCCCGCAGGGTGGCCTGGTTGCCCCCGATGGTGCTTTCGGTTATCTCCAGCGTGCCGCGGTTCGAGATACCGCCGCCAGCGCTGGTCGAGCGATTGCCGCTCACCTGGCTTCCGGTCAGGGTCAGGTTTCCGCGGTTGACCACCCCTCCGCCAGCGTAGGGGGCGGTATTGCTGCTGCCCGCCTGTCCCGTTCGGTTGTTGCTGATGCTGCTCAGCGCAATTGTCACATTCCCCCCGTTGATATAGACCCCGCCGCCCGAACCGCCGGGCCGGCGGTGCTCCCGCGCCCGGTCACGTTGTTACTGATGCTGCTGCTGGTGATGGTCAGCATGCTGTTGGTGCCGTTGTAGAGACCGCCACCCTTGCCGCCCTCGCCGTTGCTGGCCTCCCCCACATCGAAGCCTCCATTGCCGGTGCGGTTCTCGGTCACCGCGCTGCTGATGACGTAGAGTGTGCCGAGGTTGTGGATACCCCCACCGTCGCCGCCGTGTCCCTCGCGGATGTGGCCGCCCGTGCCGGTGCGGTTGTTCTGCACGGCGGTGCGGGTGATGTAGACCGTTCCCTCCAGGTTGGAGAGGCCGCCCCCATTCCCGCCGTTGCGGTTGGTGCCGCTGTCGCCGGTGGTGTTGGCCGCAATGACACTGTCCAGGATGTGGAACATTCCTAGGAGGTTATAGATCCCGCCCCCGTTTCCGCCGTCGCTGCCATCGGTGTCCACGGTGCCGGGTGTGCCGTTCCCGGTGAGGTTGTCCGTGATGGTGCTGCTGATGACGGTCACCAGGCCATTGTTGTTGTAAATCCCGCCCCCGTTCCCGCCGCTGGAACTGCCCTGACCGTTGTTCGTGGCGTTCTGGGTAATGGCGCTGTGCTCGATGAAGAGGGTGCCGCTATTGTGGATACCCCCGCCCCCAGCGACGGTATCGTCTTCGTTGACCGAGGTGACGCCCCCGCGAATGGTCACGTTGCTGATGGTCAGCGCACCGGTATCGGCAATGTGGAAGATGCGGAAGTGCGGGGGGTTCGCATAGAAGGTACGGTCCCGTTCAATCGTTGCTCCGTTGCCTTGAATGATGACGCTCGTTTCAATGGAGGGGAGGCCATTGGCCCCGTCCAGCAGGTTATTCGTCGTAGTGAGCGTATAGGTGCAGCCGGGGGCGAGGTCCAGCGTCGTGATATCTGGGTGGTCGTTGGCCTGGTTGATGGCGTCAATCAGAACGCTGGCATCGCAGGGAACTGCCAGGTTGTTGTTCTGGACTGCTGCGGCAGGGATTGGTGAGATTGGTGAAATTGGTGCAGCAGGAACGGAAAGTGGGTGATAGAACAGGGGCAGGGACAGCAGGGACAGCAGGGCCAGGGCTGGCCCTACCGTCGCCAGCATCAGAACGGGCCCGAATGGGCGCACCGACGGAGACAGAATGGTTCGGCCTGTCACGGTTGTCGTTGGGTGGATAGGCATGGGTTTTTTCCTGGGTAGGTGATACCAGTGTGGTCACTCGTGGGCCATCGCTCGGCGCTGATATCACTGGCGGGTTTTCTCATGGCTCGATTCTATCACCTGACGGGCGATGTTGCGGTCGCGCTGCCGGGTCGTTTCAATGGGGAGGGGCGGGGACGGGGGTGTTTTCTTCCAGGATAGGAACGCCCGGTTCTTCGCGCATTCTCCCCCCCATCTGACGGAGGTGCGCCCGAACCTGCTCAATGCGTCGGTCGTGGTCTTCTAGGTGGCGTTCGTAGCGGAGCAACTGCATCCGGGCCCGCTCAACCACCTCGATGAGATGGATACGTTCGGTCATCAGGTTCGCCAGTTTGCGGCGGCTGTCGGCCATACGCTGCCTGACAATTCGGATTTCCTTGTTTGCCAGCCGGATAGCGGCCATATCGCGGCGTGCGCAGGCTTCTTCGAGGGCCTGGTGGGCCCGTTCCAGGTCAGATTGTTGCATCAGACGAGCCATCGGGTCGTCTGGCGCACCGATGGGGTCTTCTGCTTCCCTTCCGTCTCCCCCCTGGGCCGGGTCGCCTGGCTCCTCTGGCTGAGGCGGGGATGGCTCAGCGGAGGGGGAAGGTCCATGGTTCGCGGTCGGGTCCGGCTGGTGTTTCAGGTGCAAGGATGCCCTCCCTCCTCAGACGGTTCCAAACGGGTGTTCAGGGTATAGTTCCCCAATCAGGAAGCCCTGGAGAATCTGGTGGTATTCCTGGGGGCGCTCAATCATCGGGATGTGGCCGCACTGATTGATCCAGGCAATGCGGGCGTGGGGAATGAGCTTCGCGGCCCCTTCAACCCGGCTCGTCATAATCATCAGGTCTTGACGGGCCCCGATGAACAGCGTCGGGGCGACAATGGATTGCAGCGCCTTCCGCAGGTCCGGGTTTCCCAGGCTGCTGGCTCCCTCCAGCGAGGTGCGGTAGTCCATCCCCACAAAATCCGTATAGCCCTCACACAGCATGGCGTGGTCGGCGGGCAGGCGGTGGAAGAAGGGTCGCGCCAGTGCTTGAGGAACAGGAGAAGCACACCCGGCTGCGACCATACAGCGCTGCCACAGGCTCATCCAGGGCTGCCACAGCATCAGCCAGGGTTTCGATATGGTGAGGGTCAGGTCCATCTGATAGTAGGCAACGGAGAGGAGAAACTGTTCCATCTCGGTGCCAAAGGTGCCGAAACAGGTGAGCACCAGGCGGCGCACCCGCTGCGGGTAGCGAGCCGCGATGTACACGGCAATGGCTCCCCCGAAGGAGTGGCCGTTCAGGTCAAACTGGGCGAGGTCGAGGGCATCGGCGAAGGCTATCATCAAATCGGCCAGGTGCTCGACACTGGCTGGCCCGGTGAGTGGGGGAGATTCTCCGTAGCCGGGCAAGTCAGGAGCGTAACAGGTGCGGCGGTCAGCAAAACTGGACATCGTGTAGTGCCAGTAGCTTGACGACGCCCCCCACCCATGGAGCAGGAGGAGGGGGGTTCCGCGGCCGGTCTGTCGGTAATGAATCGGGGTATTGCGCAACGTCAGGCGTTGCATGGGTTCTCTGGCGTTTAGGGAGTGGTTTTGAACCGTCATGAGCGTTCCTTCTGAATAGGGCCTGGTGGCGCTGAGTCCATACCAGGTTGCTGTTCTGTGGCTATTGTACCAGGTTTTTCCTGGGTGGGGGAGGAGGGAAGAGGGGAGCTAGAAGTAGCCCTGATCGAGAATGTCATGTTCTTCAACTCCTTCCCGGCTTAAAAGTCCTCTGACATGATCAATAAACCGTTTGAACATACTTGCTTGCAGGGGGTACCGCGTGAGATGGTGGATATAGGTTTCCCGCACGTCCTGTCGTCCTCTATGGGTGCTCAAGTGCTTGCGGAAGTTGGAGCCTATTCGTTTTGCCTTACGCAAGATGATAACTTCATCAATATCGGTTGGGGCAGTGCTGAGCGGCGTCATATCGAGCCACTCGCACAGGAGGTAGTATCTTGCTCCAGTCATCGCTGTCTTAACATCATGAGCCGTTGCAGTGGCCTCCTGAAACATGGTCTTATCCAGGTTGGTTTTACATTCTGCGACCATGAAAGCCAGATTGGTTTCCTGGTGAGATGCGGGCTGAAAATTGGGCGAGAACGATGCTTTCAGGTAGAGCCGTTTGCTGATGGCGAAATCCTGGTCTTTGGTTCTCATTCGTAGCGCAGCATCCTCGGCAAACTCACCAGAAACCAAGGCAAAATATGCTGATGCGAATGACCTGGTTGGCCCAACCTTCACGTCAAACTGTTCAATTTCGGGTACTAAAATGGGATGCATAAGTCGTGGTAAAAATTCCTCGATGACCGAGTTATCGAGCTTCAGTTGTCCTTTCTGACGGTACAAAAAGTCTTCCTGGTCATCGTAGATGAGATCAATGTCAATGAACATTCGGTACTCATTCAGCAGCGACACCATCCTTTTCAGGATATCATCTGGGGTATCTTCTGCTGCCATGGTTCTATCTAGCCTGGCTATCCACTCCTGGTAGTGCTCAATGGCTTTTTCTATCCGGGGTTTGTCGGAGGAGGGGAGCTTTTCGTTTTTTAATACCGCCAGGAGTTTTTCAAAATGGGGTGTCGGATACATACTCCCGTGTCTTTCCTTTCCCTTGACGATGACCGGGAGAGCATACCCGGCCACCCTGGTTAAGAACTTCATTGCGTGAAAATGTGGCGAAGGTTGGATAGAGGCAGCCCGTTCGGTAGCCAGCATGATTTCAGCCCGAATGTCGGAGGGAGCGAAGCGGGAAGAAGCAACCAGGAAGTTTCTGGCAATACATCGGGCCATTTCACAGTCATCGTCGGATGAGGGTGAGGGAGCGGTAAGATGCAGCAAATCTTCGTAAATGAGTTCCCCGAATTTATTGACAAATTTCCGTTCCTGTCTATTCTGCAACGTGAACCCGGCACTTATTCCAAGTGCCGCGATGAGCCGTGCATTATTGAAACGTACCCCACGAATCGTTGATTCTCTCCCCAGGATGAGCAGGGCTTGCCCATCAGCGTGGAGAACCCGCCGCATTTCTTTCAGGGCTTCCAGCATGTCAAGTGCATACTGAACAACCGTGAAAAACCTGTTCTGACGATGTTTCCTATTTGAACCTATCTCCGAACGGGCAACCTGGAGCAGGTCCCACCCGATGGCTTCCATTGTTGCCCGATGGTTCTGATGATAATTGAAGACATTGATGTAAGGAGGAGAGGTGATGACAAGATCAACTGAACTGGGGGGGAGTGGAATAGTGCGGGCATCGGTCAAGAACGTCTGGCACGGTTGCTCCGTATATGGGAGATGACGAACAATGTGAGCATGCGCTTCGAATGCTTGAAAGGGGGTGATAGCCGCTTTCCTTTCAGGATAGCTGGTAGACCGAATGAGCGTGTTGATGAGGATATTACGAACGAGGGGGGACTCTGCGGCGCGGTGAAGGGCATGCTCAGAAGATGCTGCCCATGCTTCCAGGAAACCCCGACTTTCCTCCAGCACCTCTTCCCGGTGGTGGAGATCCAGGTTCACAAAGTAAGCAGTGCTTGCCATCTCGAATGCTGAGGGATTGATCTCTCCCCCATAACAGCGCCTTTTTTGGCGGGCCGACTCAAAGAGGGTCGTTCCGCTCCCGACGAAGGGATCGAGAATAATTGTTTGTTCCTCGCTGTACGTGCCGAGGAGGAGCGCAATCAATTCAGGCGAGAATTGTCCTCTCCAGGGAAAGAGACTGCTGCGTGTTTTGTGCGTGAGATCAAGCCGCTCCTGCGGAATAGTGTCACGGTCAACCGGGAGCCTATCCAGGGCCCCCAAAAGTTCTTTTGCTCTGGCACAACTATCCACCACCCTCACCCCCGCAAATCCCACCCTTTTGATATCACCTGGCCGCTTCCGCCATGGTCGTAGACGAAGATGACCGGCACCTCGTTCTGGGGGGTGTAGGTGTCTATTTCGTACTTCGCTGATTCCGATGGGTTGCCAGCCTCGACGAGGTCCTGGTAGGTCAGGTAGTACATAGTGGGCATCTTCCCGCTGCGCCAACCTAACCCCCCGCGCAGGTCAAACAACAGGGTCCCCCGTCCGCGCCGCTGGTACTGTTCGTGGGCAATCACCAGCAAATCTTCGGCAAGCAGTTCGAGGAAGACCTGCTCAATATCGTCGTTGGCTGCCCACGGGTTGTGCAGCAATCCCTGCAACTTTTCCAGTGCCCCCTGGATTTTGCTATCCAATCCGTGATATCCATTCATAGCATCTCCTTATGACCTCCCCCTTTCGGCACACGTCACGCGTCGCTGGCCCGATAGGCCCGCACCCGCTCCGCTACCCACGCCCGGTCTTCGGCTCCCATCTCCGGCGGGGGCGGTGGGAGAGCGTAGTCCAGTAACCGTTCGTAGCCCACCAGGGCAAAGCACGCGCTGATGGCGGCCTGCACATCCAGCGGAACATCCGGGTCAGGGGGGAGCAGTGGCACCGGCACGGTGGGCAGGGGGTGCCGCAGCGCCACCGGCCAGACCTGGGTGTAGGGGCGGTGCTCCCCGCGGCTGAGGTAGACATAGTAGGGTGCGGGGGGTGGCTCCCCCACCAGCGCAATCCGGGTGCCCCCGCGCAGCAGGTCCAGTTCGAGCAGGTGGGTGGAAGTCTTGAGCACCTCCACGCGCTTGCTCAGGTAGTCCTGCATGCCCTCGCCCGATTTGTTGGCCGGCGACAGAAGCTCGATGACGGTGACGAGCTGCCGGCGGGCCACGTCGCGTATCTCCACACGAACCTGGGGGACTTCGTCGGGCAGGAGGCTGACTAGTTCGACCGCCGGGGCGGCGGTGGCGACCCCGGCTCCGCCTCGTTCCCACGGGGTGGTCTCGGTGGTCTCCCGCGCTCTGGCTTCAGACACGCCCACATCGGGGTAGATGACGCGTCCCCGCGGGCCGCCGTTGGCGTTGGGGCCGGCGGTGGTGGAAAGGTCGAGCACGTAGCGCTTTGAGAGCAGCGCCACGTACTTTGGCGCTATCAGCGGCATGAGTTGCATACTGATCTGGTTGGCAAGGCGGCTGTGAAATTCTTGCCACATCTCCCCCTCAAGGTAGGGGTCCATACCGGGAAATGGTGATGGCATACGCACCTCCCTTCTCACCCCTCCAGCAGCAGCGCTTCCGGGTCTTCCATGAGCGCTTTGACCCGCACCAGAAACCGCACGGCTTCACTCCCGTCAACGATGCGGTGGTCATACGAGAGGGCAACATACATCATCGGGCGAATCTCGATGGCTCCTTGCACCACCACCGGGCGCTCCTCTATCTTGTGCAGGCCAAGAATGCCCACCTGGGGTGTGTTGAGGATGGGCGTGGACATCAGCGAACCGTAGACCCCGCCATTGGTGATGCTGAAGGTTCCGCCCTGAAGTTCGGTCAGGGTCAGGGTGTTTTCGCGGGCGCGGGTAGCAAGGTCGGCTATCCCTGTTCAATCTGGGCAAACGTCTTGCGGTCGGCATCGCGCAGGACTGGTACCACCAACCCCTGCTCAGTACTGACGGCAATGCCAAGGTCGTAGTAGTGCTTGACCACGATTTCTTCCCCCTGAATTTCCGCGTTGAGCAGGGGGAAGGTTTTGAGGGACCCAATGACGGCCTTCACGAAGAATGACAGAAAGCCAAGCCGGATGCCATAGTGCTCCTGGAAGCGCTCTTTGTGCCGCTGCCGAAGAGAGGTCACCGCGCCCATGTCAATTTCGTTGAAGGTCGTCAGCATGGCCGCGTTGTGCTGCGCTTCTAGCAGTCGCCGGGCAATCGTTTGCCGCCGCCGCGACATCGGTACCCGTTCTTCGCGGCGCTCCCCGACGGCAGGTTGGAATACGACGGGGAAGGGCAGGGGGCCAGCGGGCGGAGCCGGGGGAGGAGGGGTGGGGGTGGAGATAGTTCGGTCCCCAGGCTCAGGCGCGGTGGGCCGTGCGGCTACGGCAGCAGGAGCATCGCCCGCTGGCACTGGCGCTGGCGCTTTCCCGCTTGCCGTGGTGGTCTGGAGGTAGCTCAGAACGTCTTCCCTGGTGACGCGTCCCCTGCACCGCTGCCGGGGATGTGGCGAATATCCACCGCATTTTCGGCGGCAATGCTCAGTGCCACCGGCGTGGCCGGCACCTCGCCACCCCCGGACGGTTGTGGCCTGGGTGCAGGGGGCGAACCATCGGCCTCCCGGTCTCCCTGGGCGGTGGGAGGGGGGGCCGTCTGTGGCTGCTCCGAGGCACCCGATGCCGCAATGAGGCCAAGCACATCACCAATGGCAACGGTTTCGCCCTCCTTTTTCCGAATCGTCTCGATGACCCCGGCCTGCTCGGCGGGGACTTCCAGGTTGACCTTGTCTGTTTCCAGTTCGAGCAGTGGTTCACCCGCGGTGATGGTGTCCCCTTCTTGCTTCAGCCATTTGTTAATGGTTGCTTCGACGATGGATTCCCCCAGGGGCGGGACTCGTATTTCAATAGCCATAACGTGGTTTGCTCCCGTGATTTCTCCTGACTTCCCTTGATTTCCCTTACGAAACTTGTCTCTGCATCATATAGAACACGTATCCATACTGGTGGGCATAGGCGCGGTAGAGATCAATTTCCCGCTGCTGGTTGTTCACAACCGCCAATCGTTCCGGGTCGTCACGATATTTCCGCGGTAATGGCGCAATCTTCTGTTCCAGCAGCAGGTAAAAATCATCCCACCAGGCCTCCTGGGGCAACCGAAAGTGCGCGAGGCATTGGTAGCCGGCCCGGTCAATGCGCTGCACATTCTCCTCCTCGGTGCGGATATCAATCTGTTCATCATGCCAGAACTGCACCAGTTCTGGCGAGGGGGCAGCGGTGAACCAGGTTATTTCGGAGACGACCAGGTAGCCCCCCGGCTTGAGCAATCGTTGACCGATTGCCAACCCTTGCTCGAAGCCGATAAGATAGATTGCCCCTTCGGACCAGATAACATCAAAGGTGCCTGGAGCAAAGGTCATCGCATCCATTGAGCAATTCACCGTTTCGATAATCCCGTCAAGGCGCTCAGCGGTGGCACGCCGGTGCAGGATATCCAGATAGGGTTGATGGATATCCATGGCGATGATCCGCCCGTCGCCCATGAGCCGGGCAAGCTCCAGCGTCTGCATTCCACTGCCACACCCGATATCCAGAACGGTTGGTCGTGGTGGCACCGCGCCCAGAAGGTCCCAGGCTCGACGGGTGGCGGCATTGCTGCCTGGACCCTGGCGAGGGAGGCCGTCGAACAGTTCGAACAGGACGTCCATTGATGCGGTTGATGCGGTTGATGCCGTCGCGGTCATGATACTCTCCTCTTATTTCCGGAACACCTCTCGCAGGAGGCGTTGTTGCTCCTGCTGATGCTGGCTGAGCGTTCCTTCGGCGGTGCTGGCGGATTCAGGCCGCCCGCAGTAGCGAAGCGCAATGGTTGGAGACCCGTGGGCCGCTATTCTGCCGGTCAGGTCGCGCAACCGCGGCTCCATAAAACTCCATGCGCCCATGTTCCGCGGTTCCTCCTGAAGCCAGACGATTTCGCGCAGGTTGCGGTAGTTGCGAACGATAAATTCCAGTTCGGCCACCGGAAAAGGGTAGAGTTCTTCGACTCGCGCCACGGCCATGCCCGGCGGCAGTGGCTCCACCTCTTCGCCATGAACCAGGTCTATATACACCTTGCCGCTGCACAGCACCAGCCGGGTGATATCGCTGATCTGGTCGCTCCCGGCGACCGGCGGCAGGACGGGTTGGAACTTTTCGTCGGTGAGTTCGTCCAGCGACGATGCCGCATGGGAGCTGCGAAGCAAACTCTTGGGGGTCATGACAATGAGCGGGCGCGGGTCGCTGAGGAGCATAGCGGCCTGTCGCCGCAGTAGGTGGAAGTACTGGGCCGCGGTGGTGCAGTTCACCACGCGAATGTTGTTGTCCGCGGCGAGCTGAAGAAACCGTTCCAGGCGGGCGTTGGAATGCTCCGGCCCCTGCCCTTCGTAGCCATGCGGAAGCAGCAGCACGAGCGCGGGCATCTGCCCCCACTTGACCGCCCCGGAGACGATGAACTGGTCAATGAAGACCTGTGCCCCATTGCAGAAATCGCCAAATTGCGCTTCCCAGAGGACCAGGGCACCGGGCGCGTGGGCACTATAGCCGTATTCGAACCCCAGGGCGGCATTTTCCGAAAGCGGGCTGTTGTAGACGGCGAACGATGCGCGGGCCTGGGGCAACGATTGCAGCGGAAGATGGTGCTGGCCGGTTTCGGCATCGTGCAGCGCAAGGTGGCGCTGACTGAAGGTGCCCCGTTCGGCATCCTGCCCCGTCAGCCGAATGGGGATGCCATCCGTCAGGATGGTCGCAAAGGCCAGCACCTCGGCGTGAGACCAGTCAATCCCCTGCTCCTCGGTCAGCGCCGTCTGGCGGCGATGGAGGCCGCGGACGACTTTGGGGTGGGGGGTCAAGCCCTCCGGGTAGGTGAGCAGCGCTTCGTTCAGTTCGCGCAGCTGCTTCCTGGAAACCGGGGAAGGCTCCGTGACCGGGCGGTGAATCAGGGTGCTGGCAGAGACTGCCATGGTCGCCTCAATCCGTCCTCCGCGCTCGACCTCGCGGAGGGCGCGGCGCAGACGCGATTGCACCGCCGTCATGATGGCCTGCGCCCGGTCGGGTTCGATGTACCCTTCCTGCTCCAATTTCTGCGCCCACAATTCCCGGACTGTCGGGTGGTCGGTAATGTGCTGGTACATCGTTGGCTGCGTGAACGAGGGTTCGTCGCCCTCGTTGTGTCCCCACCGGCGATAGCCGACCAGGTCAATCAGGAAATCTTTGTTGAACGTTTCTCGGTAGGCCCACGCCATCCGCGCCGCGGCGATGCAGGCGTGCGGGTCGTCGGCATTGACATGGACAATGGGGATGCCAAAGCCCTTCGCCAGGTCGCTGGCGTAGAGCGTCGAGCGCGAGTCCTGCCAGTCAGTGGTGAAGCCAATCTGGTTGTTGACAATGATGTGAATGGTTCCGCCAACGTGGTAACCCGCCAGTCGCGACAGGTTGAGCGTTTCGGCCACCACTCCCTGCCCAGGAAACGAGGCGTCGCCGTGGATGAGGATGGGCAGCGAGGCGTTCGGGTCTTTGGCTGGTTCGCCCGGCTGCTCCCGCCGTTCCTGAGCGGCACGGGCCCGCCCCTCGACCACCGGGTTGATGGCCTCCAGGTGACTGGGGTTGGGCGAGAGGGTCACGGGCATTTCGAAGACGCTGCCTTCGCGGTAGGCGCGCCGGGCCCCCAGGTGATACTTCACGTCGCCGGTCCAGCCCAGGTAGGTGGCCTTGTTGTAGTAGTTCGGCCCCTGGAACTCGGCCAGGATTGCGCTGTAGGGTTTGCCCAGGATGTGCGCCAGGACGTTCAGCCGACCGCGGTGGGCCATGCCAAGCACGACCTCGTGGGTGCCTGCCGTGGCCGCGCTGTGGATAATCGAATCGAGCATGGGCACGAGCATATCATTGCCTTCGAGCGAGAAGCGTTTCTGGCCGGGGAATACCTGGTGGAGAAACCGCTCGAACGTTTCGACCTCGGTGAGCCGCTCCAGGATATCCACCTGGTATTCCGGGTCGAAATCCTGGAAGAACCGCCGCGTCTCGGCGGCCTCGCGCACCCACGCACGTTCTTCGTGGACCTGCACATGGTCGTCTTCAAAACCAATCGGGCCGCAATAGACTTCGCGCATCTTCTCGATGGCTTCGAGCGCATTGGCGGCGTTTTCGGCCAGCGGACTCCGCACGACGCTGGCAGGAAGCTCCATCAGCTTCTCAGGAGTCAACCCTTGCGCCTCCAGGTCCAGGCCGGGGTCGCCGGGCGGGGCGCTCCCAAGGGGGTCAAGGCGAGCGTCGAGGTGCCCGATTTCGCGGATGAAGCGCACCAACCGCGCTGCGCTCACCACGTCGGGGATGTTGTATTCGGCCACTTCTCCGATGGCGCGTCCACCGGGGTGCAGCGGAGCCGCGCCGGGCGGGAAGGAAGACGAAGACGCAACGGGCAAGGCTCGTTGAAGCGTCGGTGGTTGTTCCCCATCGTGATCGTGGTTGGTGCCGTCAGCAAGCGAATGCCGGTGTCCCTGATGGGGGTGGGGGGGAGGAGGTTGGTGGG
>JAAUSY010000276.1 GCA_012032475.1 Chloroflexaceae bacterium
GGTGGGTTGCGGGGTGGGGGTGAGGGTGGGTTGCGGGGCGAGGGTGAGGGTGAGGGGTGAGTTGCGGAGTGGGGGTGAGGGTCGCGGTTGGTGTGCTGATGGGCGTGGCATCCTCGCGCACGCGCAGAATTTGCAGACCCCCATTATTTCCATCCGCCACATACACCAGGTTCCCCACCACCTGCACCCCATAGGCAGAGCCCGGCGTGTCGAAGGATCCAACCTCAACGGGCGCGGCGGGGTTGCTCACATTGATAATCCGCAGCCCACCAACATTCGTAAAGTAGGCGAGGTTTCCTGTCACCTGCACTGCTAAGGTGGTGCCCGGCACATCGAAGGAGCCGACCTCGAAGGGGGCAGCAGGGTTGCTCACGTTGATGATACGCAACCCCTCACCCCAATCCGCGACGTAGGCCAGGCTGCCTACCACCTCCACATCATGGGCATCGCCCAGCGTGTCGAAAAAGCCGACCTCGGTAGGAGCAGCGGGGTTATTCACGTCAATGATGCGCAACCCTTCACGATAATTGGCAACGTAGGCCAGGCCACCCACCACCTGCACATCGTGGGCCTCGTTCGGTGTATCGAAAAAGCCGACCTCGATGGGAGTAGCGGGGGTGCCCACGTCAATGATACGTAGCCCTTCAGTGCTAGCCGCAACGTAGGCGAAGCTCCCCACCACTTGCACGCCTTTGGCGTAGCCCGTCGGTTCAAAGGAGCCGACCTCAACAGGGGCGGCAGGATTGCTTACATCCACAATGCGCAGCCCCCTCCCGCCAGCCGCAACGTAGGCAAGGTTGCCTACCACCTGCACCCCCTCAACCCAACTCGTCGTGGCGAAGAAGCCGACCTCGGTGGGCGCGGTAGGGTCGCTCACGTCAATGATGCGCAACCCGCCATCCCAATCCACAACGTAGGCCAGGCTCCCCACCACCTGCACCTTGAAGGCAACCCCCGGCGTGTCATAGCTCCCCACCCACTCCACCTCCAGCGTTTCCCCCTGCGCGGCGGCGGGGGGCGGGGGGGCGTTCCGCGCCAGGGGCAGCGCTGCCAGCACCAGTATCCCCACCAGGAGACAGACCAACCAGCGAACCGACCCCGCCACCAGCGAACGCAATCCTATCAGCCACGTATGCTTCATGTTTCTCCGTCCTTTCCTTTCCTTTCCTTGCCTTTCCTTCTCCCCTGTCAGGGTTGTGAGTGAGATGGGTGATAGAAACGTACCGGGGGGAGCCATCAGACGGAAGCCTGGGGAATGGGTCCCCCTTCCGACAGGGCCCCCGCACCGCAGCAGATAAACGACGCCCACAGCGCCGGGTGGGCCAACTCCGGGCGGCTCCGGACCTCCTGCTGGGCCAGGCGCAGCGCCTCTGCCGGAGCGGCTCCCCCCACCCAGGCGCGGTAGAAGGTGGGCATCAGCGCTTCGGCAGCCACATCGCTGGTCATCCACAGGCTGCACACCATCGTCCGCACGCCTGCACCGAGCAGCGCCCCCTGAAAGGCCAGCAGCGGCCCGCCCTGGTCGGCCACCTGCCCGGTGTCGCAGGCGCTGAGCACCACCAGGCGTGTGCCATGCAGGGGCAGGTCATACCACGTTTCCAGGGCCATATCGCCATCGCTCAGGCGCACCATTGAGAAGAGCGGCGCGTCGTGGCGCAGGGCCGCGTGCGCTGCGATGTGGAGCACCGCAGGCGGGGCCGTCAGCGACCGCAGCACCGTGCTGCTAGCCTCCTCCTCGGTAAAGACCTGGCCTTCGCCCAGAAGATGCCCCACCTCCCTGGCCTCGCGCTGCGTGGCGGGCAGCCTGCCCCCATCTGAATAGCCCAGGACGAGCGGTGGCCCGATGGGAGCCGACGCCTGCCGCGGGGCAACCAGGACACTGCCACTGGGCAGCATGGCAATCGTGTGCGTTTCACCCACATACCCGCGCCCATCCCACAGCGCCGCAAAGGGGACGCTCCCCAGGGGGCCGTGGGGGGTGAGGAACAGGCGGGGCGGCAGCGGCCCCCACGGAGCCAGCAAGAGCTTCCAGAGGTGGTGCAGCCGGGCGTGCAGGGCCGCCAGGTCGGAGGGCAGGGTTGCTCGCGGCGCGATTGGCTCGGCAACGGTGCTGGAGCAGATGAGGTCGAGGTCGGCCAGCAAGTCGTGCTCCCGCGTGGTCCAGGTTCCGAGCAGACGCAGGTCGCAGGTTCCGTCCGGGCGGAGGAGCACCCCCCACAGCCGGTCCTGCACCTGGTAATATTCCAGGAGGGCCGCATCGGGCGGCAGGTGGGCGGCCACCTCGGAGGGGGTGAGCAGGCTGGTCAGGTCGGGAACCTCGCCCCGGTGCTGGCGCTGGCGCAGCAGGTCGAGCAACCGCGCCTCGGATGCCCGAAGGTGCTGCTGCTGGCGGGTCATGGCCGCGGTGGAGGTGTGGGAAGTGACCCGTTCGAGGTTGGCCCGCATCAGGGCAAGCTGACGGCGCAGGGTTTCAAGCTCGGCGTATTCATCGGAGGGGAGCGTTCGATACGTCCGTTCCACCTGGAGCATATCCAGCAACCCGCCTCCCCTGGCCCGCAGCATCGCCGTGAGCGCGGCGGTGGCATCGCCACTGGCGGCGGCCAGTGAAACCAGGGCGTCATACACATCGTTGTGGTGCTGGAGGAAGCGGGCTTTGAGTTCCTCGACGGTCAGGGTGCGGCGCACCATCTCCAGGTTGGCGGCGGCTCTGGTCAGGTGGCGAACCGCAACGGTGCTCTGTCCGTCGCGGTATTCCAGCCACCCCAGGCCAGACAGCGCGGCCTGGAGGGTCCAGTGGTCGCCAATGGCCTCAGAATCGCTTATCAGGGCAAGGTAGGCTCGTCGGGCCGCCGGGTGCTCCCCACGGGCGTGGAGCGCCCGTGCTTCGGTCAGCCGTGCGGGAGCCGCCCAGAGCGGGCGAGGTTCGGCACTGGCGGTAAAGTAGTCCAGCGCGGCGCGGGCGTCTGCCAGCGCCTGGTCATATCGTCGCCGTTCAAGCGCCAGCGCGGCCCGTTCGCCTATCACCTCGGCACAGCGGAGGGGGTTCTCCAGGGCTTCCCACAGGGCAAGGGCAGCATCGGCGCTGGCGGTTGCCGCGCTCAACAGGCCGTCCTGATGCTGCGAGCGCAGCAATTCCATCAGGGCGAGCGCCTGTTCTTCCTTCCAATCAGTCTGCTCCAGCGCGGTCACAGCCTCCCTGGAAACCGCCACGGCTTCGCCGGTCAGACCCAGGATGCGGAAGAGCCGGGACAGATGGGATTGGGCAAGGGCCGCGTTGCCGGGGTCATCCTGCCTGCGAAAGCCCTCCACGGCCTGGCGCAGCATCACCCCGGCTTCGCTCAGGCGTCCCTGCGCCACGGCCAGTTCCCCCAGGTTCATCAGGATTCTGGCTGCGGTGAGGTTCTGTTGATGCTGGTGGGCCATGGCGAGGGCTTCGTGGTAGGTCTGGTGGGCCAGGGTCAGGTCGCCAAGTTGCTGATGCACAAAGGCCGTATTACACAGGATTTCAATCAAGCGGAGCTTTGCGCCGTCGCGGCGGGCGAGGGCGGCGGCCCGCGCATAGGCTTCGAGCGCGGCGGTTCCCTCACCCATCGTGTCAAGCACCACCCCGTAGTGCTGCTCAATGCCAATGCGCACTGCTAGTGGGGTCTCGTCGGGCAGCATGGCCCGCGACTCCTCGATGGCAGCACGAGCTTCCGAGTAGCACCCAAGCTGGGCCAACCTGGCTCCGATATTGCAGGTCAGGCGGGCCTGGGAGAGGCGGTCCCCGATCATCTCCGCAAGCGTTCGCGCCCGCAGGTAGTGGTTCAATCCCCTGGTTGCCTGCCCGGTTGACATCGTTACGTTTCCCAGGGACCATTCGGCTTCCAGCATAGCCGGGGAGCCGTTCTTCGTTGGGCACTCGTTCCGCGACGAGCCGGGCAACGCTGG
>JAAUSY010000277.1 GCA_012032475.1 Chloroflexaceae bacterium
TGATACAAGGAGTGATGAAGGAGTGATGACCGTACCGGGAATCTTGAAACATGACAACGAATAGTTTACCTTGCGTCTATGATGTGGTGGTGGTGGGGGGCCGGCCACGCCGGGTGCGAGGCGGCGCACGCCGCGGCGCGGATGGGGTGCCGGACGCTGCTGTGTACTACCGACCTGGACAAACTGGCACAGATGTCGTGCAACCCCAGTATTGGCGGGCCGGCCAAGAGCCACCTGGTGCGCGAGATTGACGCGCTCGGAGGGGTGATGGCCCGCGTTGCCGACCGCAGCTTCATCCAGATACGGATGTTGAACGAGAGCAAGGGGCCGGCGGTGCAGGCGATGCGGGTGCAAGCCGACAAGCGGCTCTATGCCCGCCTGATGAAGGAAACGCTGGAGGCGACCCCTGGGTTGCACCTTCGGCAGGCGATGATTGAACGCATTCTTCCCTTCTGGCGCGGAAAACCGGGCGACGGCGCGGGGTCATCTTCGCCCCTGTTCGACCCGGTACGCTCGCTCATTGCCCCCGGTGCGCAGATATTTGCCGTCGTGACCAGCCTTCAGCGGGTGTACTATGCGCGGGCGCTGGTGCTGACCACTGGCACATTCTTGCGGGGCCGCCTGATCACCGGGCAGACGGTCTGGAAGGGAGGACGGATTGGAGAACCACCGTCCGAGGAACTGGCAGAAGACCTGGCATCGTTGGGGTTTCCGCTGGTGCGTCTCAAGACCGGTACCCCGCCGCGCATTGATGCAACGACGATTGACTTTGCCCGGACCGAGCCGCAGCACGGCAGCCGCACACCGCTCTACTTCGGGCACTACTACGGAGCCTGGCAGGAGCGGCAGGAAGTTGATTCCCCTCCCGTCTTTCCCTTTCGCACCCCGCCGGCGCCGGTCTATCCCCACCCGATGCTCGATGGCTGGCGGGGGCAGCTTCCGTGCTACCTGGTTTCCACGAATGCCCGGTTTCACGAGTTGATCCGGGCAAATCTCGACCGGGCCCCCCTGTTTAGCGGCATCATCGAAGGGGTCGGGCCGCGCTATTGCCCAAGCATCGAGGACAAAATAGTGCGCTTTGCCGACAAAGAGCGCCATAACCTCTTTCTGGAGCCGGAGGGGTGGAGCACGCACGAAGTCTACGTGCAGGGGGGCAACACCTCGCTCCCAGAGGATGTGCAGTGGGATATGCTGCGCACGATTCCGGCGTTGCGCAACGTGGAACTGATGCGCATTGGCTATGCCATCGAGTATGACGCGGTTGCCACCGGCGAAATCAACGCCGATATGAGCGCCCGCCGGCTGCCCGGCCTCTACCTGGCCGGGCAAATCAACCGCACCACGGGGTATGAGGAAGCCGCGGCACAGGGGATGATGGCGGGCATCAACGCGGGGCGTTTCTTGCGCGGGCAACCCGCCGTGCTGCTGCGGCGCGACGAAGCCTACATCGGGGTGCTGCTCGATGACCTGGTAACCAGGGAAATTCACGAACCCTACCGCATGTTCACCAGTCGCGCCGAACACCGCCTCCTGATGCGGTGCGACAACGCAGATATCCGCCTGACCCCCCTGGCCTATGAACTTGGCCTGGTCAGCGCCGAACGGGCCGCGGTCGTTGAGCAAAAGCGGGCACAAAGCGAAGAACTCAGCGCCCGTCTGGCCGGGTGGCGGGTCTTCCCCAACGCCGCAACCAACGCGCTCCTGGCAGAAGCCGGGCTGGCTCCCCTCACCAACGACACGACGGCGGAGGGGCTGTTGCGCCGCCCGGAAGTCACCTATCGCCAGATTCAGGCTCCCCTGGGGCTGCCCGACGCCCCGGACGACGTGGTGGAACAGGTTGAGCTTCGGGCCTGCTATGGGAGTTACATCGGGCGTCAGCAGCACGAAGCCGACCGCCTGCGCCGCATGGAAAGCCGCCGTATTCCCGCTGACCTGGACTACGACCAGCTCAAGGGGTTGCGTGCCGAAGCCCGCCACTGGCTCAAACACTTCCGCCCCGCCACGCTCGGTCAGGCCTCGCGGCTGGCCGGGGTCAACCCGGCGGATGTGGCGATTCTGCTGGTGGCACTGGAGCGGCGCGGAGAAGGTTTGCCCGCTGGGAAGGGCTGATGACCGGCTGCCCGGTTGTCAGCCGCCGCAAAGCATGCTATCATGTTCAGCCAGATGCTTGAACTTCCCGACCACCGCCTGCGATTGCGCGAAAACCTGCTGCAAATCAGCCGGGCTATCACCGCTCAGCTCGACCTGATCAGCGTGCTCAACCTGGTTATCAACGTCTCGGTGGAGATGCTGGCGGGGACCTCCGGGCTGATTGCCCTGTATGAGGAGGAAGACAACGATGAGCTTCGTATCCGCACTTCGGTGGGCATCCCGCCCGAAGCCTGGCCGGCCCTCGCTCCCCTGCTGGAGCTTCCCCTCATTGACCCTGACACCCCGCGTGAGGTAGAAGAGCGGATTCTCCGCGAGGTGGCCGCCAGCACGGGCCTGCGCCTGCGTCAGGTCGTGGCGCTCCCGCTGACCTTCCACAACCGGCCCATCGGCATCATCTACGTCTTTCGGGCCGCGCTGAACGTGGCCTTTTCGACCGACGATGTGCGCGTTCTGCAAGCCTTTGCCGACCAGGCGGCCATCGCCGTCAGCAACGCCCGGCTCTACCAGGGGGTGCTGCGCGAAAAGCAGCGCCTGGATGCCATCATTGAGCAGAGCGCCGACGGAGTGATGATCCTCGACAACCGCTGGCGCATCACCACCTTCAACAAGGCAATGGAGACGCTCACCGGCTGGCCGCGCAACGAGGCCATCGGTCGCCCGTGCGCCGAAGTGCTTGGCATCCGCAACATGCAGGACACTCCCATCTGCCCCCGCGACTGCCCGCTCCAGCGTGGCCCCCACATGCAGAACCCCGTGGTCGAGGGGCGCATCACCAGTCGGGATGGCCGCGAGCGCTATATCCAGAGCCGCTACGCCCCCCAGGAGGGGCCGGGACAGACCTTTCAGGGGGCCATTGCCAACGTGCGAGACATCACCGACCAGAAGCGCGAAGAAGAATTGCAAAACACGTTTGTTTCGGTCATCTCGCACGAACTCAAAACCCCCGTGAGCATCATCAAGGGCTACGCCGGGACCCTGCGCCGCGAAGATGCCACCTGGAGCGAAGAAACCCTGCGTGAAGGGTTGCGCGTCATCGAAGAGGAAGCTGACCGCCTGGCCCGCCAGATTCAGGACCTCCTGGATGTTTCGCGCCTGCAAACCGGCTGGATACGCCTGGAACTGACGGACTGGTCGCTGCCGATGCTGGCACAAGAAGTTCTTCGCAGCTTCGCGGCCCAGACCAGCGACCGCTTTGCCTTCGAGCTGCGCTTCCCCGACGATTTGCCACCCATTCGTGCCGACTACGAACGGGTGCGGATGGTGCTGACCAACCTGGTGGGCAACGCAGTGAAGTACAGCCCCGATGGCGGCACCATCCGCATTGGCGGGCGAGCCGAGGGCGATATCGCTATTATCTACGTCTCCGACCAGGGCATCGGCATCGCTCCCGAAGAGCAAGAGCGCATCTTCGAGCGATTCTATCGCGTGGACAACCGGCTGCGGCGGACGACCCAGGGGACCGGGCTAGGGTTGTATCTGGCGAAAGTCATCATCAAAGCGCACGGGGGGAACATCTCCGTGAGCAGTCAGGTGGGGCGCGGCTCGCGTTTTGTCTTCACCCTGCCGCTAGCTCGTCGCCAGATTACCGTCAGCGATGAGAAGTAGCCATTATGCCTGATGCACGGGGCGTGTGGCTCGTGACACTCCGCAGGGGCTAAAGCCCCGCGGCTTCTTGCGGTGGTCCGCAAGCTACCCTCGTAGGCGAGGGGCCGGTGCCCCGGCCTCTACGCATACTCCGCTTGCCGCCGAAGCGGCAGCCGG
>JAAUSY010000278.1 GCA_012032475.1 Chloroflexaceae bacterium
CCGCGATATCCGCGCTCTGGTGCAGCGGGCCGAACGGGGGGGGCGTGTTGGAGGCCAGCAGCTTCCTGGATATCGCCCGGACGCTGCGCAGTATGCGAGAACTGCGGGCCGTCCTGTTCAGCTTGGACGAGGAAGGGTTCCCGCTACTCAGCGAGTACCCCCAACGATTTGCCCCAACTGGCCGATGTTGAGCAGGATATCGCCCGCACCATCAGCGATGAGGGGACGGTGCTGGACAGCGCCAGCCCCGACCTGTCCCGCCTGCGCAGCGAGGTACAGACGGCCACAGCGCGAATGCAGGACCGCCTGCACCACCTGGTCAGTTCTTCCCGGTTCGAGGGGATTTTGCAGGAGGCTATTATCACCGTGCGCAACGGGCGCTACGTTGTGCCGGTCAAGGCCGGCCACCGCCGGGCGCTCCCCGGCCTGGTCCACGACCAGTCTTCGAGCGGGGCAACGCTCTACATTGAGCCGATGGCCGTGGTTGAGCTGAACAACCGGCTGCGGGAACTGCAACTGGCGGAAGAGCAGGAGGTGAGCCGTATCCTCACGGCACTCTCGGCCCGCGTTGGGAGAGAGGCCAGTGATATTACTAGGGGTGTTGAGACGCTGGCCCTGCTCGACCTGCTCTTTGCCCAGGCCCGCTATGCCACGGACCTGCGGGCGATGGAACCGGAACTGGCCGGGATGGGAAAAGGACTGGCCCTGGCTGGGGGGGAGCGAGAGGCCGGCGACGAACCGTCCCCTCCCTGCGCGGCCCCTTCGTTTCCGCTCTATCTGAAGGAGGCACGGCACCCGCTGCTGGACCAGCGGACGGTCGTACCGGTTGATGTCTGGCTTGGCGATGAGTTTCAATTGCTGTTGATTACCGGCCCCAACACGGGCGGAAAGACGGTGGCGCTCAAAACGGTCGGGCTGCTGGCGCTGATGGCCCAGGCCGGTCTTCATCTTCCGGTTCGCGCTCCCTCGCGGCTGCCGGTCTTTGCCCACATCTTTGCCGATATCGGTGATGAGCAGAGCATTGAGCAGAATCTCAGTACGTTTTCGTCGCATATGACGACCATCATTCGGACGCTGGCGGAGATTGAACGCAACCCGCCGCGGTCGTCTGCTGCGCTGCCTCATACGCTGGTCCTGCTCGATGAGATTGGCGCCGGCACCGACCCGGTTGAGGGGGCGGCCCTGGCGCGGGCCATCATTGAGCGGTTGCGCGAACGAAACTGTCTGGGCATCATCACCACCCACTACGCCGAACTGAAGGCCTTTGCCTACAACACACCAGGCGTGCAGAACGCTTCGGTTGAGTTTGACGAAGCCACCCTGGCCCCAACCTACGAACTGACCATCGGGCTGCCCGGCCGTTCCAACGCGCTGGCGATTGCAGCCCGCCTGGGGCTTGACCCGGCGCTAGTTGAACGCGCCAGCAGCATGATGACCCACGAGACCCTGCGGATTGAAGGTCTGCTGGAAGATATTCACCGCAAGCGCGAGCACGCGACGGCAGAGCTGCAACGCGCTGAGGAAATTCGCAACGACGCCGAGAAATATCGCGAACGGTGGTCGCGGGAAATGCGGGCATTTGAAGAAACCCGGCAGGAACAACTGGAAAAAGTGCTCCGGTCGGTTGAGGATGAAATCCGTGAGGCCCGCGCCGAACTGCACCGGCTGCGCAAGGAGGTGCGAGGCGAACCGGCGTTGCACCCGTCGCGCCAGAAAATCCAGGAATCTGAGCAGCGGTTGCAGCACATTGCTACCCAGGTTGAACGGGCCAGCCAGAAGGCGCAGCCGGCCCCCTCCGCTGAGCCTGCACCGCTCCAGGTGGGCGACACCGTGCGGGTGCGCTCGATTGGCCTGACGGGCGAGATTGTTGCTTTTGATGCCGAGGATGAGACGGTTGAGGTGCAGGTAGGGGGGTTCCGCGTGAAGGCCGACCGGCGGGAGCTTTGCGCGGAGCAGGATGGCCGCAGGTCCCGCCACCGCGACGAACCATCCTCGTTCGCATCTCCGGCTCCCTCGCGCTCAGTTGCCATACCTGCTGCGCCCGACGTTTCGATGACGCTGGATATGCGGGGGTGGCGCACCTCGGATGCCGCACCGGCGCTCGAACGCTACCTGAACGATGCCTACCTTGCGAGCCTGCCCTATGTTCGCCTCATCCACGGCAGAGGCTCCGGAGCATTGCGCAAGGTTGTTCATGCCTTTTTACGGTCGCACCCCCTGGTAACGTCGTTCGACAGCGGGGGGAAAGATGGCGGAGAGGGCGTGACCGTGGCACGGCTGGTGGAGCGGTGATGCTCGCTACCTTTCCCACACTTCTTCCACTGACACGTTCCCCACGAGCAAGAAGTCACGCCCGTCTTGCTGCCGCAGCCGCTCCCCGGTCGTCGGGTCGAACACCCCCGCAATAACGCGGTAGTTGCCCGGTGGAGCATCGGCGGCAAGATCGAGCGGCACATCCTGCCAGATGCGCTGCCCCGTCTTCCAGGCCGGGGTGGAGTGCCACGCGCCGCCGGCTTCCCCGTTCCACTCGGCAATCTTGTGGTCGTTCTCGTCGAGCACCTGGACAAAGACCAGGAAAAGGTGCTCCGGGGCTTGCTCTGCCTCCCAGAGCAGCGACACCCACAACCGCTTGCCCGGTTGCAGGCGGGGGGCATCCAGTTCGAAGCCGCGCAGGGCGATGCGGTCGCCAAACCTGGCCGGGGCGAGGGTTGCGGGCGTGCGCAGTCCCACAAAAACCGCGTTGACGTCGAATGGGGTCACCGTCTCAATAGCGGGGCCGTGGCGCTCGAATCGCAGGAAGGGAACCACCCGTCGGACCTGCTCCCCCTGGTAGACCCACAGTGCCGCAAAATAGCTCCCATCATGCACGGGCACGGCTTCGGTCTGCACGGGCAACGGCGTGCCATCGAGGTGCATGGCCGGCGTGAGCAAGTCAAGCTCCAGCCGGTGGGGGCCATCAGGGGGGAGCGGAACGAGGGACCAGGCGTAGTGGGCCGGGGCAACGTCATACCCAGCGCGATCTTCGTAGATTTCTACGGCCAGCCGGAGCGCTTCGTTTCCGGGGTTAGCAACCTGGAGCGTTGTGTGGCTCCCTCCGGCCTGTGGCTCACTGGAAACGCCCAGGAGCAACGTGTCGTCAGATGGCACTGGCACTGGCCGATCTGCCGCTTCGGGTCCATCCAGGCTGAGGCTGGCCCACCGCAGCAGCAGGGGAGCATCTGCGCTCCCCCCCCGCAGCGTGAGCGAGGTGGGAACTGTGACCGCACCGGTGCGGAAGAAGGAAGCACCGGCGGGGATATCCAGGCGGGAACGACGTTGCTCGGTGCCCTCTCCGACCGTTAGCGCTATCGTCTGGGGTCCGAAACTTGCCAGCGCCAGGTCCACCGTGCGCTGCGATGGGGGCGAGCCGGGTGGGGGAGGGGCACCCGGCTCAAGGCCTATCGTCTCGCTGCCGAGGTCCAGGGTCAGCGGGGAGGTAGACGAAACCTCCAGGTAATCCCCAATGCCGAGCCGGGCGCGGCTCCAGGTCGTGTCCTCCATCAGCAGAGAACCTTCGGTCAGCGCGGTCGGGCGTCCGCTCAGCCACGCCAGCCGCTCCGGGGGCACAGCATAGAGCGCCGCCCGCCCGTCTCCCCAGAGGCGGGCCGTGGTTGCCATCCCATATTCGCGGGGGTCTTCGTCCTCGCGGATGATGGCGTATCGGGGGGTTGTGCCAGCGCGAGTATTGACAAAGGGCTGATAGCCCGTCGCCGTCACGCCGAGCAGTTCCCGCGTTCGGAGGGCATAGGCCAGCGCCCCCATATAGGGGGCCACGCAGTTCCGGTGCCGGTGAGATGGCGACGGGTCCCGGCTGGTCGAGACGGGCCACCGCGGCCCGCATTCC
>JAAUSY010000012.1 GCA_012032475.1 Chloroflexaceae bacterium
AACCTCGCCAGCCTCCAGGACTTGAGCCTGGTGCAAAACCAGTTCAGCGGAGCCATCCCACCCGAACTGGGCAACCTCACCAACCTCGAATACCTCCGACTTCGGAACAACCACCTGACGGGGAGCATCCCCCCGACCCTGGGCAACCTCACCAACCTGAGAGAACTGGAATTGCAGACCAACAGCCTCACCGGCACCATCCCCATCGAACTGGGCAACCTGACCAACCTGGAAGTGCTGCGGATGCAGAGCAACGAACTGAGTGGAACCCTGCCCTCCGCGCTCGGCAGATGGTCCAACGTTCGGGAACTCGACCTGTCGCAGAACCACCTGAGCGGGACCATCCCTTCTTCCTTTGGCGGGTTGTCGAAGGTCCAGTCGCTGTTTTTGCAGAGCAATGAACTCAGCGGGACCATTCCCGTCAACCTGGGGTATCTCGCGAAGGTCCAGAAGCTCTATCTCTACGAAAACCACCTGAACGGAGCCATCCCCGCCAACCTGGGCAACCTGGCAGACCTGCAAGAACTCCTGCTCTATGACAACCACCTGAGCGGCCCGCTGCCGCCCGAACTGCGCGACCTGACCAACCTGCGAGATTTCCAGGCCCAGAACAACACGCTGAGCGGCCCGCTGCCGCCCGAACTGGGCAACCTCACCAGCCTGGAAATCCTCTACCTCGACCACAATCGTCTGGAGGGGACGATTCCGCCCGAACTGGGCAACCTGACCAACCTGGAAGAACTTTCGCTGGAATACAACCATTTGAGCGGCGATATCCCCCCCGAACTGGCCCAACTCAGCCAACTCTTTGATATTCGCCTGGGACACAACCATCTGGTGGTGCCCGATGCCGAGTCGGAACTCGCTCAATTTCTGGATGGCGTCAATGGCTCCTGGGGAGCCGATACGCAGACGGAAATTACCCGAAACTACCTGCCCCTGATCATCAGCGTTCGCGTTATGGTCCCTTAAATTCATTCAAACGAGGTGCATGCATGGACGAATGGCTTCGTCATCGGAACAGCAGGCTGACGTTCGTTCTCTTTCTTCTGGCTCTTTTTGCGCTTCTTCCGTTTGCCATGGTGAAGGTCCGCGGAGCAACGCCTCCCCCAACTCCCGAAGAATCACCTGGCCGGCCCCCGTCTCCCTGGTTGCCAGGTCCGTCCCGCCCAACCGGAGACGAAGGCTCCCCCGCTGATGAAGAAGGGGAGCCACAAAACCTTCCGCTCAGCGCCGTCACCATGGGAGTAGAGGTCCAGCTACCAGCCACGGTCCTGCCTGGCGACGAGATTATCTACACCTATGTCTACACCAACACGGGCGATGAGAACGCCAGCCGGGTGGAGCTTGAAGCCATCTGGACGAACTTCTCCCCGGAGCCGAGCACCAACGGAAGCGTATGGCAATACTGCGCCTCCGGCTGCGCGGTCATCCCTGGCAGCGTGGTGGGGCCTTCGGTGAACCTGATAGAGGAACCGGACATCAGCGGGAAGGCTCGCTACAACATTGGCACCCTTGGCGCTGGCGAGGGGGGGCGGTTCAGTGTGCTCCTCCAGACCAACCAGACGATTTACCCGCGGACGAACGGCCCCCTCATTCGTCCATCGGGTTCGGCGCGCATCTTCTTCGACCGTTCCAGTGTCCCCGCTGCCGAGCATACGAACCTGACCATGCTCATCGGCCCCATCCTTTCGATCAGCAAAGAGGCCACCACGAGCGATTCGCTCTACCCCCTGCAAGAAGGGACCTTCACCCTCCATATCGGCAATGCGACCAATCCGGGCGATGTGAAGGATGGGCATATCCGTCAGGATGCGCGGAAAGCCACGAACATCGTGGTGGAAGACACCTGGCCCCAGGGGAGCGAATTTGTCGCCAGCGACAGCGACTACCTGGTGGACGGCGGAACCGCCGACAACCCGCGGGTGCGGTGGGAAATCCCCGGCCCGCTGCTGCCCGGCCAGATGGTAGACCTGCCCGTCTCCTACCGCAAACTGAACCAGCCAGTTCAATGTGGGATGCTCAAGAGCAATGGCTACTACGTGACCAGTGATGAGATACCCTTTCAGAACGAAGACGAGCAGACCCGGTACCATATCACCGACCCCGGAGGAGACCCGTCCATCACGGTGGTGACCCCGGTGAAGATTGCGTCTATCACCGTTGCCACCCAGGATATTCCCTTTGGCGATGCGACGAACCTGATCATCCGGGTGGAGAACTTCTACGACCAGGCGGTCAACGGGGGGCAACTCATGTTCGACCTGCCATCGGATGTTGCCTACCTCTCGGCCAACCCGTCGCCGTCGAGTGCGCCAGACGGCAGCGAGACCGGCGGCACGGTCACCTGGACGTTCGATATCGGTGCGGGGTCTATTGCCACACCGGCGGTGAAAGAACTGACGGTTCAGGTCCGGGGGAGCTTTGCGAACAACACCAGCAGCGGGCGAGCGAGCTTTGCGGCTCCGGCCAATATCCCCTCAGCCTGTACCGAGGACGTGACTGGGGGGAGCGTCAACATTCGCCCGCGCCTGTCCTACCAAATTACCCCGGCGAACAGCGGGGCCGAGGTGAACTTCCGGAATAACTACTTCGTGCAAGAGCGCGGCGAACACTTCCAATACACCATTGAAATCATCAACGAAGGCTCGACCACAGCCGAAGAGGTCGTCATCACCAACAACCTGCCGGGGACCAAGGCCGACGGAGCTTGCTTCGCGTATGTAGATGATTCGGCCACGCTCGATGGGCAACCCTTCGAACCGACCAACCCCGCCCAGGAGGGCGAAGAAGGTACCTGCGGGATGGTCGTCTGGGAGGGGGTCACCGTTCCGGGCAACACCACGCTGCGGCTGAGCTACCGCCTGCGGGTAGATGGCTATTACTACACGACCTACCGGAACAGCGCCACCGTCAAGCGAGGAGACGAAACCATCACCTCGCACGGCCCGACCCTGGTGCTGATGGAGATAAGCCCTCCCCTTCGGGTCACCAAGTCGGTGGACCGCACCAGTGGCCTCAGCCCGAAAGAGCGGGTAAACTTTACGCTGCGAGTCAGTAACACCGGCAGCCAGTATACGTATAACGTCGGGCTGTATGATGTGATGGGGTCGTTCGTGTTTGCCGAACAGACCGCCGGGGGCTATACCGACCAGCGCGAAGAGATACCCCTTTCGAACGACGTGTGGTGGGAAATGGTTCCGCTCGGTCCGGGCGAGGAGATAGCCGTGACCTTCTCCGCCTTTGTAGATAGCTCCTGTCCCTCGGCCCAGGCCTATACCAACGAGGCTAACTTTCTCGTCGAATCCGTTGGCGTTCCACTGCTGGTGCGGATGATTCCAGCGGCGTCGGTGCAGGTAGCCTATCAACCCCCGCCGGAGTGCAACCCGACCCCGACTCCGGCGACTCCGACCAGGACGCCCAGTCCTTCGCCAACTTCACGCTTCCCGACCTTTACACCGACTCCCCTCCCCCCAACTTCGACCCCCGTTCCAGGGACGGCGAACCTGAAGTACGTGAAAAAGGTGGACCGTGCGGAAGCCAGTCTGGGGGACATCCTCGTCTATACCATCGAGGTGCGCAACGAAAACAAAGACCTGCCGGTCATCGGCGTCACCGTTCGGGATATGCTGCCAGAGGGGTTTAGCTATGTCGAGATGGACCCTTCCAGCGATGTGACGAGCAGGCCGCGGATTGAGCCAACGACCGACAACCGGCTGGAACTGACCTGGAACGATATCACCATTGAGTCCCTGGAGACCTTCACGATCCGCTATCTGGCTCGCACGGGGAATGTTGTGGGGCAATACCAGAGTCAGGTCAGTGTTTTGCCTCCGGATGAGGTCTGGAGCGCTACGCCGTCGGGCGATATCGCCCCGATGACGATTGTCAAACCGCTCATGACCATCGCTCCATCGTTCGACACCGGAAGAACCTGCGAAGACCAGAGAACAACGATTGATGGTAACATTGTTCTGCTCAATACCAACACCCACGAGTATACGAATACGACGGTGATTGCCCGGCTGCCCATCGGGTTGTCGTTCGTCCAGGTCCTGGGGACAACGCCCGCTCCGGACTCGATTGAAGTGAAAGCGGGGCAGACGGTTCTGACCTGGTATGGCCTGGGAGTGCCAGCATCGGACGGTCCCTTTACCCAGGTGGTGATGGAGGTCCGGCTCCAGCTTGGCGATGTCTGGGAACCGCTCAACCTGTCTATTGAGGCTACCAGTCCGGACGGGATTATCCCACCCTGGGAAAAGCGAGAAGGTATTTCGCTGGAGCCAGATATCGTCCCCTGCGCCCCCGAACGACCGACCATGGGCAAGGTGGTGGACCAGACATCCGTGGCGGTTGGCGACGAGTTCCGCTACCAGGTAACGCTTGCCAACCCGACCGACGAGGCTATCACGGCTTCGGTCGAAGATGTGCTGCCGTCATCAGTCCAGTTCATCGGGATGGTCCGCGGGCCGGTGCCAGAGATTGTGACGGACACGAACACGCTGGTGTGGAATGACCTGGTTGTCCCGGCCCGCGTTGGGGAAGCTGCCCAGACGGTGGTCCTGGAATATCGGGTGCGCCTGATGTCCGGGACCATCCAGGATGCGTATACCAACCGCGCCACGGTTATCGCGACGTCGTCGAGCACGCCATTCGAGACGACCACCAGCGAGGTTCCGGTGCGGGTGGCTCCTGGTGTGGTGAAGCTCACCAAGCAAGCCGAACGGAGCAAGGTGGGGTTGTACGACGAGGCGGTGTATTCGCTGGAGGTGCGCAACGAAAACACCCTGCTGGCGGTTGAGAACGTGACGGTCCGGGACACACTGCCCAGAGGGTTTACCTATATCGGGCTAGACCCGTCGAGTGTGGTCACCGATGAGCCGCTGGTGGAGACGGTGGGGGCGGAACAAACCCGGCTGCGCTGGACTCTGCCGCGGCTTGAGGCTTCCGAAGTGCTCACGATAACCTACCACGTGCGGACCAGTGGGGTGCTCGGCCAGCATACGAACTTCGCAACCCTGTCTCCTCCTTCGGGGTGGACCACCAAACCCACCGGCGGCAGCGGGGTGCCCGTGTCCATCACGCCGCTCACCATCATTTCGGCAACGCTCAAAGTGTCGGAAACGTGCGATTTCCTGGACACGGTCGTTCCCTATGAGTTTGAAATCGTGAACACGAATCCGCAGGCGTTCCCGGACACGACGGTGGTCATCTCGCTGCCTATCGGGCTGCGATATCTGGGTCCGCTGAACGACTCGATGCCAGAGCCAGTGGTGCGGGCCACCAGGGATGGGCTGACGACGACCCTGACCTGGAGGGCGGTGCCGGTGCCGGGCGCGTCCGAAGGGCTGTTTGGGCGGGTGCGCATCGGGGTGAACCTCCAGGTCGGGCACGTCTGGCATACCCTGAAGCCAGAGATTGCGGCTTCGACCCCCTATGGCAGCATTCCCCAACAGACGGTAGAAGGGCAGCCGGACACGCTGGTGCCCTGCCTGCCAGAAGAATTGCCCGCTATCGGGAAGGAGGTCAACCCGCCGAACGCGCCGGTTGGCAGCCTGGTGTTCTACCAGATTACCCTGGTGAACCCGAAGGCCGAAGCGGTCAGCGGCGTTTCGGTCGAAGACACGTTTCCCGACAATATGGAATTTGTGCGGATGGTTCAGGGGCCGGAGCCGGTGTTCGACCCGCTCAAGCGCAATACGATAGCGTGGAACGACCTGACCATTCCGCGCACGACCCCCCAGAATAATGGAACGCTGGTGCTGCAATATCAACTCCGTCTCAAGTCGGGAGCCTTGCAGAGCCACCACCAGAACCGGGCCGTGGTCATCTCGGAAGAGCCATTTGAGCCGGACGAGGACACCACTGAGATTACGATTATCCCGCCGGAGCAGGAGACGGGGAACATCGAGTATGCCAAGGAGGTGAACCGCTCACGGGCCAGTCTGAAGGACCGGCTGGTCTACACGCTGTCGGTTCGGAATACCAGCACCGAAGAACCAGCCTCGAATGTGCGGGTCGAAGATATCCTGCCAGCCGGGTTTACCTTCGTCCGGATGGACCCCTCCGGTTCGGTGACCACCGCGCCGGAGATGGAACAGACTATTGGCAACCAGACACGGCTGACCTGGACCTTCCCCTCCCTGGGAACCACGGAGGTCGTCACGCTCACGTATGTTGCCCTGACCGGCGAGGAGCCGGGGGTGTTTTCGAGTTCGCTCAGTGTGGTGCCGCCGGAGGGGTGGTCGGCGATGATTGCCAGCGAAGGGGCAACCGTTTCGGTGACGGTGATGCCGCTGGCAACCGTTGAAGCGTCGTTCACTTCTCCCTGGCTGTGCGAAAACCCAGGGCAGCAGGTGACCTATCGCGTTGAGGTGGTGAACCAGAATGTCTATGCGTATGGCGGGACGACAGCGGTCATCACCCTCCCTATGGGGCTGAACTATGTGGAGATGGCTTCGTCGTCCCCAGTCCCGTGGATACGGCGAGACCTGGACCACGGAACGGTCCAGTTGGAGTGGGACGACCTGACGGTTCCGGCCCCGTCCGGAAGCAACCTTTCTGCCAGCCTGGTGCTGGACGTGGTGTGCGAGGTGGGGGAAACCTGGTCGCCGCTGGAAGTGGCTTCGCACCTGTCGAGCACGGATGGCATCATAGTGCAACAGGGAGCCATGACCGACACGATAACGGTTTGTTCGCCATCTGACCCGCGGATTGGCAAGGTGGTGGACCACCCGTATGTTCAGGAGCAAAACCCCTTCGACTATCAGGTTTCCGTGGTCAATCCGCGGACCACGAGTATCACAGGGGTGACGATTGAGGATGTCTTGCCGGAACATACGGAGTTCGTCCAGATGGTCCCCGAAGGAGGCGCAGCACCAACAACAGAAACGGTGTCGGACTCGCTCAAACTCTCGTGGAGCGGCCTGACCGTTCCGGCTGGCAGCGATGAGGAACCCGGTATCCTCACGCTGCGCTACCGGACGCGCATCATGACCGGAACCGTGGGGGAACGGTATCACAATACGGCGTCGGTGATGCCGAGCGAAACGTTTGCGATAAGCAGCACGATGGCCTGGGTGACGCTGCTCGAATCACCAGGTTCGGGTGATGGCAATCTCTTGCCGCCAACCCCGACCCCAGGGCCAGCAGGGCCGCTTACGGTGTATCTGCCGCTTATCAGGCGGTAGGCCAGGACCGGGGAACGGCGGTCGGGGAATGGGAGTCGGGGATGCCCCCGACTCCCATTCCCCCTTCTGCCTCTTTGTTTCACTTGCCTCACAGAAGCACGCGTGGTATAATACCCTCCACATGGTTGGAAGGAGTGGGACGTGACGGCAATCATCGCAGTGCCGGGTGGTGTAAGGGTAGCACAAGAGACTTTGGATCTCTTGGTTCAGGTTCGAATCCTGACCCGGTAGCCATCGGGCAAGCCCGAACGACCACTCCCCTGGCGACCAGCAGGGCCAGAGGGTATCCGACCAGGGCCGAGCACGATGAACGATAGCCAGATAAGTATGACAGTAAATATCATCGTTATTGCAGCAGCAGGTTAGAGCCACCGGTCGGGCAGTCGTCGCAAGCATCTTGAAGGATCTTGCGGTTGTCAGGCGGGTTGGCTGGACAGTGGAGCGTCGCTTCACTGTTTTTTTTTATAAGGGAAAAGGGCAGCACACATGGCAGGAAGACTCCTTATTTTTAGCGGGAACGCAAACTTCCCACTGGCCCAGGACATTGCCAGATGTCTGAATATGCCCCTGGGGCGGGCCCTCGTTGGAACCTACAAAAACGGTGAGACCCGGGTCAAGCTGGAAGACAACGTTCGCGGGTGCGATGTGTTTGTGATACAACCCACCTGCATTCCGGTCAACCACCACCTGGTGGAACTCCTGATGATTATTGACGCGCTCCGGCGGGCCTCGGTCGCACGGGTCACCGCGGTCATCCCCTACTACGGCTATGCCAAACAGGAGAAGAAAACCACCGGGCGCGAGCCGATTGCGGCCAAACTGGTGGCAAACCTCATCCGCACCGCGGGAGCCGACCGGGTCCTGACCATGGACCTGCACGCCCCGGCCATCGAAGGCTTCTTCGATATCCCGGTGGACCACTTGCAGGCCGGCCCCATCCTGGCCGACGCTATCCACGGGTTGTCGCTGCGCGATGTCGTCATCGTCTCGCCCGATTCGGGTGGGGTTGCCCGCGCCAACACCTTCCGCGAGCGGCTCCAGGGCACCGGGTTGGCGATGATTGCCCGCCAGCGCACCGGCCCCGATGCGGCCCACATCAACGTGCTGGAAATGGTCGGAGAAGTGGAAGGAAAAACGGCGATCATTGTGGACGACATGATATCAACGGGCCGAACCCTGATGGATGCGGTCACCATCCTGCTAGAACGGGGCGCGAGGGAAGTCTATGCCTGTGTGACCCACGGGTTTTGCGGGGGATGTCTTGCAGACGATTAGTGAGTCGCGCATTGCCCGGACCATCGTCACCGACACCATCCCCCAGGTGGAGAATTGTCAGGATGTGCGGGTTCAGGTGGTCAGTGTGGCCCCGCTCTTCGCGGAGGCCATTATGCGTATCCACAAGGACCTTTCGCTCAGTGTGTTGTTCTCATGACCATGACATGACCAGGAACAGGAACATAAACCTGTACCCAGACCAGGGGCGTCGGAGTGTTCGATCCGGCCATGGTGTAACATCAGACCCGGTTTCACCGTTTACCGTAGTAATACCGTGACCGGGGTGACGAAGGGGCGCAGGGCGTTGCGCCCAACGGATATGGATGTCAAGCAAAGGAAAGAACGTAAGGAGGAAAGTACTATGGCTCAACCACCATCAGAAGTCCAGACCGAACCACGTTCGGTCATCGGTCAGGTAAATGGAAATGGAAACGGAGGCGGCATGCCTGGGGTTCTGGTCCATGGAGGAACCCCCCACCTGGTCGGGGGCCCTCACCAGTCCAATGGGGTCGGAGTCCCTGCCGGGCCGCGCTCCCGTATCTCCAGGCGGGTTCGGGCGATGCCGGCGTCCGGCATCCGCCGCTTCTTCGACATCGCCGCCACCATGACAGACGTCATCTCGCTTGGCGTCGGCGAGCCGGATTTCATCACCCCTGAACCTATCCGCCTGGCCGGCCAGCGCTCCGTGGATGTCACCACCCGGTATACCTCAAATTCGGGGATGCTCGAACTGCGGGAAGCGATTGCGGACCATCTGGAAAACCTCTACGGAGTTCGCTACGACCCCGTCAAGGAAATCCTCATCACCGTCGGAGTGAGCGAGGGAATGCAAATTGCGGCGCTGACCCTGCTCAATCCGGGCGACGAAGTCATCGTTCCTGAGCCTTGTTTTGTCGCCTACCCCGCGGCGGTCATGATGGCCGACGCCACGCCGGTGCTGGTCCCAACCCATGCGGATAATTCGTTCCAGGTCACAGGGGATGAGATTGAGGCGGCAATTACCCCCGCGACCCGGGCCATTCTGATTGGATACCCCAACAACCCGACCGGCGCGGTGATGAGCCGCGAACGGATGCTTGATGTTGCGCGGATTGCCGAAAGGTATGACCTGATGGTCATGTCAGACGAAATCTATGACCGCCTGGTCTACGGGGTCGAACACACCTGCTTTGCGGCGCTGCCTGGGATGCAGGAGCGAACCGTGCTGATGGGTGGGTTCTCCAAGTCCTATGCGATGACCGGGTGGCGGCTTGGCTGGATTGCGGCCCCGGCGGACTGCATCGAGGCGATGACGCGGGTCCACCAGTATGCCATCATGTCTGCGCCGACGATGAGCCAGTATGCCGCTCTGGAGGCGCTGCGCATTGGCGAAGAATATGTCCGGTCCATGCACGCGGAATATGACCGCCGCCGCCGCGTCATTGTGGATGGGTTCAACACCATTGGGTTGCCCACCTTCGAACCCAGGGGCGCGTTCTATACCTTCCCACAGGTCTCGCACCTGGGACTGAGCAGCGAAGATTTTGCCGAACGGCTGCTGCACGAAGAACACGTTGCCGTCGTTCCAGGCGACCCGTTCGGGCCAAGCGGGGTGGGCTACATCCGTGCGTGCTACGCCACTTCGATGGAGAAAATTGAGCAGGCATTGGAGCACATTGAGCGCTTTGTGCGCCGCATCGCGTAATATTCCGCAGATTCCGCCAGAACCGGGAACCGAACACCGGCAGTCAGCAGCGTGGCTGACTGTTTTTTTGTGTCCCCACCTCACGTCTCGCGCTCCACCACGCCAATTGGCGTCATCAGGAAGGGCCAGGTCGTGGCCTTGTTGCCCACCGCGCCCTGAAACTCCGTGGCGAAATAAAACGCCCGCCAGAAGTTGGTCGAGCGCAGGTCCGCCCCTTTCAGGTTGGCGTGCGAGAGATTGGCCTTGCTCAGGTTGGCGTGGCGCAGGTCGGCCTGGCTCAGGTCGGCGTAGCTCAGGTTCGTTTCGCTCAAGTCGGCATAGCGCAAGTCTGCCCCGCTAAAGCAGGCGTGGCTGAGGTCTTTGCCCTGAAAGTTCAGCGCGATTTCCACCGCATCGTGCCATTCGTTCCCGGCTTCTCCATCGCGGACCAGCACGAGCCGCGACAACCCCCGCCACACCTTTGCCAGCCGCAGCCGCCCACCATCGGTGTTCCGCGTCACCACGACCAGCGGCCCGTTGCGCCTGGGCAACTGGCAACCATCCAGTTCTGCCGCCAGGTCTTTCCGGAGGCGCTCCTCATTGGCCCCAATGCGGTGGTCCGCTACCCGCAGCTCGGCGCTGCCGGCCGCCTTTTGCTCGCGCAGGTGGGCAACCAGATCGGGCGAGACGAGAAAGCCCACCCCGTGCGGGTCATGGTCCGACCGGATGGCCTGGTCTACCAGCACATCCAACCCCCCGCGCAGGGCGTGGGCCGCAATGGCCCGCAGGGTGGGTTCGTCGGCAGAAACGCCCGCACCAACCATCGAATTGGACACCCGGCGGCGCTGATAGTCGCGGCTCTTCTCCACCTTGAGGCCCGTGACCAGCAGCACCAGCTTTTCATTCGACCGTTCCAGGCCAACGGAAAAGACTTCGTGCTCCACCAGGTCATACATTTTCAGCGTCTTGAGCACCGCGGGTTCCTGCCGCTTCTGGCCCGTGTGGTCAACCCGGACCCAACTGTAGCCATGCTCTGGCCCGACCCCGCAACTTCGGATATACCACTCCACCACAAACCTCCAATTACTGATGGTCCAGGCTCAATAATTCCCGCCCCTGCACCACTTCAAAGCCCTGCGATTCCTTGCACCCCCTGGCAAACTCCTCAATGGCTTCGCGGAGATAGTGCCCCACCCCGAACCATTCGCGCAGGAAATCGAAGAGCAGCCACCGCCCGAAGCGCCGGTAGTGCATACTGAGCAGGAAGCGCAGCAGGTAGCGCAGTGGCTGGTCACTGTCCTTCGGGCTGTAGACCGAGTCGTAGCGCACCTTGCGAAAGAAGAAATGCGGCTCGCGGTTGCGCACCTCGATGCGCGAAAAAATGACGCTGCCCACCGTCTGCACCGGCGTGATGACCACTGCGACCTTTTCTTTCAGCACCCCGGAGGCCAGGAAGTTCAACAACGAGCGGTATTCCTTTTTAATCGTCTCCTGAAGTTCGGCGGCTGCCTGCTCATGGGAAAGGTATTTTTCGCACTTGACCGGCGCGAGCAATACCATCCGCGGTTCGTACACCCCCTGGTAGGCCCGCTTGAACAGGTCGGTCACCTGCTGCGTGCGGTTGATTTTCTCGTTCCAGCGGCGGTTTTCCTCCATCAGAGCCGCGGCGTCTATCGCCACGAGCACCACCCTGGACTCGCGCAGCAGGTTCAACACCTGGAGCTTTTCCTCCGGCGTGGCGTCAGCGTCAATCCATTCCCCCAGGTAGTCTACAAACTGGAGCGACAGCGATGGTCTTCGGCCCGACTGGCCGATGTCAAACTGAAACAAACGTTTCTGGGCTGTCTTCAGAATGCCCTGCCCCGCGGTGGCTTCGAAATCTTCCAGCAGGCTCTTGAGTTCGGCCAGTCGGTCGCTCAGGATGGCCGAGCTTTCCAGGTCGGGGGTTAGCTGAAGGTTGGTCACCCCGACCGTGGCGTTGAACTGTTCGTACATCGAGGTGAGCAAACTGGTTTTGCCCACGCCACTCCCGCCGAGCATGGTAATCTGCACCGTTGCGGTCATACGCCCTCTTCCCCTCCCCTGAGAAACTGAAACCGGTCGGGCCGGCTGGCTTCGTCCACCCGCTGAATCGCCTCCTGCCACTGCCGCCGCACCATCGAGCTTTCGCCAAACTTCTGAAATTCCGAGGCCCAGATTTCGCCGCGGACCTCGTAGTAGAAGCGCTCCCATCCTTCTCTGGCTCCCTCGGCGCGGAGCACCTGGTCGGTAAATTCCTCGGCAATGGCAAAAGCTGCCTCGTTTGGCTCGGATAGCCAGTTGGTCAGCGCCAGCCGCACCTTGTAGAGCGTCTCGTGGTAGAGCGAGCACAGGCATTCCAGCACTTCGTAGGCAGAGGGGTGGCTCGAGAGGGCCAGGCTCGTCAGGTCCGGGGTGAGTTCATCAAGGGTGCGGCGAATGCGATACTGGATGAACCCCCGGTAGGACAACTCGAATGTGGCGAGGGTTTCGAACGATGCGCAAAACAGCGGGTATTCCTGCAACATCTGGTCAACCATGGCCCGCAGAAAGTCCACCCCCCTGGATGGGGTCAGTGTTCCCATTCGCCCCTGCTGCACCAGCACCGCGGCAACCTGCTCCTTCACCTCGTCGGTCGAGAGGCGCAGCCCTTCATCCAGCGCCAGAAAGTGGCGCGTCAGGTGGGTGCGGAGTTCGTGCAGGTATTCCTGGTAGGCCATCTCATACGACCCGAATCGGTCTCGGCGTATTTCAATCGCTTCGATGGAAGGCAAGACGGTGTCGGTCCGGCAAACTTCGAGGGCCCGTTCGACGTGCGCCTCAAAAACGGGGTTCTCGCGGGTACGCTGACCGTCGAGTTCTTTGAGCAGACGCTCCAACCCGCCGGTCAGGTCATCCCACACGCCCCTGAAGAGGCGCTGGAAGAGCGGAAACTCGCTCGCCGCCGAGGGGACACTTCCCAATGCCTGGCGGGCCTTCTCAAGCTCGGCATGGGTGTCCTGCTGGAGGCTCAGCAGGCGGTCCTGGCACGACCGGGCATAGCGATAGTCCAGCGCGGTCATGTGGGAGGCCAGGTAGGAAAGCACGCGGTCCAGCACTGTGTGCTGCACCTCCTGGGGGTTGGCGCAGTCGGCAACCAGGCAGTCTATCACCTCCATATGCCCCTCGGAAGTCAGGGTGTCCTGGAGGTCGCGGCAGTTCTTCAGATTGTCACCGTTGTTCGACAGCGCACTGGTGCGGTTGAGCACCAGAAATGACCACTGGTCGAGCGGGAGGTCTGGCAGGGCCGCACGGGCCAGGTCATAGAGCTGCACGTCCACATCCGACCACTGGTCGCCGGCGGCTCTGGGCATCCGCACCAGGAGGATGATGTCTACCTCATGCCCCAGGGTGGCAATCAGCCGTTCCTGGTCGCCGATGCCGGTATCGCCCAGACCGGGCAGGTCAATCATGGCAATTTTCCCCACGTCTTCCTGGGGGAAGGAGCAGACGACCTTCACCTCGCGCACCGCAAAGTGCGTGACGTTCGTGCGCTGACCGTCTGGCGTGTCCTGGGCAACGTAGTTCCGTATCTCCTGGGGGGAGATGCGGCGAGGCGAAGGAGCTGACAGCAGGCGGTAATACTGGTCAAGGGTGTTGCGGTATCGGCGCAGATGTTCGTACTTTGCCTGCGGCTCCGCATATCCGGTGGAGAGGTTAGCCGCCAGCGCGGGCAAGGGCTTGCCGGCAAATTCATCGAGGCGGTCCGGGGGCTGTCCCAGGCGAAGCTGGTAGTAGTAGGGCGCAATCACCTCATCGAGAAACCCCCGCATGGTATAGAACCAGACTTCGGCATAGGGAGCCACGCCAGGGTTGTGGGAGATGGTGCTCCGAACGCCGGTGCAGTGCTGGCGGTCGCCATCGGGAATTTCGGTCGAGGTCAAGCCGCTCAGGCTCTGCAACAGCCGGCTCTTCCCCTGACGCGCCCGCCCGATAACTCCGATGTGCAGGGTGTCGCGGGCAAAGCGGTGGCTGAGCCGGTCCAGGTTTTCCAGTTCCGTGGTCAACTTGTATTGAAGGGCCGCGAGGTCAATGTCACGAAGCCGCGCGCTCATGCCCTCCTCGCCCATCTGGACCATCCGGTCGCGCTGTTGTTCCAGTGCTGTGAGCATCTCGGAAAGGTGCAGAAGATGATATTGCACTTGCTCGATGTCCCTGGCAAGCGGTTGGCGGCTTTCAATAATCCTGGCAATCTGGTCGCTCCGGCTGACCGCTGGTTCGTCGCTGGGCCGTGGCAGGCGAGACGCTAGCGCTCCTTCGCGGGGGGGCTTTGCCCCGCCTTGCCCGGCCACCGGTGGTCCATCAGTATTCATGAGTCCGTTTCTCTTACTTCCTATCTCATCGCCTGTGATACCAGTGACGGGTGATGCGGTGACGCATAACAGGCGGCTGCAAAGCGGCAGAACAGCCCTCAGCGCGAACGTCATCCCCCGGTATTTGATGTGAGTCAGGACCGAACAGGACGGCAAATGCCTCCATGCATGATAGAACAGGTCGCAGAGAAACACAAGGCGCTCGTGGGATGGGTCATTCGCACTGCGGTCGCTCCCGGTTGCTCATGACTGAAAAACCTCCGACATCTGGTACAATAGGAAAAGGAAGAAGTCGTATTTCAGAATCGGGGGATAGTATGACGACGGCTCCTCTCGGTGCACGCGTGCGACGATTGGAAGACCTGGTGGCCGACATGGTGAACAGCGTCGCGGCCATGTCGCGCCGGGTTGACCTTCTTACTGAGAATATGGATCGCCTGTCACGCGAGGCCCGCGAAGAAATGCGCGAGTTTCGAGCGGAGATGCGTGAATCGCACGAGCGCTTCTCCCAGGAAATGCGCGAATTCAAAGACAACGCCGAGCGCGAAGACCGGAAACTGCGTCAGCATCTTGCAGAGGTGTCGGACCGGGTGGGAACGCTGGCCGAAGACTTGATTGCCCCCAGTATTCCAGGTATTCTGAAACAAGTGGTCGGATGCCCGGACCCTCCGATCCTGTCCGGCGTCCGGGTGAAGTGCCAGAGCGGAGGCCGGTTCCAGGAATACGATGTTCTGGTGGTCTGTGGAGAATATGTCCTGATCAACGAGACGAAGAGTCGCATGCGAACGACCGATATCCCGGCCTTTGTCGAGGTGTTGCGCAATGCCCGCGAGTTTTTGCCAGAATACGCCGACAAACGGATGATTGGGTCCCTGGCCGGCCTCTATCTTGACCAATCCATGGTGACCTACGGGGAACGCGAGGGTCTGCTTATGCTCGGCATCGTGGGAGGTTTGGTCGAGGTGCTCAATCGTCCGGGCTTTCTGCCGGCGGTATTCTGACCACTTTATAACAAAGCAGAGATCCATTGTTCTGTCTCTATCTATATGGTGATAAGCCCCATGGTATCGTCCACCGGTTAACTTCTGACCCGCAAGAGACGACTGAGGGCATTGTGACAGCGAGCCGACAGGAACGGCGCAACCCGGATCCGGTCGGGTGAGCGTCCAACAAGACCAGTCCCGTCACGTACGGTGCGATCAATCCCACGGGCATCAGGCAGGTCGCCTTGCCACCATGGCAAACGTCATCGGAACCTGTCCGCGGACTCCGGCCTCAGCGAAGGAAAACCGTTCCAGTAGGATTCGGGATATTCGCCAAAATGCTCCACCACCAGGCCCGCCCGCCGAAGCACCTGAAAGACCGTTGCCAGCGGCCACAACCGCTCATACACCAGGGCCGGAGCCGCTGGCAAGGCGACGGAAGGGGACGCAAGCGGCTGCCCCTCGCCGGATGGCAACCACCCGGCGCTCTGTGCTGCTTCGCTGTGGGCAAAATAGTCCACCCCGGACGCTTCCCAGGTCTCCGCATCGGGGTTGAACAACCAGGCGACCGGGTGGTCATCGAACAGATGCAGAATGGCACCGGGCTTCAGCAAGCGAAACACCACCTCCGCCCACCGCTCAAGGTCGTGCAGCCAGCACAGCGCCCCCCGCCCGGTGTAGACCAGGTCGGCACAGGTATGCAACTCCGGCGGAATATCCAGGACATCGCCCCGATACCACACCGCGGGGCCCCAAGGGCCGCACTCATGCGCCGGGCATTGGCAATATGCACATCGGAGATATCTATGCCGATGACCTGCCCGACCCCCTCGTTCCAGAGCGAGAGCGTATCCTCCCCCGATGCACACTGGAGGTGAACAGCAGTACCACACCACGCCCGCAGGTCGCCCAGGTTTTCGCGCTCAATGGGGTGCAGCGTGCTCCCCCCGTTCCGCAACCGCGCCATGGTTTCGTCCAGCCGGCGGGTATACCAGGCCGCTCCGATGTTCCAGCCGGCGCGGTTGGCTTCGTGCCGGGCCCGCACTTCCTGCCAGTCCTTCGCCGGTAAGCAGGCCCGAAACCGCGCTCCCAGGGAAAACGTGTGATCTTGTTCTTTCATCCTGGGACCCCATTATACCAGTTTCGGGGGCGCGATGGGAGGAGCACCAGCGGGGATACCCGGCCCGCACGGAGCCGTTCGGGTGGTTGCTCCTGCTCTTCGAGATTTGGTAGTAGAATAGACGCAGGAGATTCAATCTTCGCTGGTGGGGAGAAGGAAACCTATGCGCCCGGTCTCTGGGTATCGAATACGAGAACATCTCTACGAAAGCTCCAACTCGCAGGTCTACCGCGCCTTGCGATTGTCAGATGCCACCCCGGTCATCCTCAAAATGCTGAAAGAGACCTTTCCCTCGCCAGAACGAATTGCCTGGTTTCGGAGAGAATACGAGGTGACCCGCTCGCTCAACCTGCCCGGCATCCCCCTGGTCTATGGCCTGGAGACCGACCGCGACCGCTGGTTGATGGTCCTGGAGGACTTTGGCGGCGAATCGCTCACGCGCCTGGGATTGGCCGGGCGGCTCCGCCTGCCAGCCTTCTTGAGCCTGGCAACGGAGATTACCGAGATTCTGGGGCAGATTCATCAGCGCCACACGATGCACAAAGACCTCAACCCTTCCAACATCGTCTTCAACCCCACCACCAACCGGGTCAAGATTATTGATTTTGGCATCTCAACGGTGCTATCACGCGAGAAGCCCACCTTCCGCAACCCCCACGTCCTCGAAGGCACGCTGGTCTATATGTCTCCGGAGCAAACCGGGCGGATGAACCGGGCCATGGACTACCGCACCGACTTCTACTCGCTTGGCGCGACCTTCTACGAATTGCTGACAGGGCAGGTGCCATTCGACAGCGACGACGCCCTGTCCCTGGTCCACCACCACCTTGCCCGGCAGCCGCTCCCCCCCCACGAACGCAGCCCTTCCATCCCCGAAGAGCTTTCCTTGATTATCCTGAAGCTGATGGCAAAGAACGCCGAAGACCGCTACCAATCGGCCTATGGCCTCAAGGCAGACCTGGAAATCATCCGCGAACTGGTGATTGCCCACGCCGGCCCGGATGGCATCGTTGGTGGCGGGGAGGAGGAGCGCCCGCCTATCCTGCGGCCGGAGTTTGTGCCGGGGCAACACGACACCTCCGACCGCTTTCTCATCCCCCAGAAGCTCTATGGGCGCGAACGGGAGATTGCGGCCCTGCTCGATGCCTTTGAGCGGCTCGTGCAGGGAGCCAGCGAAGTTGTCCTGCTGGCGGGCGCAGCCGGGGTCGGCAAGACCGCGCTCGTCCAGGAACTCTACGAACCCCTCACGCGCCAGCGGGGATACGTCATCTCCGGGCGGTTCGAGCCGCTGCAACAGGATATCCCCTACGCCGCGCTCATCCAGGCGTTTCGTTCGCTGGTGCAATACGTCCTCATCGCCAGCGACCGGGAACTCGCCGGCTGGCGCACCAGGTTGCTGGCGGCGGTGGGACCCAACGGGCGGGTCCTCACCGACGTGATTCCCGAAGTTGAACACATCATCGGCCCGCAGCCCGAAATCCCCGTGCTCGGCCCCAAAGAAACCCAGAATCGCTTCAACCTGGTTTTCGAGCAGTTTGTCCGCATCTTCACCCGGCCCGAACACCCCCTGGTGCTCTTTCTGGATGATATGCAGTGGGCGGATAGTGCTTCGTTCGCGCTGCTCGAACAGATGATGACCGCCCCGGACCACCAGAACCTGCTCCTGATTGGAGCCTACCGGGATGGCGAGGTTGGAGCCTATCACCCCTTCTGGGCCACCATCGAAGCCATCCGGCAGGCCGGAGTCCGCGTGAGCACGCTGGCGCTCACCCCGCTGGACATCGTTGCGGTGACCCGCCTGGTTGCTGAAACGCTGCACTGCGCAGAAGAACCGGCCATGCTCCTGGCCGGCCTGGTCGTTTCGAAAACCGGCGGCAACCCCTTTTTTCTCCAGGAGTTTCTGACCTCGCTCTACAGCGAGGCTCTGATAGATTTTGATTATACCCACGGGTGCTGGCACTGGAACCTGGAACAAATCGAAGCCCAGGAAATAACCGACAACGTGGTAGATCTGCTCACCAGGAAAGTGCAACGGCTGGCCGCGACCACCCAGGACGTGCTGAAGCTGGCCGCCTGCATTGGCAACCAGTTCGACTTGGTCAAACTGGCGGTGGTCTCGCAGAAACCCGTCAGCAGAACCGCCCACGACCTGGACCAGGCCGTGATGGAGGGGGTGGTGGTGCCGCTTGGCGACACCTACAAGCTGATGATGCTCGACGTACCGGGGCTGAGCGATGCGGTGTCGGTTGAATACATGTTCGCGCACAGTCGGGTCTACCAGGCGGTCTATTCGCTCATGCCCGACGAAGAACGGCAACTGGCGCACTGGTGCATCGGCAACCTGCTGCTGCTCGACATTCAGCCGCCAAAGCGCGAAGAACGCATCTTCGATATCGTTCATCAGTTGAACCAGGGGCGCGCCCTCATTGCCGACCAGTCCGAGCGTGAGGAAGTGGTGCGCCTCAATCTCCTGGCTGGGAAGCGGGCCAGATCGTCGGCCGCCTTTGTGCCCTCCTTCCACTACCTGAGCATGGCGATTGAACTGCTGGAAGGGGAAGGGAGCCACCCGGCTGACCACTGGCAGGCCCACTACGCCCTGTGCCTGGAAGTCTATACCGAAGCAACCGAAGCGTCCTACCTGACCGGCGACTTCCAGAGCATGGAACGGCTCTCTCGCACGGTGCTGGACCATTCCCGCACGGTGCTGGACACCGTGACGACCTACGAGGTCAAGATACGGGCCTATGTCGCCCAGGGCCGGCAGATGGAGGCCGTCCAAACGGCGCTCTCCGTGCTGGAGTTGCTCGATATTCACTTCCGCGAAAAGCCCGACCAGACCGACACCCTGGACGGTCTGCAAGAAACCCGGTCTGCCCTGGAAGGAAAAACCTTCGAGGACCTCATGGCGATGCCAGAAATCACCGATCCCGCACGACTGGCCGCCATGCGCATCCTGACCAGCGTGATGAACGCGGCATACCTCACAACCCCCGAACTGATGTCGCTCATCACCTTCAAAATGGTCAGCCTGTCGGTGCGCCACGGCTATACGCCCATCTCCGCCCACGCCTACGCCTCCTACGGCCTCATCCTCTGTGGCGACATTGGCGATATTGATGCGGGCTACCGCTTCGGCCAGCTGGCGCTCCACCTGCTCGACCGCTTCGACGCCAGGGCGCTCCGACCGCGGACCCTGATGGTCGTGAATACCTTCATCCGCCACTGGAAGGAGCACGCCAGGGAGACCCTGCCCGCGCTGAGAGAAGCCCACCGCATCGGGATGGAGATTGGGGATTTCGAATTTGCCGCCATCGCGGCCCATGTTTCGCTGAGCCTGTCGCTCTTCATTGGTACTCCTCTGGAAGAGCTTGAGCAGGACATGGCCGAATCCCACGAAGTGCTGAGCCGCGTCAGACAACAACGCTCGCTGGCGATGCACGGGCTATACTGGCAAGTGGTGCTCAACCTGCTCGGCAGGAGTGCGGACCCTGCCGCGCTTCTGGGCGAACGCTACCACGAGGAACGGATGCTGCCCCGGCACCTCGCGGCCAAAGACAAAACAGCTGTCTATTATGTCCACTTCAACAAGCTCGTTCTGTGCTACCTTTTCCGGCACTATGCCGAGGCGGTGGAACACGCGACCAGCGCCGAAGCCTGCGCCCGCAGTGCGATGGCATCGTTTTCGATTGCGCTGCTCTGCTTCTACGACTCGCTAGCGCGGCTGGCGGTGCTCCGCGAGCGCGAACCGCACGCCCAGGACCCTGGAGACCAGGAACAACCGCTGGATGGGTCCCACCTGAAATTCGACCTTCACTACCTGGAAAAGGTGGCTGCCAACCAGGAAAAGTTGAAGCAGTGGGCCAGACACGCCCCGATGAACCACCGGCACCGCTGGTGTCTGGTCGAGGCCGAATGCTCGCGCATGGTCCATGCAGACAAAGATGCCCGAGACTACTACGACCAGGCCATTGACCTGGCGCGGGAGTATGGCTACGTCCATGATGAGGCGCTGGCGTGCGAACTGGCCGCCAGTTTCTATTTCAACCGCAAACGTCCCCGCATTGCCCATGCCTACCTGCAAGATGCCTACTATGCCTACCAGCGGTGGGGGGCACAGGCCAAGGTCTCCGACCTGGAGGAGCGGTTTCCCGAATTTTTCAGCACCGACGACCCATCCGCCGCAACCAGAGAGCGCACCCGCATCACCACCTCCGTCACCAGGACGGAAGAGCGCGAAGCGAGTGTGCTGGACATTGTGAGCATCATCAAAACCTCTCAGGCGATTTTTGGCGAAATCGTGCTGGAGCCGCTGCTCACCAGGCTCATGCACATCTTCATTGAGAACGCTGGTGCCGAGCGCGGGGTGCTCCTGCTCCCCCACACCGGGCAGTGGGTGGTCGAGGCCGAATACCACATTGACCGCGACCCCTCACCGGTCCTCCAGAGCATCCCCCTGAGTGCTGCGGCACTCCCCGCCACCATCATCCACTATGCGGGTCATATGCAGGAAAGCGTGGTCCTGCACGACGCCAACTGTCAACCGGCGTTTGCCCAGGACCCCTACCTCCAGACGCGCCATCCGCGCTCCATCCTGTGTATGCCGATGATCTATCAGGGCGAGCTGATCGGGATACTCTACCTGGAAAATAACCTCACGGCAGAAGCCTTTACGGAAGACCGGGTGGAGGTGCTGCACCTGCTGGCAAGCCAGGCCGCCATCTCGATTGTCCACGCACGGCTCTACCGCCACATGGAGGATATTGTCGAGACGCGCACCGCCGAACTGTCCTACACCAACCAGGTTTTGCACGGGGAAATTGCCGAACGCAAGCGCACCGAACAGGCGCTCTACCAGGCCAAAGAAGCCGCCGAAGCCGCCAACCGGGCCAAGAGCACGTTTCTCGCCAATATGAGTCACGAATTGCGCACCCCCCTGAACACCATTCTGGGGTTTGCCCAACTGATGGACCGCAGCCCCGACCTGCTGCCCGAACACCGGGACTACCTCGGTATCATCCACCGCAGCGGCAGGCACCTCCTGAACCTCATCAACGAGGTGCTGGACCTGTCCAGGGTCGAGGCCGGGCGGCTCACCCTGAACGAGATGCCCTTCGACCTGCTCCGCCTGCTCAACGACCTGGAAGAGATGTTTCGCGTTCGGGCGCGAGAAAAACACCTGCGGCTGCATGTTGAGGGTGCCTCCGATGTTCCGCGTTACATCTGTTCGGACGAATCCAGGCTTCGCCAGGTGCTCATCAATCTGCTTTCCAATGCGGTCAAGTTCACCCAGGAGGGGCAGGTCACCTTGCGGGTCAGCGATTGGGGGGTGCTCCCCAGGAGACCACAGGACCGGATGGATGAACCCGGACACCCGGACCCGGACCTCCGGACCTTGGTCTTCGAGGTGACGGATACGGGGCCTGGAGTCGCTCCGGAAGAACTTGACAGTATGTTCGAGGCTTTTGTCCAGGCCCGGGCCGGTCAGCAAGCGCGGGAGGGCACCGGCCTGGGGCTTCCCATCAGCCGCAAAATCGTCAACCTGATGGGCGGAGATATCATGGTGCGGAGCGAGGTGGGGCGCGGGTCGGTCTTCACCTTCGAGGTGCGCGTCCGGGTGGTCGATGCCAGTGAAGTCCCCCCCCGACCGGAGACCCACGCCACTGTCAGGACGGACCCTGCCCCGCATCAGCCCGTGCGCCGCGTCCTGATTGTAGACGACCAGGAGGATAACCGCCAGCTTCTGGTCAAACTGCTGCTTCCCCTGGGGGTTGAGCTGCGGGAGGCCGGGAGCGGGCAAGAAGCCCTGAACATCTGGGAGCACTGGAGTCCCCACCTCATCTGGATGGATATGCGCATGCCGGGCCTGGATGGGTATGAAGCGACCCGGCACATCAAGGCCACCGCCAGAGGGCAGGCCACGGTCATCATTGCGCTCACCGCCGGGGTGTTCGAGGAAGAACGCGCCAGGGCCTTGCTGGCCGGGTGCGATGACTTCATCTGCAAGCCATTTCAGGATACCGACATCTTCGATACGATGTGCCGACATCTCGGCATCTGCTTCGATTATGTCAATGGCGACCCGATGGATGCCCTGCCTCGTCCTGAGATAGCGCCACTGACCGCGGATGCGCTGGCGTCATTGCCCGCCGAATGGGTCGCGAACCTGCATCGCGCCGCTATCCTGGGCGACATCGGGATGCTGTCAGGACTGGTTGATGAGGTATCCCATACTCAGGCAGACCTGGCCGCAACATTGCGCAGCATTCTGCATGGGTTTCAGTTCGAGCAGATTATCCAGGTTGCGGAGCAGCTTTTGCCCGAATGACCAGACGAGTGATACGCCAGACCAGAAAGGAGCCAGAAGATGCAAGGTAACGATGGTGACGATGGTGAGGGACGGTATCGGGTTGATATCCCCGCAGAGCTGGTTGAGACCATCCGGAAGGCGCGGCATGTCGTCGTGCTCACCGGCGCCGGCACCTCCGCCGAAAGCGGCGTGCCGACGTTTCGCGAGGCCCAAACGGGTCTCTGGGCGCAGTATGACCCCCAGGAACTGGCAACCCCCCAGGCGTTTCAGCGCAACCCGCGCCTGGTATGGGAGTGGTATGCCTGGCGGCGCAGCCTGGTGGCCCGGGCGCAGCCCAACCCCGGCCACGCGGCGCTGGTCGAGCTTGAGCAACGCGTGCCCCAGTTTACATTGATTACCCAGAATGTGGATGGGCTGCACCAGCGAGCTGGCAGCCAGCGGGTCATTGAGCTGCACGGGAATATTGCCCGGACGAAACGCTTCGATGACCATGTGGTGGTGGAGAAGTGGAAGGAAACGGGGGAGGTGCCCCCACGCTGCCCCACAACGGGGAGCCTGCTCCGCCCGGACGTGGTCTGGTTCGGGGAGATGCTGCCCGAACCCGCGCTGCGAGCGGCCATGGACGCGGCCACCACCTGCGATTTGTTCTTGTCGGTGGGCACCTCCGGGGTAGTGCAGCCGGCGGCCTCGCTGCCTCTGATAGCGCAGCAGGCCGGGGCCACGCTGGTAGTCATCAACCTGGATGTCACCCCGCACGTATCACCTCGTGCCTGCCACCTCTGCGGCCCGTCGGGGGTGGTGCTCCCGTCGCTGGTGCAGGCCGCGTGGCCTGTGGAAGAGAAAGGAGACGCATAACGATGGAAACACTTCCGGAGGTGGTGCAGGGGGGGGGGCTGATTTTCCTGGGGTTCTTCACGGGGGCCTACGGGGCCCTGGTGGGGTTGGGGGGCGGCTTTGTCCTGGTGCCGGTCCTGCTCATGATCTATGCGGACACCTTCAAGGACCCGGCGATTGTCACCGCCATCTCGCTCACGGTCATTTTCCTGAACTCCGTGTCGGCGTCGTGGGCCTATGCCCGGATGAACCGGATTAACTACCAGGTGGGCATCCCCTTTGCCATTGCCACGGTGCCGGGTGCTATCCTGGGGGCGGGGGCCACCACCCTGGTAGACCGCCATACGTTTATCCTGGTGTTTGGCCTGTTCATGATAGGGATGGCAGCGTTTCTCTTCATCAAGCCTGCCCGCGGGCAAGGGGGCAACGACGAGACGGAACAGAAAACTGCCGACCCGGACGGGTGGGCCGGCTGGAAGCCCAGGGTTTCCACCGGGCAGTTTGCCACCGGTCTGGTCGGGAGCCTGCTGGTGGGCTTCCTTTCCAGCTTCCTCGGCATTGGCGGCGGGGTCCTGCACGTCCCGATGATGATCTACGTGCTCCACTTCCCGGTACATGTCGCCACCGCTACCTCGCAATTCATCCTGGCTATCACCTCAATGAGCGGCGCAGGAACCCACCTGATGACGGGGACTCTGGCGCAGGGCGCAGCGCAGGCGGTCTTCCTCTCCATCGGGGTGATATTCGGGGCCCAGGCGGGTGCCCACCTTTCGAACCGCCTGCACGGGGTGTGGATTGTGCGCAGCCTGGCGCTGGCGATTGGAGTGGTCGGGGTACGCTTCGTCTATTCGGCCATCATCACCTGAGCATGAGCGTGGTCCTCATTCCCCTTGAGAACCCTGGTATAATGCAAGGGAGAACGCTGTGGTCGGAAGGAACCAGAACCGGAGTCGGAGCAGGAGCAGGCGAACTAGGGACGAAAGGGGCGAGGAATGGAAGAAATCCTTGAACTCATAGGGAATCTGGGAGAATGTGGGTGCTGCCTGATGATGCTGGTCATCGGGGTCGTTCTCCTGATTGTGTGCGGTATCGTGATTCTGGCGTTCGTTTTTCTGGGAGTTGGTTCAGAGAGCGCGGAGGCTACCCGCCCCATCGCCGGGTGCTGGTAGCGAGAAAGTCATTCGAACGAGATGCATAAGGTTCAAAAATTGCTGACCTGGGTCGAAGAGTCCCTGTATACGGTGGTCGGAATCATCCTGGGGGGCGGAGCGGCTATGCTCCTGGTCTGGTCTATGATAGACCAGGGGATGTTGATTGTCCAGGGAGAAGTGGTCATCGCCATCCTGGGGATGCTCGACCGGCTGCTGCTGGTCGTGATGCTCCTGGAGATTTTGCACACGGTGCGCATTTCGCTCCAGGACAACGTCTTCTTAATCGAGCCATTCATGGCAGTTGCCATCATCGCCATCATCCGGAAGATGCTGGTCGTGATTATGGAAAAGTCTATTCCGGAAGCTGAGAAACTAGGGAATTCCGGGACAACGCTGATTGAACTGGGCGTGATGACCGGCATGATCCTGGTTCTGGTGGGGTGTATTGCGCTCTTGCGGCGTTTTCCCCAGTTTGACCATATCGGTCACATGGGTCCTATGGCGCATGACGGTCACGGCGGTCACGGCAGTCACGGCAGTCACGGCGGCAGCCATGGGGCGCACGAATTGGGGAAAGATGCTATCAGCAGCCGCCTGACCGCCATTTATGAGAAGAAGGAGGAGAAGGCCGAGAAGGCTGAGAAGGCCGCCGAGCAGACCAGCGACGAGGCCCACCGGTTGGCGTAAATCATCGAAATGACCGGATTATCAGGGAGGCGGAAACCCATCATGCCCACGGCCCCCACTCCCCGGCCCCGTCCCTCCGATGCCGATGCGCTGCCTCACCGGGTGCGCCAACGGCTTATTGAGCACCAACTCTGGCACCGGGAATGCCTCGTTGTGGTGGCAGTTTCCGGGGGGCCGGATTCGTTGGGTCTGCTCCACGCCCTGTGGCGGCTCCGGACAGAAGACGACCACGGCCCGGCGCTGCACGTTGCCCATCTGGACCACCGCTTTCGTGGCTCCCAGTCCGAAGAAGAAGCCCGCTTTGTGGCGCACATCGCCCATGAATGGAACATCCCCGCAACGGTTGAACCATACGACGTGCCGGCGCTGGCGCAGGCGACCAACCAGAACCGCCAGGCCGCAGCGCGGGCCGTGCGCTACGCCTTTCTGGCGCGGGTGGCACTGGCGGTGGGAGCTGATGCCGTGGCCGTGGCGCACCAGGCCGACGACCAGGCCGAAACGGTGTTGCTCCACCTGCTGCGCGGGGCCGGACCCGCCGGCCTTCGTGGGATGCGGGTCGCCGTGGCGTGGGAGGAGTGGCGAGGGGAGGTGCCCGGCTTTGAGGGGGCAGCCGCGGTTTCTGGAAACCGGCCCCTGCTGATTCGCCCGCTCATAGACTGCACCCGCGCCGAAATCGTGCAGTATTGCGATGAGCACCGGCTCGCTCCCCGCCACGACCCCTCGAACGAGTCCCGCAGCTATACCCGCAACCGTATTCGGGCCGACCTGCTCCCCCACCTGGCCGAATACAACCGGCAGATTGTGGCAGCTCTAGGGCGCACCGCGCAGGTCTGCGCCGATGACTACGCCGGTATTCAGGCGCAACTTGACGCAGTCTGGACGGCAGACCTGGTCCGACCCCATGAAGCCTCTCTGCGGTTCTGCAAGGCGCGATGGGCACAGCTTCTGCCCGCGCTCCAGCGCTATGTCCTGCGACGAGCGGCCCGGCTCCTGACGGGCACCGACGAACTGGACTATACGCACGTTGAGGCCGGGCGCATGGCGGTGAACCGCGCCACTGGCTTTCAGCAACCGCTGGGTCTGGGGTTGGTGCTCCGGGTCGAATATGAAACGTTCCTGGTGGGGCGAGAAACCCCCGCTGCGACCGGGGGAGATGAGAACGATTGGTCGCCACCACAGATGGGCGCGGAGGCGGTCCCGCTTGTGGTGCCGGGTATCACCCCCATTTCCCCGTCCTGGGCTATCGAGAGCCGGTGGGTTGCGCCGGCCCCCGGTGCGCTCGCCACCGATGGGCGGTGGCGCTGGTGGGCCGTGCTCGATGCCGACGCGTTCATCCCCGATGTGCTCGTTTCTGGTCCTGGTCCTGACCACCGTCAGGACCAGGGTCAGGACCTTGAGGGACCGGTGGTGCGGCGGCGGCGGGTGGGCGACCGGTTTCGCCCGGCGGGCGGGGCCGGAAGCCGCCTGCTGACGAAGTTCTTTGGCGACCAGAAGGTGCCGCAGGCGTGGCGAGCGGCGTGGCCGGTGCTGGCAACTTCGTCCTGCGTGGTCTGGGTAGTGGGGTTGCGGGTAGACCAGCGCTTTCAGGCCACCGGTGCCACGCGCCGGCCCCTGTGGCTACTGCTGCGCCGGGGGGCGGAGGATGGGGGCGATGGTTCCCCAGGCTGGCAAGCCGGAGACCCCACCTCGTGATATCGTGTGCCGAAGAATTCGAGTATAATATCCCCAAGCGCGGCAGGCAGAAAAACAAAGTCAGGATACTCCACGCCATGACCAATCCAAGCGAAACCACCCCGCTTTCAGGGCATCCGTTGTTCAGACGGATGGCAGCCATACTTCGCAAACACCGAACCAACATCATGTTCGAGCACACCATTTTTGCGCTCCCCTTTGCCTACCTGGGGCTGTTTCTGGCAGCCGGTGGCTGGCCCGGCTGGTGGCCGTTCTTCTGGGTGACGCTGGCGATGGTGGGGGCCCGTACGGCGGCTATGAGTTTCAACCGCGTCATAGATGCGCGGATTGACGCGGCCAACCAGCGCACCGCATATCGCCCGATCCCCAGTGGGCAACTCGACCAACGTTCGGTGCTGGTGGTGGCGTGCGGGGGGCTTGGCCTGATGCTGCTGGCCGCCTGGCAACTGAACCCGCTGTGTGTGGCGCTTTCGCCCCTTGCAGTGGTGGCGCTGACTGGCTATAGCTTTACCAAGCGGTTTACCTGGGCCTCGCACTTTATCCTGGGTTTGACCGATGCGATGGCTCCCGCGGGGGGGTGGCTGGCGGTCCAACCCGAATTCACGGCTCCGATGCTGCTGCTTTCGCTGGCCGTGGGTATCTGGATTGCCGGGTTTGATATCATCTATGCCTGCCAGGACGTAGACTTTGACCGCCAGTATGGGCTATATTCCATTCCCGCTTGTTTTGGGGTGCCGACTGCCCTGCGTATCGCGCAAATCTGCCACCTCTTGATGGTGGGGACGCTGGTGGTGCTTGGGTTGACCCTCCAGATGGGGTGGCTCTATGGTGCGGGGGTAGTCACAGCAGCGGGGTTGCTGTTCTATGAGCACCGCTTGATTGCCCCCCACGATATGTCGAAAATTGACCGGGCCTTCTTCACCGTCAACAGTTATGTTGCCGGTGTGCTCTTTCTATTCACTCTTGCCGACCTGCTGCTGTGAACGACCAACCACAAACGACCAGCCATCTGCCCCATGGGGCGAGCGATGAGCAACGGCCTCCCGGATTATCTCCGTCATCTCCGTCATCTCCGTCATCTCCGTCATCTCCGTCATCCCCTGGTCGGTCGGTGTCACCGTCGCTGGCCGATGATACCGACCCCTCGTCGGGTCGCCCGCAGATTATCTTCTTTACCGACCAGGACGAACAGGCGCTCCGTCACCTCCTGATGCAGGAAGGGGTGCTGGACGACCTGGCTGAACAGCGGGGCGGTCTCGCTCTGGCAATCCTCGAACTGAACGAGGGCCGCGCCGATATCGTCCGGCTGCTCAATGCGCGGGGAATTTCGACCGTGGCGTGGCTGCTGCTCCCTCCAGAAGAAGGCTACTGGTTCAACCTGCAAAACTATCCCCAGGCCGTCGAACGCTATCGCGCCTTCCATGCCTGGTCTCGCAGCAACCAACTCCACTTCGATGCGGTTGGTCTGGATATTGAGCCACCAGAAGAGCACCTCCCGCCTTCGCGCATCCGGAAGATACGCAAGATGACCCGCCGGTTCTGGGGCACCCAGGAATATATGATTTACCTGGCGGCCTGCTCAACCTACAACGCGCTCATTGCTGAGATGCACCGCGATGGCTACGAGGTGCATACCTATCAGCTACCACTGCTGGTTGACGACCGGCGGGCAGGAACCACCCTGCTCCAACGCGCCTTGAATATCGTAGACCTCCCCTCCGACCTGGAGGTGCTGCTCTGTTCGAGTAGTTCTCTACCGGGTCACTTCCGCCATGACCAGGACATCGGGGGGTCGCTCATTGCCAGCTATGGCCCCTCCGCCGATGGCATTGGTATCGGTAGTACCCGCATCCACCCGGAGCGGTGCTTGAAGAAGAGGTGGCCGCCGCTCTCGTGGGACGAACTCAAGCGGGAGGTGCTGCTAGCGGCTCGCTATACCGATATGATCTACCTTTTTTCTTTTGAAGGGTGTGTCGAGCAGGGGTGGTTGTCTCGCCTGAAGACCCTCGACTGGAACAGCGAATGGGTGCCTCCCGTCCTGCCCTCGGTGCAGTTCGAGACGATGCGGACCGTGCTTTTTGTGGCGCTCCTGCTGACCCGCTTCTACCGAACCTTGCTGGCCTGGCTTGGGTGGGGTGTGGCGGCGGTCCTGCTCTTGCAACGGGTGCGCTCTACCCGACGGGAATCTTACCAGGAAAGAGAAAGAAAGGATTGATATGCCATGAAACTCTCTCCCGCGAAGATTGAACAGCTGGTCAATGATTTGCTCGATGTACTGGCCGATATTGATGGCGTCCTCTTTCAGGGCAACGACGGTCAGCTCAAAGCGGCCATGACCGAGATTATCACGGATGAATTGATGATCGAAGAGCGGCTGGATGCCGAGATTCATCAGGTGCTCCAGCAACACAAATATGAGATTACGATGGGACGGCTCAGCTACGACGACCTGTTTAAGAAGACCAAGCATCGCCTGGTGACTCAGAGAAAACTGGTCCTGTAGGCGAAGGAGGGGGAAGCAAAGATGTCGCTTGAAGCCTGGATACGTGCGATGCCCAAGGTGGAATTGCACGTCCACCTGGAGGGGGCCGTTCGGCCCGAAACCCTGCTCGTGCTGGCTCGCCGCAACGGGGTGACGCTGCCGGCCTCGTCGCCGGACGGTCTGCGGGCGTGGTTTTCCTTTTCCGACTTTGCCCACTTCGTCGAGGTGTACCTCAAAGTTTCCGAATGCATTCGCACCCCCGATGATATCGAACTGGTGGCGCGGGAGTTTCTGGCAGACCAGGCCAGCCAGCATATTCGCTACAGCGAAGTGACCTATACGGCGTTTACCCACTATCACTTCAAGGGGTTGCCCTTCCGAGAGCAACTCGCAGCGCTCAACCGCGCCCGTGCCTGGGCCGAGGCCGAACACCACACGACCATGGGGTTGATAATTGACATTCCGCGGATGATTGCCCCGGAAGATGGGCTGATGATTACCGACTGGGCCATCAGTGGGATGGGCGAAGGGGTCGTGGCTCTGGGATTGGGCGGCCCGGAGGCCAACCACCCTCCGGAGCCATTTCACGAGAGCTTCGAGCGGGCGTATGCCGCCGGGTTGCCCGGCGTTCCCCATGCCGGGGAAACCGCCGGTGCCCGGAGCATCTGGGGGGCGCTGCGGACGCTGCACCCGGCCCGTATTGGTCACGGGGTGCGCTGTCTGGAAGATGCCGACCTGGTTACCGAACTGCGGTCGCGCCACATTCCGCTGGAGGTGTGTCCCACCAGCAATGTATGCCTGGGGGTCGTACCTGGCCTGGCCGAGCACCCTTTGCCGCGCCTGCTCGATGCCGGTCTCTATGTCACGCTCAATTCCGACGACCCGGCCCTGTTCGGCACGACGTTGACAGGGGAATATCTGGCGGTGGCGCAGACCTTTTCTCTGGGAAAGGACGCCATCCGCCAACTGGTGCTCAATGCGGTTCGGGCTTCGTTCTTGCCAGACCAGCGCCGGACCGCCCTGGAAGCCGAGATGCTGGCGTGGTTCCATTCCAACAACGGGTGAGGAGCAATGATAACGCCTGACATGAACAACCATACGGAAACAGGCTCGCTTCAGGCAGAAAATGACCTCCTGCGTCAGCGGGTGGCGCACCTGGAGCAGGTCATCCGGTCCCATCAGCAGCCGGCAGAAGCACTCCGCGTCAACTCCGAAAGGCGCTACCAGGAGATTACCGAACTGCTCTCGGATGCGGTCTATTCGGTGCAGGTCAACGCCGATGGGACGCTGATCTTCGATTGGGGCACCCGGAGCTTCGAAAAACTAACCGGGTTTGACCTCTCAGGTATCTCCCTGGATGACTGGCAGCGCCTGGTGCATCCGGATGACTGGGAACTGTTCCAACAGCGCCTGGAGCACCTTGCTGCGGGTCGGCCAGTCGAAAGCGAATATCGCATGGTGACCAGGGATGGTCAGGTGCGCTGGCTGCGCGACTATGGGCGGCCCGTGCTGGACCCGCAGGACGGGCGGCTCACCCAGGTGTATGGGGCAGTCAAGGATGTGACAGCGTATAAGCGGGCCGGTCAGTCGCTCCGCGAAAGCGAGCGGATGCTCTCGACCCTGATGCGCAACCTGCCTGGTATGGCCTACCGATGCCGGAACAACTGGCACTGGGAGATGGAGTTTGTCAGCGAGGGAAGCAAGGCGCTCACGGGCTATGCCCCTGCCGCCCTCACCGGCTCGGCGGAGATAACCTACGGAGACCTCATCCACCCCGAAGACCGCCAGATGGTGTGGGACGAGGTACAGACCGCTCTGGCAGAACACCGCCCGTTCCATCTCACCTACCGTATCCGGGCGGCCAGCGGTGAGGAGAAGTGGGTCTGGGAGCAGGGGATGGGGGTGTTCCTGGATCCGGGTGGTTTCCTGGCACTGGAAGGGTTCGTCACCGATATCAGCCGGCAAAAACAGATTGAAGCGGCCCTGCGCGAGAGCGAAGCCCAGATACGCCAGCACGCAGCGCGGGTGGAGGCGCTGGTACATGTGGCCTCGCGCCTGAACGCGCAGCTTGACCTGGCAACCGTGCTGCACAATGTCTGCGAAGAAACGGCCCGGGCCCTCTCGGTGGATGTGGTGGTGGTCTGCCTCTACCACGAGGCTACCGATACGCTGGACTATGCCTATGGCATCGGGGTTCCTGCGGATGCGGCCACGCTCATCCTGCCGTTCCCGCGGGCCTATATTGACACGATGACGCAGCGCATGGGGAGCGTCCGCGTGTTCAGCGATGCCCAGGAATTCGGGGGATTGATGCACCGCGACCTGCTGTCCCAGGCCAGAGTCGGGACGCTGGTGGGGACGAACATTGTGCGCGAGGGGCAGCTTACTGGCGTCCTCAGTGCGGCGACGATAGACCGGGGCCGGACCTTTACGGACAACGAGTTGCTCCTCATGCGGGGGATTGCCAACCAGGCGGCGCAGGCTATCGCCAACGCCCGTCTATTCGACACCATGCAGCAGGAACGGACCCTGCTGGCGCGGCGCGTCCACGAGCGCACCGCAGAGTTGAGCCGGACCAACGCCAAGCTCGCACGGGCGGTGCGCGCCAGGGACGAGTTTCTGGCGAATATGAGCCACGAACTGCGCACCCCGCTGAATGCGATTCTGGGGTTGACCGAATCGCTGCAAGAGTATATCTATGGGCCGGTCAATGAGCGGCAGGCGAAGACCCTTCAGACCATTGAGGCCAGCGGGCGGCACCTGCTTGACCTGATTAACGATGTGCTGGACCTCGCCAAAATCGAGGCGGGCCGCATGGACCTCTATTTCGATGCGGTGACGATTGAAACGGTTTGTCAGGCCAGTTTGCAGTTTGTCCGGCAGCAGGCGCGGCGCAAGCACATTGAAGTGTTTTTCAAGCAAGATACGGACCTGGAGGTTATCCATGCGGATACCCGCCGCCTGAAGCAAATTCTGGTCAATCTGCTGAGCAATGCCGTCAAGTTTACCCCGGAGCACGGCAGCGTGGGATTGGAGGTGACTGCCAACGAAGAGCGGGGGGTTATCTTCTTTACCATCTGGGACACGGGTATTGGCATTGCCAGGGAGCATATGGGACGCTTGTTCCAATCGTTCGTGCAACTCGATAGCAGCCTCTCGCGGGAACATGTAGGCACGGGGTTAGGGTTGTCGCTGGTGGCCCGCCTGAGCGAACTCCACGGGGGGAGTGTGTCCGTCGAGAGCGAATTGGGGTTGGGCAGTCGCTTCACGGTTTGCCTGCCAATCTATCGGACGGAGAGGGAGGGGGTGCGGGTGGCGGAGGAAGAAACCGACGGGGATGGACCAGACCCGTTTCTCTCAGACGCTCAGGAAGCGCCCTTGATTCTGCTGGCGGAGGATAACGAGGCCAACATTGACCTGTATAGCGAATACCTTGAGCGAAAGGGGTACCGCGTGGTCGTGGCCCGCAACGGGCACGAGGTGCTCGACCGCGTGCGAGAAGAGTGTCCGTCGCTTATCCTGATGGATATTCAGATGCCCAGGCTGAATGGCCTGGAGGCGATTCACCGCATTCGGGCGGACGCCTGCCTGGCCTCCATCCCGATTATTGCGCTGACGGCGCTGGCGATGCCGGACGACCGCGAACGCTGCCTGGAGGCGGGGGCCAACGAGTATTTGAGCAAACCGGTGAGCCTGAAAGAGCTGTGGCGAGCCATCGGGCAGTTGCTTGCCGGGCGATAGGGGGGAAGAACAGGAATGACCACACCACCAACCACTCGACCCCGCCTGGCCGTCTTCGTTTCCGGGTCGGGCACCAATTTGCAGGCGCTTCTGGACGCCACCGCCAGCGGCGGGCTGGACGCCAGCGTGGTGCTGGTCGTCTCCAACCGCAAGCACGCGTTTGGACTGGTCCGGGCCGAACAGGCCGGCATTGCCACACTCTACTTTCCCATCAAGCCCTACCTGGAAACCGGACGGGGGCGTGAAGCCTACGATGCCGACCTGGCCGAACGAGTGAGCGCCTGGCAGCCCGACCTGGTGGTGCTGGCCGGGTGGATGCACATTCTCAGCCGGGCTTTTCTGGACCGCTTCCCCAACCGGGTCATCAATCTTCACCCGGCCCTGCCGGGGACGCTCCCCGGCACCAACGCGATTGCGCGGGCCTATGAAGCCTACCAGCGCGGCGAGATGAGCGACAGCGGGTGTATGGTCCACTATGCCGTGCCCGAAGTGGATGCGGGGCCGGTTGTGGCCCAGACGGTGGTGCCCATCGAGCCGGGCGATACCCTGGAATCGTTTGAAGCCCGCATGCACGCGGCCGAACATCGCCTGATAGTCGAGGCGGTCCGGGTGGCGCTTGCGCATCGGCGCGGGTGAGCCTCGCCCGCGCCCAGAAAGCCAGAAAGCCGCACCAAAAGAACACCCAGGATAGTGAATTTGCCAGAGAACGCTGCTGACCTGGTTGGCTGTCCTGGCGTTGCCCCGAACCTGTTCTTGCTGGATCTGGAATGTAACTCTATTCGTTATCATTATCGTAAAGGTGAGGGTATCATCCATTCAATTCAATTCATTGGAGGAGGGGCCGGGGCATCCTGCTTGAGATGTGAGGAAGGATGAGGGAAAAGAAAAGATGGAACTACGGCATTTGCGGTATTTTGAAGCCGTCGCTCGCTATTGTCATGTCACTCGGGCGGCGGCAGAATTGCACATTGCTCAGCCGGCATTGAGCAAACAGGTGAGCCAGTTGGAACAGGAACTGGGAGTTGCCCTCTTCGACCGAGTCGGGCGGAACGTGCGCCTGACCGAGGCGGGCGAAGCGCTGCTGCCGCATGTTCGGGCCATTCTATCCCAGATTGAGTCGGCGCGGGCGGAGATGGCCGAGCGCGTCGGGCTGCGGCGCGGGCGGGCTTCGATTGGCACGCCACCTTCGGTGGGCACGCAATTGCTCCCACCGGTCCTGGCGAGTTTTAACCAGAACTACCCTGGCATTGAGTTGCGCCTCCACGAAGCAGGGATGCAAACCCTGCTGGACCTGCTGGAAACCGGGTTGGCGGATGTTGCCATCGCCAAGTTGCCCGTCGAAGACCCGGCGCTCACGGTGGTTCCCCTGTTCACCGAAGATATCGTGGTCATTGTCGGAGCAAACCACCGCTTTGCCAGCTGCGGGAGTGTGATGCTCAGAGAGTTGAGCGACGACCCATGGGTACTGTCGCCAGACAACTACGAACTGCGCGAATGCACGATCCAGGCGTGTCAGCAGGCCGGGTTTACCCCGCGGGTGGTGCTGGATGGCGGCGAAATGGATACGCTGCTGCGCCTGGTGATGGCCGGGGTTGGCGTCTCGATGGTTCCGAGCCTGATGGTCCAGAATACCTGTTGCGAGATGGGCGTCCTGCGCATCACCGACCAGAAGGTGCAACGGACGCTGGGGTTGGTCTGGCGCAACGACCGGGTCGCCTCGCCGGCGGCCCGGGCCCTGCGCGAATTTCTCGTGGAACACCTGAAGGGAGGGCTTCCTGAGCATCTGTTCCGGCGCACCCTGCCCCGCAACGAGAAAGGCCCCGCGGTCCGAAATGGGAAGAAGGTCGAGCAAGCGGCGTGATAATCCAGTCTCTGTGAGGAACGAGGAACAGGCAACGATCCAGAGCAAAGCAGCAGAACCGTATTCAGCATAAAAAAATGGCTCGAGCCTGGCGTAACGGCTTGCAGGAGGGGTCCGGAGACCGGTGCCAGGCATGCGCAAGGAACGATGGGGGGAACCAGACGAAGTTCATGGCTCACCTTCCGCCGCCGCTTGCTGTTGGTGCGGCTGCTTCTGCGTGGGGCCGCCACAAAAGAAGCCCTGATTGCCGCAGTACGGGCCGAACTCGGTGACGAAGGGTATCCGGCGGCTGCCGAAAGCGCCCTGAAGCACGACCTGGACGCGCTCAAGGCCGAATACGGGTGCGTCTTCAGCTTTCAGCGACGGAGCGGGTGCTACACGCTGGAACACCTGGGAGACCTCGCCCTGCTCGACTTGCCCGACGAATGTATGGAGGCCCTGGCCTTTCTGGATGCCAGTTTTCCGCAGGGTGCAGATCTACCCGGCCATTTCGGGGTTCGGAACTTGCTGGAACGTCTCCTGCTCCTCCTGCCCGCGAGCCGGCGCAGAGAGCACCGCAAGCGACGGCGGGCGATGAGCTTTCAGATAGCCACCAGCATCCCCGGTCAGGTGGACCCGAAGGTACTGGCAAAGGTCAAGCGGGCGGTCGAACTGCGGCAGGAACTGGAATTCGACTACCTGAGTTCCTTCGATGAGCATGGGCCGCGCCGCCACCGGGTGGCTCCCTATGGCATCTACTTTCGCCCGGAGGGGCACGGCTACCTGGATGCCACCCTGCTCGACGTAATCCCTGGCGGCAACGAGCCGCGCCACGCCGCTATCTCCTACCGCCTGAGCCGGATGGTCTCTGGCAGCGTGGTCATTCTCCCCAACGTGTTGCCGCCGGAGCGGCAGCAACCACCGAGCTATGCGCTCCGCTACCGGCTGGTTCCGGTGGTGGCGCGGCGGCGAGACGTCGCCACCTACTTTCCCGAAACCCGCATCACCTACCATGACGATGGGAGCGCCACCGTGACCGCCACCGCCACCAACCTCTGGCAGGCGCGCCAGATATTGCTGCGCTATGGCACCGGCTGCCAGGTGCTGGAGCCGCCAGAGCTGGTTGAACTGTTTCGGGCCACCGCACGGGGATTGAACGAAATCTATTCCCCCTGACAGCACCCGGTGGCGAGGTTGTTGTAGCGGTTCATCGCTGCGACCACCCCCTCCCGCAGCACCAGTTCAACCGCATCGGCAACGTGGTCGTAGATGGACGGGAGCGCCCGTTCCTCGTCGTTCCGGAAATTCCCAAGCACATAGGCGATGGTGTCCCATTCCCTGGGCGGCTTGCCGATGCCAACCCGCAGCCGCGGGAATGTCTGGCTCCCAAGCTGCTGTACAACCGACCGCATCCCGTTGTGGGTGCCGGCGCTGCCGCTCGGTCGCAGCCGGAGCCGCCCAAAGGGCAGGTCCATTTCGTCGTAGATCACCAGCAGGTGTTCCTGCACCGGCACTTTATACCAACTCCGCAGGCCAGAGATAGCGTATCCGCTGCGATTCATATAGGTCTGCGGCATTGCCAGCACAACCCGCTCGCCCTGAATCGTTCCCTCAGCAATCCGCGATTGCTCGCGCCTTCTGGAAAAGCTCAACCCGTGGCGCTGGGCCAGGTGCATCACACACTGAAACCCAATATTGTGCCGCGTTCTGGCATACTGTTCGCCCGGATTTCCCAACCCGACAATCAGCCACATCATGTTCGCATTCTTCCTGGTCTTCGAAAACTTCCTGGTCTCTTGAACAAAGCCCCTGAAACGGGGACGACACAAGCCGTCAGACTGTGCTAGAATAGATGCGTATGGCGTATGATGGATGGACGACCATCCAGACCATCCATCCCAGATGGGTCGGTCTCACCAAAACACCGGGCGCACGTACGATGGAACGCCATGGGACCTGGAACACAGCGGTCTCAACTCAAGAGAACCGGCCATTTCGTGGCTTTGTGCTGCGAACGTTGCGCCCCGGTGGTGAATCGTTTATCATGCAGGAGCAGGAATGGACCGACCTGCGGTGTCGTCATGATTACCATGATATCGAACAACGTCTCATCCTGTCAAAAGATGTTGATAGTATAGAGAGGGAGAACGCATGCTACGGTTGGAAAGTGAGTTGCTTTTTACCCCCATCCCTGAAGCGATTGCCCGCCTGCGCGATCTGGCCTACAACCTGTGGTGGGTCTGGCACCCCGAAGCCCAGGAGTTGTTTCGCCAGATTGACCGGGAACTGTGGGAGCAGACCTACCATAACCCGGTCAGCTTTCTGCGCGAGGTCCGTCAGCGACGCCTTGACGATGTGGCGGCCAACCCGACCTATATGAGCCAGTTCCACGCGGTGATGAGCCGCTTCGACGCCTATATGGACGCCAGAGAAACCTGGTATACCAGGCACTACCCGAACGGCAACCACGAAAAGATTGCCTATTTCAGCGCCGAATTCGGCATTCACGAATCCATGCCGATCTATTCGGGCGGCCTGGGGATTCTCTCTGGCGACCATACCAAAGAGGCCAGTGATATGGGGTTGCCGCTGGTGGCTATCGGCTTTCTCTACCCCCAGGGCTACTTTCGCCAGCACCTCGACCACAGCGGTTGGCAACTGGCCGAATACCACAAATTCGATTTTGCCAATGTTGCCGCCACCCCGGCGACCACCCCCGATGGCGGCGAGGTGGTAGTCGAAGTCGAGCTTCCCGGACGCACCATCTACGCCAAAGTCTACCGTATCCAGGTCGGGCGTGTTCCGCTCTACCTGATGGACACCGATATCCACCCCAATAGCCCGCAGGACCGCGAACTGTCGGCGCGGCTCTATGGCGGCGACCGCGAGATGCGCGTGTCGCAGGAAATTGTCCTGGGGATTGGCGGGGTCCGTGCCCTGCGCAAACTGGGCATTCACCCCACCGTCTGGCACATGAACGAAGGGCATTCGGCATTCCTCGTGCTCGAACTCACCCGCGAACTGGTGGCTCAGGGGGTGCCGTTTGCCCAGGCCGCCGAACGCGTGACCAGGAGCTGCATCTTTACCACCCACACGCCCGTTCCCGCGGGCAACGATGCCTTCCCCTTCGACATGATCGAGCGGTTCTTCTGGCAATATTGGCCGCAGCTTGGCATAGACCGCAACACCTTCCTGGAGCTTGGGCGGCAAGACCAGCACTGGGGACCAACCTTTGCGATGACCGTCCTGGGGCTGAAATTCTCCAGCTACCGCAACGGCGTGAGCAAGCTCCACGGCCACGTGGCACGGGGGATGTGGGAATGGCTCTACCCCGGCAAAAGCCGCGACGAAGTGCCCATTACGTCCGTCACCAACGGGGTTCATTCGGCTTCCTGGCTCGCCCCAGAATTACGCGCCCTCTTCGACACCCACATGGGGCCGGACTGGGAAGACCACCTGGACGACCCGGAGCAGTGGAAGAAGATCTATGAGATACCGAACGATGTGTTCTGGGGAGTCAAGCGCACGCTCCGCAACCGGCTGGTGGCCTTCGTCCGCAACCGCATCCGGCACCGGCTCGAACGCATCAACCAGCCACCGGCCCCCTGGCAATTGCTCGAAGAAGACGCCCTGACCATTGGCTTCGCCCGGCGCTTTGCAACCTACAAACGGGCCAGCCTGATATTCAAGGATATTGAGCGGCTGAAATCGCTGCTCAACCGGCCCGGTCACCCCATCCAGATCATCTTTGCCGGCAAGGCCCACCCGGCCGACAACCCCGGCAAACTCCTGATCCAGGAAATCCACCATCTGTCGCTCCAGCCGGGGCTGGCAGGCCGGGTGGTCTTCCTTGAAGAATACGATATCGCCATGGCCCGCGAACTGGTCAAGGGGGTGGATATCTGGCTCAACACGCCGCGCCGCCCCTACGAAGCCAGCGGCACCAGCGGCCAGAAAGCCAGCCTCAACGGGGTACCCAACTTCAGCGTGCTGGATGGCTGGTGGCCCGAAGCCTACAATGGCCGCAACGGGTGGGCCATCGGGGAGGAGCGCGAGTTCTACAGCCAGGACGAACAGGACTGGAACGACGTGCAGTCGCTCTATCACACCCTCGAACAAACCATTCTGCCGCTGTTCTACGAACAGCGCGATGGGGCCGGGGTTCCGCACGAATGGCTGAACATCTGCAAAGAGGCCATCGTCACGGTCGCCCCAAACTTCAGCTTCCGCCGCATGCTGGCTGACTACATGCGCGAATTCTACGCGCCGGCCATCAAGGACGCCGAAACAGTCGGGGGGTGAGACAAAGTCGGGGGGTTGGGGGTGGGGATGTTCGTTTCCCCCCCCCGCTCCCTGGGAAAGACTCCAGGGAAAACAGCGGCAAACAGAGTTACAGAGTTAAGGAGGCGACCCGATGCTTGAACGTATTCTCAATGAACTGCGGACCTGCGATGTCCCGCTGTCGCTGACGTACCTGAGCAAGCGGCTCGAACTTGAGCCAACCACGCTCGAAGGGATGCTTCAGACGCTCGAACGCAAGGGGCGCGTGAGCCGGGTGAGCGACGCATGCCGCCCTGGGCAGTGCTGGTCGTGCCCGCTCTCTGCGCTCTGCCCCCCAGAAAGCCGCTGGATGCTCACCACTCCCCCGCAATCACCCGTCCCCGCAGCCCATCCGGAGGGGTAATCCCATAGCGGGCCAGCAGCGTCGGCAGGATATCATACAACTGCACCCCCTCCAACCGCTGCCCCCCGCCGGGCCGCTGCGGGTCATGCAGGATGAACAACCCGTGCTGGGCGTGGTTGGCGTCGTCGGGTCCCGTGTCGTTTTCGAGCGGATAGAGGGTTTCCATCCCCACCTTGCCCACGGACCGCCACGCCAAGTCGCCGAAGTAGACCACCAGGTCGGGGGCAATGCCGCGCACGCGGCGGTAGATATGCTGAGGGGTGAAGACCCGGTTGCCCAGGGGGTGCCCGTCGGGGCCGGGCATTGCCCGGAGCTTTTCGGCCAGCGCCTGCCGCTCCTGCTCATAGGCTGGGATGGGGATAACCCCCTCTGGCTCGCGCCCCTGCACATTCAGGAAGATGCGCCCGTAATAGCCCCCGGCTCCCCACGCCCTGGTCCGCCCCCAATCCACCTGCGCCTGTTCGAGCGGTACCGGCACAGGCGGTAGTTCGCGGAGCGTCAGGTAGCCTTCTGCTCTCAGCCAATCGTTGATGCACACCCCGCCCATCAGCGGACGCGCTCCGTGGTCTGAGACCACGAGCACCACCGTCTGGTCGTCGCCGTAGGCCATCAGGCGGCCAATATGCTGGTCCACATGGACGTAGTAATCGTGGATAGCCTGAGCAAAGGGAGAGTCGGGCACATGGAGCGGGTGGGTCGGGTCCATGTGCCGCCAGAACGCGTGGTGCAGGCGGTCTACCCCCATCTCAACTAGCATCAGCATATCGGGGTGGTTCTGCTCCAGCAGCCGTTCGGCCACCAGAAACCGCTGGTCACCCAGTGTATAGATATCGCGGAGGATGCGCTCCTTATCGTCGGAGCGGAAGTCCGGCACATCGAGCAAATAATTGCCCACCCACGCCCTCACCTGCGCGGCAAGCCCCGGCGGATAGGTGTATTCTGCGCTGGTGGAGGGAGCCAGAAAGCACGAGACCATGGCCCCATTGAGCGGTTGCGGTGGGTAGGTTCCGGGAACGCCGATGACCGCACACTGCCAACCGGCGTCGCTGAGCAGGTTCCACAGCCGCGGCACGCGCACGGCCTGGCTGTTGGCAATGGTCATGCTCTGGTAGCTGCGGTTGGAGCGGTTGCGAAAGCCATAGATACCCAGTTCGCCGGGGTCGCGCCCGCTCATCATACAGCTCCAGGCCGGCACGGTGATGGCCGGGATGCAGCTTTCGAGCAGACCGTACGTTCCCTGACGCATGAGCCGCGCCAGGTTGGGCAAATCGTGGAGCCAGCGCTCGAAGACCAGCGAGGGTTCGGCGCAGTCCAGGCCGATGATCAGGAGTTTTGGCATAGTTTCCTACTGAGCTAATGGCGGACGGCGGTGGCGCTGATAGAGCATCGTGGCGGCCCCGACCACGCAGAAGAACGTCAGGAGGTGAACGATATTGAACGGTGTCCCCCCGAAGAACCAGGAATCAACCCGCAGAAACTCAATCCAGAAGCGCCCGAAGGGATACCAGACCAGGTAGAGCAAGAAGAGGTCGCCATCACGCAAGGAGCGCTCAAAGCGACGCGACACCCAGAAAATCAGGCCGAACCCGATGAGGTTCCACAGCATCTCATAGAGGAACAGCGGATGAAAGCGGGCGCTTTCGGGCAGGTGTTCATAGATGAGAAGGCGGTGTTCGGCGTCAATGCGCAGTCCCCAGGGAAGGGTGGTCGGTGGGCCATAGAGTTCCTGGTTGATAAAGTTGCCAAGCCGCCCGATGGCCTGGCCCAGGGCAACCCCAGACCCACCGCGTCGAGGTAGATGGGCAGGGGCAGGTTTTTCCAGCGAGCAAACAGCACCAGCGCGGTGATGCCAAATACGAAGCCGCCAAAGATATGCAGCCCCCCATGCCAGATCTGGAGAATCTCCAGGGGGTTTGCCAGATACATCGCCCGTGCTTCTGTCCCCGACTGGATAAACACGTAGTAGAGACGGGCGCCAATCATCACCGGAATCAGGGCGACCATCAGCATGTCCCAGACGGTGTTGGGGTCCTGCCCACGGCGAGCAACATAGCGGCTCGCCGTCCAGGTCGCCAGCATGATGCCCATCATAATGAGCAGGCCATACCAGCGCAGCGCCAGCGGCCCCAAACGGATGATAATGGGTTCGACCGGTGGGTACATAGGGATATCAGGTTAAAGGTTCACTCGTCGCTACTTTAGTCGTCGCTGCCGTCATTTGTTGATTATCCGTTGATTATCATTCCAGGTAGCCAAGGTTGCGGAGCCGCCGCCGCACCGCCGGGTCATCCACACCACCAGCAAGTGCTTCGTCCCCGTGGGGCTGCCCCTGCACCCTGGACGCTGCGGTGGTGCTGAGAAACCCATCCAGATGTTCCTGGAGGGCTTCGACCTGCTCCGGCAGAATATCGCGCAGGTTCAGGCGTTCGCCAGGGTCATCAACGATGTTGTAGAGTTCGGGTTGGTGGTCGCCAATCTGAACGAGCTTGTGGCTCCCGCGGCACACTGCCGTACGCACCTGGTCGCAATCATGCTCGCTAATCAGGTGGGGTTGTCGCCGCTGGAGCATACTGAGCACCTGTTGCGAGGGAACCGCTTCGGCAAAGACGGTCCCGTCATCCGGGTCGCTCGTGCGGCTCTGCGCCAGGCTAAAACGCTGCTCTGCTTCGCTGGCAAGCCCTGCCGTGGTGAGAACGGTGTGGAAGAGCCGGCGCGTCGAGACACAGTGGTCAACGGTGGTGCTGCGGGGGAAGTCACCATCAGGGGAGCGGATGATAAGCGGAACCTGCACCAGTTCGTTGTAGGCCGAAAACACATGCCCGAAGAGTTGCTTTTCGCCCAAGTGGTCGCCGTGGTCAGAGCAGATAATCAGCAAGGTCTGGTCAAGCCGCCCGCGCTCGCGGAGCGTCTGAAGAAACCGGCCCACGTGCTCATCCTGACAGGCCACTTCGGCGTTGTACATCCCGTCGAGGGTTGCTTTGCGCTCCTGGTCAATATCGCTGCTCAGGGGAGCATACCAGCGGTAGATGTCGGTATTGAACTGGCTCAGGTAGCGCCGGGTGGTCTGGTCGCGCAGCACGTGGGGAGCAAAGCGTTCGATGAAGCGGCGCGGCGGACGGTAGGGCATGTGGGCGTCCATCAGGTTGATGAAGCAGAATGCGGGTTGGTCTTGCTCCATCCCGCGGCGCTCCACCAGGAAGCGGGCCGCGTCTTTCAGCGACCGCGGCGTATTGCCCTTGAATTTCAGGGCCGTTTGCCATACGGGAACAAAGAACGGCGTGAACGAGAGCATGAGCAGAGCTTCGGAACGAGCAAAGGCATCCTGTATCCGCGAGAGGATGCCAACGAGCCGGTTCTTGAACCACTGGCGGTAGCGGTCGAACCAGCCGGGCCGCCGCCCGGCCTGGTTGGGATGCGAGGTAAACAACCCGCCATAGTTCAGAAAGCTCTGGAAGCCTCGCCGCAGGCCGTTGTTGATGAAGCTCAGCAGCGGGTTGTTGCAGAAAGCTGCCGTGAAATATCCCCCATCGCGCAACCGCTCCGCCAGCGTTGGCAGAGCTTCGGGCAGCATTGAGAACGATTGCACCATCCCGTGGATGGTGGGGTAGGTGCCGGTGAACATCGAAGCGTGGGACGGGATGGTCCACTGGGCTGCCGCAAAGGCATAGCGAAAGCGCGTTGCATCCGATGCCAGGGTATCCATGGAAGGAGACGTTTCTTGCGGGCAACCATAGCACGAAAGACGGTCGGCCCGCTGTGTGTCAAGCACCAGCAGCACAATATCCGGGCGCCGGGTCATACACGTTGCTCCCTGTGTTCCGGGCAAAGAAGCAGAACTGATTTTATCTGAAGTGTTCCAGGCACGCTGGTCATTATACTACAAGATCCGGCGGGGGATGCAGAGGGCGTGGTCTGGTCGCATGGCCGATGCAAAATCCGCCAGAAGACCTTGCAACCGCCATGCGCCTTTAGTCCGCGAGGTGGATGGGGAGGGCAAGAGTGTGCTATACTACCAGAGCAAGGTTGCGTTCGGCGCTTCTCTGCGGTCAAGACTTGCGCCTTGAACCTGCCCAGAAACAGGAACCTATGAATCTTCCCATCGCCCTGCTCTTTCCCCTGGGCCTGCTGGCCCTCCTTGCCCTGCCCATTATCCTATGGCTGCACCTGCGGCGGCAGCGGCAGCGACGGGTCATCGTCCCCTCGCTCCTGCTGTGGCAGGCGTTGCAGCACCAGAGCCTTGCGCAGCGGCGCAAGTGGCTGCCGCTGACCATTCTGCTGCTGCTGCACCTGCTGGTGGCTGCGTTGCTTGGCGTCGCGCTTGCCCACCCCCAGAGCGTGGCGAAGCCGCCCAACAAAAACAGCATATCGTGTTCATCCTCGATACCTCCACCAGCATGGCGGCCCGCGACACTCCCGACGGCTCGCGGCTCGACCACGCCCCGCGCCCGCGCCCAGGCCATCGTCAACGCTCTGGATGGGGACGAGCGCGCTGCGCTCGT
>JAAUSY010000279.1 GCA_012032475.1 Chloroflexaceae bacterium
GGTTGCCAGTTCCCACCATCTGAACGCTCAACGAGGAACCCGGTTTCGGTGGTGCTGTTGTCTTGCCAGGTCAGATTCACCGTTTTGCCTGACGGGGTCGCAGTGAGGTTCGTTGGGGGGGAGCAGGGTGTTGCTCCCTTCATGATACACCACGTAGCTGGCGGCATAGCCGACGCTGGAGACACCATACCCGATGCGCATGGAGCCATCCTCGCCCCATCCGGTGCCCCAGGAGTTGCGGAGATACCAGACGCCGTTGGTTCCCTGGGTGTCGTCCCAACCAACCAGGACGACAGCATGGTTGACCTGACCACTGCACGAGGTTTCATAGACGCCGCCCTGGTAGCTCCCCCAGTTGCAGACCCGAACCGCCACGAAGACCGGCCCATGCTCGTAGATGGCCTGTTTGAGGGCAGCGACCGAAGGGACCGTCCGGGGATCAGCCGCAACATAGGTCCACTGTTCGGCCTGTTCGTGGGACGCGAGGGGGGGCAGGGGGCAGGCGAGGTCTTTGGCCTGGTAGGGGAAATCGGCTTCGTAGACCGCGCCAGGTTGGGTCTGGTTGGCTCCGTATGCATCAACGTGATATTCGTGGGTCTGCCATCCCCCATTGCAACTCCATCCATCGGTGTTGCACGAGACGTGATATTGCTCGGAGAGGTCACGCTCGACGCCATCCCGAATCTTGATCAGGTTTTCTTGCACCCCGACGGTGGCGAAGGCCCAGCAGCTTCCACAGCTTCCCTGGTTTTTCACCGGGGTACACCCTCCATTGTCGCACCAGTTGAACTTCGACGGCAGCCCCAGGTCGGGTTGTGGGCCGAGCAGCGGGGGCGGTGTTGCCTCATCGGCCCCATCCAGCGGGGCCGGGTGGTTGAGGAACGACCCGACCGTCTGCACGGTCAGGGTGAAGGCATCTCCGAGCGGGGCGGCGTCTTCCCATGGGCGGCGGTGGGCGAGCCGCAGGGTCGTTTCTCCTTCGCTCAGGGGTTGGAATTGGAGCTTCTGGAGCACCGGTGCTCCCACCAGTATCAGGGGGCTGTAGGGCGGGTCTGGGAGCAGGTCTGGGAGGGACGAGAAGACCGTTTCTCCGACCTGACGAAGAATCGGACGCTCTCCCAACTGCCCCGAATCCTCGGTGCGCTCTGCTTGCCACAGATACCCCGTGGATGGGTTGACTGGGAGTCGGACGGTCAGGATCTGGGTTTCCCCGACGGTGATGGTTCCTCCGTTGTGGTCTATGCCTACGATGATTTCTTCCTGGAGTGCGGGGGGAGGAGCCGGGGGATCGGCCCGTGATGGTCGTGGGGGCTGAGTCAGTGCTCCCAGGATGAAGCTAAACATTCCAACCAGGATGGTGAGGCGGATGAGCCGATGAGTTCGAATGGAGGTTGTTCCTGCTGGCATTCCATAAACTCCTTTTCTGTGAAAGATTGAACGGACTGAGCGGGCTGAACGGGCTGAACTGACCGGGTCAAGGTTAGTGATGAATCAGTGGAAGATACACACAGATATCCTTCCGGGTCGAGAATACCCCACTATGGGGGGTGACCGTCATGCTGTTCTCCTGGGTGTGCAGGTAGAAGTTCGGAAACTTGAGACTGGTTTCGTCTCTGGGAAGTCCCACCACATCGAAGGCCAGGGTGACGAGGGTGCCGCTGCCTTCCAGGGGAGCGGAGTGACACCCGGCCACCCAGAGCAACCCATCCCCATATTTCCCCTGAATGGCCCAGGTCTGGCTGAGGGTCTCGTGGGGGAGCACGGCCACCGGGCGGAGGACGTTGGGGGAGAATCGCATGGTGAAGGACCAGGCCAGGATGCCATAGGAACGCAGGTCTTCTTTGATGTGGATGGGAAAATTGACCCGGCTGGAGCCGATAGGTTTGAGCAAGAGATAGGCGTCAATCTGGTCGCTCTCGTCGGTGGGGAGCGGCAGCACGGGGGTGATGCAGCGCCCACTATCGGGGCCGAGGGGTGGGTCGGCCATCAACACGGGGAGATCCTCGCCCTCAAACCCCAGGGGAGGTCCAAGCGGTTGAATGGGGCAATAGGTCAATGGGTCGTCGGCGTGAGCATGAGAGGCAAAGAGCACAGTCCCGAACAGCAGCAGCAGACCTACCCGGAAGGGGGTTGAGCGGTGGGGAATGGTCATGATGATACCTCCTCTGCACCATGAGCGCGTTTGGGAGAGGGAAGATGGGCGGCCCCCTCTCTCCCGGATCTCACTATGATAATTAAAGACGGGACCGCCGGTTTTCAGCATCGGTTGCTCACCTCCGCACCAGCGGAAGATAGACCACCTCCCCGGCCTCCCCCCCATTCGGCGGTGGGTTCGGGGTGCTGGTGGGCTTCGGGGTGCTGGTGGGCGTGGGCGTAGAAGAGTCCCCTCCCTCCGCCGGTACGACCACCGCCACCTCGACCGGGAGGGCTTCGACCTTTGCGTCGTCTACGGCATGCACCACGATGCGGTAGGTGCCTGCCTGGTTAAACCCGGTGTAGGCAGCGCTATACCACCCTTCGCTCTGCGGCAGCAGCTTGATGGTAGGCAGGCTTTCTTCTACCAGTTCGTCGCCGGGCGCGGGTGGTTGGTAGGTGGGGTCGTAGACGACGGCCCACACGTCGTCTACCTGGCCGTTGTCCAGCACGCGGGCGCGGATGTCGCCCCGCCGCTCCTCCATCTCGACTGTGACGGGGCTTTCGACCTGCTCAATGTAGGGCGGCCACTCTTCGTCGAACGATCCGGCAAAGGTGAAGCCGCGGTGCTGTGCTTCCTGGCCGTCTCCGGCTTCGTTGGGTATGCCGTTGCCGTTGTCGTCGAGCCAGGGTGTCTGCGAACGATACCCGGCCTGACGCACCGCGCTCGCTCCTTCTTGAAAGGCGGCGTAGAGGCTGCTTCCCTGCCCAAGCGCCACAATCAACTGGTCGGAGAAGAAGGCTCCGTGCCGCGAGGCATAGGCGGACCAGGCGTCGCTGGTGGAGGCTATCACCACGCGCCCCGGTTGGCTCACTTCCCGAATGAAGGTCCCCGCGTAGCAGGCTTCGATGATGACATTGACGGTCACCTCGGGGCAGGCGCTTTCCAGTTCGTCCAGCCAGGCGTCCAGGTCGGCGGGGGAGACGCGCTGCTGGTTCGGTTCGTCCAGGTAGAAGCCATGGGAGCGACTGCCGTGGTCCATCAGGTAGAGGGTCAGGGGGAGGCCGGGGCAGATGCGCTCTCTGGCCCAGGTGGTGATGGCTTTCTTCAGGTTGTCCCGTGTGGGTTGTGGGTCGTCTGCGGTGATGCCGGGCAGGGTGCGGTCGGTTGCCAGGTAGCGGATGTGGTCATCATCATAGCCTTTGCGCTGGAAAAGCTGGTAGACGCTGGTGGTGACGTGGTGGATGTTGGGTTGCACCTGGTCGGGGGATTTGAGCCGACCGGCCACCAGGATGAGTACCCCTTTGTCTGGCTCGTTGCTCAGGGTGCGGACGGAGAGGGTGTAGGCGCTCTCTGCGGCGGCGACTCTGGCGTTGTTGAGCCGGAGGAAGAGGGGGCCTGTGGCGGGGGATTCAAACTCCAGGCGCACGCCGGGGGCGAAGGTCGGGTCTACGGTGGTGGGGAGCGCCTCGCAGTGGGCGTAGATTTCCAGAATGATGTCGGTGGAGGCACCGGGGGGTATCCGCGCTTCGATGAGGTAGGTGGTGCCTGCTACGGCGTCGAAGCGTATCCAGTCTACGTCGGCCTGTTCGTGGAAGGTGTGGTGCTGCACGATGCCGTCGGCCAGGATGTGTTTTGCCTGGGCACAGGTGTTGTCGGGTTCGTAGTCGTCCTCGCTGCCGGGCACGGGCGTGGGGCGCGGCGTGGGAATGGTGGTCGGGGGTGGGTTGCGGGGT
>JAAUSY010000093.1 GCA_012032475.1 Chloroflexaceae bacterium
AAACTGGGACTGGTGACCAGGTCGGACGACCCCATCCCTCGGACTATCCCCTTCGCCAGGTGAGTTTTCCCACCCCGATCTCACCAAGCAGCAGCAGCACATCCCCCTGCTGAAGCAGTCCCCCAGGCGCTGCCCGATGTATTCCGTCTGAGTCGAACTATGGCTGATCATGTCAAGCACCGATGGCCTCTCCGGGTGGCTGTCAGAGAAACCCGGAGCGACCCAGGGTTCCCCCGGACGGTGGATAGGGATATCCTGCGGATATTGTAGCACAGAACCGCCTTCGTGAGGCAGGGCCGGCCACCGCAAGGCCACCAGCACCAGTTGCCAGACCCCACCAGACGCGGTATAATAGCGCTGGCCTTGTTCCTCTGGTTCAAAACCATGGGCTGACACCCATCTCGGCAGAGAATCTCCCAGGAGACCGGAACGACCCCCGGCGGGATGTGAGCTTGTTTGAGTGGTCATTGGACAACGAATAGACGGATAGAATGGGGGATAGCCTGCTCATATCCATATCCATACCAGGGCCGCCCGGAGGCATCCCAATGAACGCAGACGCTATCCGTCCATGATGCCATGATCGTACGCACTCGCCATCCCGGTGAACGGAGTCCGTCGTCGCTGCCGCAGGGGCGCAGTGCCGCGCAACAGGAACTCATCTACCAGGACTTGAAATGGTTGGACCTGGTGAAACCAGGGTCCGAGCAGATTGCCCATCTCCGCCATCAATACCAGTTTCATCCCCTCCACCTGGAGGACGTGCTTTCGCGGTTGCAGCGCCCAAAAATTGATGATAACCCGGAAAGTGAACGCGAATATGTGTTTCTGGTGCTCCACTTTCCCGTCTTCGACAAAACCAACCGACTGGCCGTCACCAGCGAGGTGGATATTTTCGCCGGGCACGACTACGTCATTACCCTGCACGATGGGAAATTAAAGCCCCTGACCCGACTGGTGAAAAGCGCCACCGATAGCCAGGCTCGCGCCCAACTCATGGGCGGTGGCTCGGGCTACCTGCTCTATCGGATTATCGAAACCCTGATGTTGTCCTGCTTCCCGATGAGTTACCGGATTGACCAGCACCTGGACCGCATCGAGGCGGGCATCTTCGGGCGCAATGTCCACGCCATCGTTCAGGAACTTTCCTTTATCCGACGGGATATTATCGCCATGCGCCGAATTATCCGGCCCAATATTCCAGTCGTTCGTTCGCTGGAAAAGCGCGAACGCACCTTTCTGCGCCTGGATGAGGAAGTCTACTTTGGCGACCTGACCGACGGATTGGACAAGCTCTGGGATATGCTCGAAGAACAAAAAGAAATCATTGAGGGACTGAACGCCACGCTCGATAGTCTGACCTCGCACCGCATTAACGAAGAGATGAAAATCTTCACCCTCATTTCGGTGATCATGCTGCCCATGACCCTGGTCGCCAGTATCTTCGGGATGAACGTTCCGATCCCACTCGGAAACGAGCCGCTCGGCTTCCCCATTGCCCTCGTTATCCTGTCCATTCCGGCCATGGCGATGTACCTCTACTTTCGATACAAACACTGGGTCTAGCGAGCCGCAGCGACGAGTGATGGGGAATGGGGAATGGGGAATGGGGAATGAGTGATGCAGGCGGTGTCCAACTTTTTTCTGAAGCAACCTCGTGGTCCTGTTCGTTTCGTTTTGCAGATTCATGGAATATAATGGATGGAGAGAGATACGACATGATCCAACCAGACCTGTCGGAGTTTATTCGCACGATTCCAGACTTCCCGCAACCTGGTATCCAGTTCAAGGATATCACCACCCTCCTGAAGCACGGCCCCTCGTTTCGTCAGGCCGTCCAGACCTTCATTGACCGATACCAGGAACTCCACCTGGACGCCATCGTTGGTATCGAGTCGCGGGGGTTCCTCTTTGGGGCCCCGCTGGCCTATCAGCTTGGGGTTGGTATGATCCCCGTGCGCAAACCGGGCAAGCTCCCCGCCGAAACCTTCCGGATGGAGTATCAGCTCGAATATGGCACCAACACCATCGAGATCCACCGCGACGCCCTGTTGCCGGGGGCCCGGGTGCTAGTGATAGATGATCTCCTGGCAACCGGGGGCACCGCCGCTGCAACCTGTGCCCTGATTGAGCAAATTGGCGGGCAGGTCGTTGAACTGGCCTTCCTGATTGAACTGACCTTCTTGCAGGGCCGCGACAAACTCCGCGGTCACCCGATATTCGCACTCATTCAATATTGACGATATCCATCATCCATCCACCGTAACTATCGGAGTACCGGTGTACCGGAGTATCATGCATCGTGATAACATCCCGATAGTGCGGCAGGTCGGGGTGGGTGCCAGCAATGAGCGATGCAGTGAGCGACAGATGAGCGGCACCCGCCGATGTGCGGCACCCGCCCCTGCCCTGACCATCCATCAGAGATAAATAGAGGAAGATAGGCCGAACGATTGACCCAGGCTCACGCCCATCATGGGGAACATCGGGGAATGGGGAGTTGCACGACCCGGAAATCTGTGGTATACTGGGGCGAAGACTCGAATCCTCCGCTGATCTCAACCAGATAAACCGCTCAACCCGGTACGACCAGTGCAACATCCCCAAAAGGGCAGCCTCGTGCTGTATGGAATACGACCAGATAAACCGCTGAACCGCAAAGAATCAGGAACCATCGCTCTGAATGGTACGCTATCGCGCTCTATCATTCGTTTGCGACCATTCACACTCACGACCATTCATTATCGTCACCCGGTTCCGGGCCTTTGTCTTGAATGACCCGAAACGGATCTGAATCAAGTTACCCCTCCTGGAAGGGGGCAGCCAACCAGCGGAAAACAGTCCATCACAATGGGTTCTGAACCCTCGTATCCTCCAGGGATAGGGGGTGAGGTGGTGCCTGTTCCACCCCTGCCCGGACGAGCAACGAGCGACAGGCAACGAGAGCAGCGCATACCAATCCGGCGCATCAAACCTGCAAGCAAGCATGATCAGACTTCTTCCATTCAGGTTCCTTCGTATCATTCGTTGTTCCTGGTCCGCTCGAAACCGGATGTGATATCGGAACGACCTCCAGGTGGACGCATGCCCTCGGACTCGCCATGCAGGCATCCCACCGAAGCGGCAGGGTAGCACCAGTCGCATGATGGTCGCATCCCTCTAGTGTTGAAGGAGAACATCTACGTGAACATTGCCGAATTAGAAACCAAAACGCTCACTGACCTGCGCGAAATGGCCCGAAAGCTCGATATTACCGGCTACAGCGGCCTGAAAAAGCAGGATTTGATCGTCAAATTGCTCCAGGCTCAAACGGAAGAATCCGGGCACACCTTTAGCGACGGCGTGCTCGATATTGTTCCCGATGGGTTTGGTTTCCTGCGGGGAGACCGGATGCTGCCTGGGACCAACGATGTCTACGTTTCGCAATCGCAGATACGACGTTTTGGCCTGCGAACGGGAGACCGGGTCTGGGGACAAATCCGGCCACCCAAAGAGAGTGAACGATATTATTCTTTGTTGAGAGTCGAAATGATCAATAACGTGGACCCGGAGACGGCCCGCAAACGTTCGGTGTTTGACCAGTTGACGCCTATCTTCCCCAATGAGCAGCTCCGGCTCGAAACCGAACCCAATATCCTCTCGACCCGCGTGGTTGATTTGATTGCCCCCATCGGGCGCGGGCAGCGCGGGCTGATTGTGTCGCCCCCGAAGGCCGGCAAGACCTTGCTGCTCAAGGCCATTGCCAATGGGGTGACCACCAACCACCCGGATGTTCAGCTCATGGTCTTGCTCATTGGCGAACGCCCGGAAGAAGTCACCGATATGCGGCGTAGTGTCAAAGGCGAGGTGATATCCTCGACTTTCGATGAACCCATCGAAGATCATACCAAAGTGGCGGATATGACGCTCGAACGCGCCAAACGCCTCGTTGAAGGCGGGCAGGATGTGGTCATTCTCATGGATTCGATTACCCGGCTGGCGCGGGCCTATAACCTGGATATGCCGCCAAGTGGGCGCACCCTCTCCGGCGGGATTGACCCGGTGGCGCTCTATCCTCCCAAGCGGTTCTTCGGGGCCGCTCGCAACATTGAGAACGGCGGCAGCCTGACGATTATTGCAACCTGCCTCATAGACACCGGCAGCCGCATGGACGACGTCATCTACGAGGAGTTCAAGGGAACCGGGAACATGGAACTGCACCTGGACCGCCGTCTGTCGGAGAAGCGCATCTTCCCAGCCATTGATATTCAGCGCAGCAGCACCCGCAGGGAAGAGTTGCTGCTCCCGCCCGATATGCTCCGCCAGGTCTGGACCCTCCGTCGGATGGTGAGCATGCTCGGTGACAACGAAGGAACCGAACTCGTGCTGGCGCGCATGGCAAAGACGCGGACGAATGCTGATTTTCTGGCGACCATGAACAAGAGCACCTCATAGCGCAAGCGTACGCTCTCACGCAAGGGGTCAGGGGTTGGAGGAAGTTGGGGAGTGGGAGGCGGGGGGCGGGGTCTGGGGTAGTTCCGATGTCCAGTCCGGTTCGTGGTGCCCGAACGAGCCGAGACGCCATCGGAGCAGGGGCAGGGCATCCGAAAAGCAACCCGACCCCCTGATCTCCAACCCCCAATCCCCATCATCCTTTCGTCCTGCTTCTGGACCTGTATGACCGGGACGGGCTATCATCACCCGTATGTGGTCGTCAGGGCAAGGGGGGGGCGCTGTCCCCAGGCCACGAGGGGAAACAGGAGGGAGAACGTTGAAGCAACCACCGGCGTGGCACCGGTGCCCGACCCGGAAGCACGCTCCGGGTGCCCGGTCTGGGATGTGCCCCTTCCCTCGTCCGGTGGGTAGTTGCGGGACAACGCAACACAGCCAGTGCTGCGCTATCGTAACTGGCTGTGTTCACCTCTGCACGAAGGAGGAGCAAACAAGACGACCCGTTCATCCGGGCAACGGTTGAGGAGCCACGAACGCCAACCCCCCATGGCAGCAGGTCAGGTTAGACCAGGTTGATCAGCTCGTTGGCCGTACGCCGCATATCGAGGAAGACCAACCCAAGTTTTGCCCGACTGTGCGCCAGGGCAGTCAGCACGGCTTCTTCTCCGATAGCCATCAGGATAACGTAGCCTTCTTCGCCACGGACAAACACCTGGTCCAGTTGACCACGCCGAAGTTCTCCAGCGATACGCTCACCGAGCGAGAGCATGGCCGCACTCATTGCTGACACGCGGTCTTCTTCAACATCCGATGGTAGGGCGGAGGCCATAATCAGGCCATCAACACTCACAACCGCCGATGCCTCAATGTCCGGCGTATTCATACTCAACGCCTTGAGATTCCGCACCATTTCCTCGGTTCTGCTTGCCATTCATATCCTCCTTAAAGGCCGTCAGCCAGTTGTGGAACTTCATGTGAGAAGATGCAAAGGTACATTTCCCATGATAGAAACAATTACCAGATAAGATTATCTCGCGCTCATTCTACTACATTTTTTGATGAAGGGCAACTGGTAGCAACCGTCCATTTGCCCGTCTTTTGGGGGGCACCGGGAGTCCCCTCCCCTGAATGCAGGTCGCCAGAGCAGCAGAACACCAATTCAATATCTCATCTCCGGCCCCGGTTCCGCCATATTCCCCTGCGGGGACCGCTCCAGGTGCCCAAGGCGGTCGCGGAGCGCCTGCTCAGCATGGGTGACGGCGTCGGAGGGGGTTGCCAACCCACGGAGCACCGCCAGTTGCATCTTTTCCAGTTCGTCCCTGACGATGGCATTGGCGGTGCGGGTGTCTGGCATCGCCTGGCCTTGCTGCGCCTGGAGGCGGAAGACCAGCGCAGCGGCAATGGTGGTGGCGGGAGCGCTGGTGGTCGGGCTATCCGGATGGATAGTCAGCAGCACGGGCTGCTTCCCGGCTTCCAGCAACACTTCCTGAGCATCCTCGGAGACCAGGTAGCGGACAAAGTCCAGGGCAGCATCCTGTTCGGCGCGGTTCTCCAGCACCCGGGCATTCAGGCTGAGCACATAGCTCTGGACGTATGGGCGGGGGGATTGGCCGGTGGCTCGCACCTGGGGCAACGGGGCCACCCCCAGGGCATCGTCCCAGAGCGCCTGGTAGACGGGCAGGGCGTGGGACCAGTCTATGGTCATCATGGCCTGACGAGCTTTCAGGGCGCTGTCAACCGTGATGCTGTCGCTGACTGCCAGGATATGCCGGTCCTGGCGCAGGGTAGCGAGCCAGCGGAGCCAGCGTTCGGTCCCAGGGCGGCCCGTGGTGCCCAGAACCAGGTTGCCCTGAGAGTCGAAGACCTGCCCGCCAAAGGCCGGGAGATAGCCGATGGTTTTGTCCAGCGAGAGCGTACAGGCCAGACCCCATCCCGGCGGTTGGAAGGTTTCGCTGGTCAGGTCGCGGGCGACCTGGAGGAGGGTTTCGACATCTTCCGGGGGCGAACGCACCTGACCTTTGTGGTAGTAGAGCGCCAGCGTATCGAACGTCAGCGGGATACCGTAGAGGTGGGTGGTTCCGTCGGGCAGCGTCACCTGGGCCCCCTGCACCGCAGTCGGGAGCAGCGCGGCGTAGTCCTCCGGGGCAACCAGGTGGTCCAGCGGCAGGAGAAACTCCCCCTGGGCCAGTGCCCCGATGGTATGGTTGTGGAGGAGCACCAGGTGGGGGCCGCTCCCGGCCAGCGCAGCGGCCCGGAGTTCTCTGGTTAGCGAGGCCAGCGACATCGCCTGGGGGATGACCTGGGTCGTGGGGTGGGTCTGGTTGTAGCGGTCAATCAGGTGTGCCAGAATGTGGTGGTCGGGAGAAGGCCAGGCGTGCCAGAACACCAGGGTCGTCTGCTGCGATGCAGACGAAAACCCGCAGGCGGCCAGCAGAAGCAGCAGGAACAGCAAGAACAGGCCAGGCAGGCAGCGCGGGCAGCGTGGGCAGAAGTCAGAACCTTCTTCACCCGTCTCTGGCATCACACCTGGTCCAGATAATCCTTGAGGAGCTTCCCAAGGCGTGGGTGGCGCAGCTTGCGCAGGGCTTTGACCTCGATTTGCCGCACCCGTTCGCGTGTGACTCCGAACGCCTTGCCGACCTCTTCAAGGGTGTGCGGCTGACCATCGGAAAGGCCATAGCGCATTTCGAGAACCTGGCGTTCGCGGTCGGTCAGGTGGTTCAGGGCAGCGGTTATCTGGACCCGCAGCATGCCACTGACAGCGGCATCGTCAGCATCGAGCGCGTGCGGGTCGGGGATGAAATCCGCCAGCGTACTGTCGGCCTCTTCGCCCACGGGGGTTGCCAGCGAAACCGGGTCTTGAGCAATGCGGCGTAAGTCGCGCAGTTTCTCTTCGCTCATCCCCAGTTCTCTGGCTAATTCTCCGTCGTTAGGGTCGCGCCCCAGTTCCTGGGTCAGGCGGCGGCGGGCCACCTGGATACGATTGAGCGTTTCGCCCAGATGCACCGGCAAACGCACCAGGCGCGACTGGTCGGCCAGGGCCCGGCTCAGGGCTTGCTTGATCCACCAGGTGGCATAGGTACTGAACTTGTAGCCCTTGGTGACATCGAACTTTTCGATGGCCCGCAGCAAGCCCAGGCTCCCTTCTTGAATCAGGTCAAGCAGCGGGAGGCCGCGGTCGCGGTAGCGCTTGGCGATGCTGACCACCAGGCGCAGGTTGGCCGCAGCCATATGTCGGCGGGCGTCGGCGGCATCGCATCTGGTGGTCGCGTCGGCGTCGGGGTGTCGGCCGGCGGCAATCCGAGAGGCCAGGTTTCGTTCCTGCTCAAGGGTGAGCAAGGGCACCTGACCGATTTCCCGCAGATAGAGCCGCACGCTATCGCCAAGCAAGGCATCCGAAAGATGCTCGTCCAGCGCAACATCCGCTTCTTCGGTTTCTTCTTCGACCTCGTTGGTAATGTCACGAACCGGGATACCCGCAGTTTCCAGGGCATCAAGGACTGCCTCAATCGCATCGGCATTGTCTTCGACCAGGGGAACTGATTGCTGGACCTCCTCCAGAGTCACGTAGTCACGTTGACGCCACTGCGTAATCAAGCCTTCCATCTCGGCCGAGACGGGTGACTCTGATGGGTGCCTATGCTCTGTGACCGGTTGGGACATGGTGTTTCCTCAGAAGGATAAGAAGTATCCCCTTGCGGTATTGTAGCACACTTTGGAATTCTCTGAGGAGCCAGAAGCCCACCTTCGGGTGGCGATTCTGTGCTACAGGAAGCGCAAGAACGGTTTCTTCCTAGCGGTTCTTCGGGCCATCAACGGAGCGATTTTCCAGCCATCCCGGCCCCCCAGATGGTATCGTCCGGGGGGGGAGTTTCGTGGTCGGACGGCCACAGATCGCGGACATCGCGGGCACGGCGCAGGTGCCCGAAGGTTGTAGCAATGAAGGTCACACGGCGCAATCGTGCCGACGGGATGGGCTGAGGGAGCGTTTCGAGCGGCCCCAGGTCCAGGCGGTAGTAGCGGTCGTTGGCGCGGGGGTGGCTGGCTTCGTCGGGCAGCAGTTCGTGGCGCGTGGTGATGCGATAGCGCAGGATGGGGGCATAGTAGCGTACCGACCAGCGCTCATCGCCGGAGGCGGCAGTCTGGTAGAAGGCCAGGTAGTCGGCGGCCAGTTGGGTGGGCGCCCGGTTCAGAGGGATGCGATACCACCCCCGCTCCCGAACCATCTGGAGGTCGCGGGGGTGGGAAATAACCGCAACGAGCACCCGGTCTTCGTCGTCTGGTTCTCGGTCAGGTTCGATACATCCTGGTTCCAACCACCCTCCTCATCACGCGTCCCTGGCAGCCTCGTATCCCCGACGTATCACCTACCCCCGGATAGTTGCGCCAATCTCTCGCTCCAGGAGCTTCACGATTTTCGCTCGCACCTTCGAAACCGCATCGTCGCTGAGGGTGCGGTCGGGGGCCCGGAAGGAAAGGCGGTAGGCCAGGCTGCGCCGGCCCGCGCCAATCTGTGGCCCGGTGTAGACATCGAACAGGGTGAGCGATTCGAGCAGGTCGCCAGCACCGCGCCGAATCGTCGCGGCAATCTGGTCGGCGGGCACGTCGGCGGCAGCAACCACGGCCAGGTCCTGGACCGTCGCCGGGTAGCGCGAGATGGGCGTGTAGGTGGGTTCCTGAACGCAGGCAAAGAGGGCATCCAGGTTCAGTTCTGCCGTGGCAACCCGTGGGAGCGCCAGTTCAAGCCGCTCGCATACATCGGGGTGCAATTCGCCCAGGACACCCACCCGCTCGCTGAGCGTCTCCACCTGGCCCCGCCGGTCGCCTCCCTTCCCTTCCTTCGCCGCCGGGGGGGGAGTTGCGCCGTTACCCGCCAAAGGGGACCGCTCCAGCAGGAGGGCCGCGGCCCGGCCAGGGTGGAACCGCTCATCGTCGGTGAGGGGGACAAACGAGGTTCGGGACGCCACCCCCAGACGCGCCAGCAAGGTTTCAATGACCCCCTTCAGGTCGAAGAAGTCTATGATGGGGGGGGGATTTTCGTCCCCTCCGTCGAGTCGTTCCAGGTGGGTGGGGTGCGCCGCCCGGCCATGGCAATCCCCAGGGTGCGGGGTTCGTTGGGGAGCCACAACTCTTCGGCCTGCCCCGGCTGGTGGTCCGCGAAGGGACGAAGTAGGAAGACCCGCCCGATTTCAAACAGGAGCACCCGGTCATATTCGCGCAGGTTCGTTGCCAGGGCTTCGAGCAGAGTGGGCAGCAGGCTCCGCCGCAGGTATTCGCGTTCGGGGGAGATGGCGTTGCTTATCCGAAGGTAGCGGTTGGCAACCGCTTCGGCAGGGTTGACCAGGGCAATGGTTTCCATACTGGTGAACGAATAGGTAATCACATCGTCCAGGCCGCACCCGATCATGAGGGCGCGGACTCGCCGTTCCAGGTCCAGGTCGGGCTGGGCTTCGGTGGGAGGCAGTTCGTCGGCCAGGCGCGTGAAGGGGATGTTGTCATACCCATAGGCGCGGGCCACCTCTTCGCACAGGTCGGCCAGTATCGTCACATCCTGACGGAAGGAGGGGACCCGGACGCGCACCGTCGCCGAATCTATGCCCATGCCCACATCGTAGCTTGCCAGGTCGCCAATAGTTGAGCTGGATTGCAGGTCGCACACGAAACCCAGGGGCCGCAGCATCTCGGCCAGTTCGTGGGCGCTCGCCCGAATGCCAACGATCCGGGCCACCTCACGGGGGGGCAGCTCCAGCGTGAGCGGTTGCCAGGGCTGGGGGTAGTGGTCTATGATGCCCTGCGCCACCGTGCCACCCGCCAGGGTACGCATCAGTTCCAGCGCCCGGCGCTGCGCCACTGGAGCCACTTCATAGTCTACCCCACGCTCAAACCGCCGCGAGGCTTCGCTCGGTATCTTGAATGCCTGGGCCGTGCGGCGGACTTGCTGCGGTTCCCAGATGGCCGCTTCGAGTAAAACCGTGGTCGTCGTCTCACTCACCTCGCTGTCTTCTCCGCCCATCACCCCGGCCATTGCCAGAGGCCGCGTCGGGTCGCAGACCAGGAGGGGTGGCCTGGACAGACCCACCGCCGAGGACGGGTCCAGGTTGCGGGCTTTGCCATCCAGAGTGGTCAGGGTTTCGCCGGGCTTTGCCAGCCGTACCACCAGGTGACCTTCGGCCACGCGGTCCAGGTCGAAGGCGTGCGACGGTTCGCCCCACTCCAGCATGACGTAGTTGGAGATATCCACGATGTTGTTGATCGGGCGCATCCCGGCCAGGAGCAGGCGGCGCTGCATCCACGAAGGGGAAGGGCCGATGGTGATACCCTCGACCAACCCGGCGGTGAAGCGGGGGCAGAGCGATGGCTCCTCTACCGTGACCCGTACCCGCCCCTCGATGGGTGGCCCATCCATCTGGACCTGGGGGTCGGGGAGGCGCAGCGGCACCCCTGTGAGAGCAGCAACCTCGCGGGCAACCCCGACAATAGAGAGACAGCGAGCCATATTCGGCGTGATGTCAATGTCAAACACGACGTCGCCCAGGACTTCGCGGGCCGGGGTGCCGACCGGGGCAGCCTGCTCATCGTCATCGAGCAAGATAATGCCCTCGTGGTCGTCGCTGATGCCCAGTTCCTTTTCGCTGCACAGCATAGCGTTGCTCATAACGCCACGTACCGGGCGGCCCTTGAGCGTGATGATTTCTCTGCCCGGCTGGTGACCGTCGTAGAGCCTGGCTCCCTCCCTGGCAAAGACCGATTTGAGCGGTGGGTCGAGGCGGCCCTTGCCCAGGTAGGGGAAGAGGTTGGGCCCCGGTGACTACGACGTGCGGCGCTGGGGATCCGTAGTCCACATCGGCCAGAACCAGCTTATCGGCGTTGGGGTGAGGGCGGACCTCCAGAATGTTCGCAATGAGCACCTTGTCGGGGTCCCAGGGAAGGTCGGCCCCCGCCCCTCCAATCACGATCACGTCGGCCACTTCCAACCCGGCCATCGTGAGCAGATGGGCCAGTTCATCGGCGGGCATGGTGATAGCGACGAATTCCTGCAACCAGCGTAATGGTACTTTCATGGGGTGTATCTTCCTGTTGTCCTTGTCCTTAGCCTGAGCCTTGTCCTTGCGAGTCTGCGGGTCTTGCCATCCTCTGCAAGCACCTGGCGATGCATCCCGCCAAACTATAGCCGACATAGCGAGGACCGTCAAGCAGTGGTATCATGCTGGAAAAGCAACAGGAGGGGAAACCTGAAAGCGTGTCGCTGCAACCTGTTTGAGGCCATTCAGCTTGTGTTGGAAGCCAACCGGCGGGCACTGGCTCGCCCTAAAACACAATTTTGCGCCAGTGCATCGAAATACTCTGGAGCAGTCCCATCGCCGCCAGAATCATAATCGTGAAGCTGCCGCCGTAGGAGATAAAAGGCAACGGAATACCCGTCACCGGCATGATGCTCATCGTCACGCCAATGTTGACCACCACATGCGATAGGATCATCCCGAAGATGCCTACGGCAATGAGGCGACCAAAGCGGTCGCGGGCCCGGCTAGCAATCGAAAGCACCATCCAGAGCAGCAAAGCCAGCAGAACCAGCAGCATCGCCCCACCTGCAAAGCCCATCTCCTCGCCAATCACCGCAAAGATGAAATCGGAATACTGCACCGGAATGTAGTTCCCCTGACTCAAGATGCCTCTGGTCAGTCCCGTTCCGAAGAGGCCGCCCGACCGGATGGCGTTCAAAGACTGGATGATGTTATAGGCTTCGTCCGCGTTCACCTCGGCCGGGTTGGCAATGAGCCAGTAGAACGTTGCCAGACGCGAGCGCTGCTCGTCGTTCAAGACATATTCCCACCCGACCAGGAAGCAGGGCAGTGCCAGAACCAGGAGGAAGAGCAGTTGTTGCCAGCGAATGCCCGATTCCCAGGCCATCACTAACCAGATAGCCCCGAAGACCAGCGCCGTTCCGAAGTCCGGCTGGAGGAAGACCATCAGGAGCGGAACCCCTACAATGCCCAGGCTCCCGAACTGAATCAACCAGCGGCTGCCCTGGTCTTCGAAGTGCGACCAGTAGGCTGCCAGAACGATGATAACGGTGAGCTTGGAAAACTCCGAAGGCTGAACTGTGCGCGTGCCAACCCCGATCCAGCTCTGGGCCCCGCTGGTTATTTCCCCAATCACCAGCACCCCGGCCAGCACCACAATGGTGCCCAGGTAGAGGGGGCCGGCAATCCCGGAAAGGGTACGGTAGTCGAGCACCATCATCGCCGTCATCGCAACGAAGCCAACGGCAATATTGACGATATGACGGGGAAACAGCACCTTGAGCGGCGTCCCGAAGGCAGTGACCGCTTCGAGCGTGGCACTGTAGACACTGAGCAGGCTGATACTCAGCAGCACCAGAACACAGAGCAACAGGAAGAAGTTAAAGTCACGCCAGATTCGGCCTTCCACCAATGCTCCCCCTCAAGCAAGCAAGATTGATCTCGTCTTTCGTGACAAGCGACAGATGAAGTATGGCACAAAGTCGCCAGACCGTCAAACCCAGGGCCGTTCTGTCTGGCCTGCCCCGGTGTGGTACAATAGACCATACGGCGAGATGCTGGCGATACCACGGAACACTCTGGGAACAGAAACAGGCAGAAACAGGAGGAGACCCCCATGCAACCCCGACGAAAAGCGGCCGCGAATGTGTTTCTGGAACAAAACCTTGCCCAGGCGAAATCCGACGATGGCGAAACCGACGATAGTGATGAGGAATTGAAAGAGCAGGAACGGGCCTTTGCGTTCGCCGACCAGGCCAAACCAGCCCCGGCGGAAGCCCCGGCCTGGTCGGCCAGAACCCCGCTGGCTCCGCCTTCCCCGCAGCCGCCGGGCGGTCGGGGCGAGCGCAAGAAGAAAGCGCCACCCGTGCCCGTGGTGGAAGGGCTGAAAACGTCGGAGGAGTTGCAACTTGAGCGAGAACCTATCCGCGTGCGGGAGACCGGTTTCTGGCCGTTCAAGCGGGTCATCGTCCCACCCAACGTCTACGTCGTCCATACCCGCATCGGCCAGAAAGAGCCGGTCACGCTTGGCCTGGGGTTGTCCTTCCACTATAACCCCCACACGGACGCCTACCTGGTCGTGCCGGCGGCCATGCAGACCATTGGCATTGTTGCCTACAGCATCAGCAAAGAAAAGCAGGGCATCAACATTCTGGCCTATGTGCAATGGCAGATCAGCGACTTTTCGGTGGCCTACCGCAAGCTCGATTTTTCCGACCAGCGCGACCCGCTTGGCGTGGTGAACGCGCAACTGCGTGAGCAGGCCGAGGCTGCCATCAAAGACAAAATTGCCACCATGAGCGTCGAGGAGGTGCTCACCGACAAGGAGCCGGTGATTGAGGAACTGACCTCGCGCCTCAAGGCTGTGGCCGAGGGACGCACCATTAACGACCGGGTTGCCGACGAGGGGTTGGGGATAAAAATTGTCACGGTGCAAATTAAGGAAGCCCTGGTCAGTTCGCAGCGGTTGTGGGAAAACTTGCAGGCTCCCTTCCGCTATGAGCAGGAAAAGGTAGCCCGTATCAGTTACCTCCGGGCGAAAGATGAGATTCGCCAGCGTGAACTGCAAAACCGGCAGGTGGCCGAGACGAGCGAGGCCGAAGCGCTGGTCGAAATTGAACGCATTACGCAGGGAAAACAGACTGAGGCGCTCCAGATACGCCTTGGCGAGGAGCAGACGCGGTTTACGCAAGAGCAGGCCACCACGCGCCGCAAAATACAGCTCGAAGAAGAAACAACCCTGGCCCGGCAGGAATCCGAACAGCGCATTCAGGAGCAGGCGGCCCGCGTGCGCCAGGAAACCCGGCTGGCAGAACTGCGCCGCGAGCAGGAACAGGCGCTCACGCAATCCCGCCTCGATACCGAAGCCAGCGTTCAGCAAAAAGCGCTCCAGGTTCAGCAGACGCTTCAAGAACTGGCCGAAGAAGCCCGCCTGGACGAGGAGCGCGTGCGGTTGGAGCAACAGCGGCTCGAACGTGATTCGGCGCTCAAGCGTCAGGAGGCCGAGCACCGGCGGGCGCTCCAGGAGCAAGAAGATGCCCTCAAAGCGCAGGTGCTCGAAGCCACCCTGGCCCGGAAGCGCCAGGAAGAACGGTCCCGCCTGGAGCTTGAAGAGGAAGCCAACCGCGTCCGCATGGCCCTGGCCGAGCAGGAAGTGAGCCTCGTCCGCACCCAGCAAGAAATACGCAACGCCATCAGCGAAGGTGACCTGGCTCGCCGCCTGGTTGAGCACCTGCCTGCCATTGCCGAGCAGATGCCGGAGATTCACGAACTTCGGGTGGTGCAGACTGGCGCTGGCGACGGGGCATTCGATGCCCTGCCGCAATTTCTGGCAAGAATCCTCGCGGTTGCTGAGAGTATGGGCATTACGATGGGGGCCAGTCGGAAAGAAAGCGATGGCTCGCAAGGGACGCAAGGATCGTAGGCTTGCACCACCCACCATTTCTGGTACAATAGCGGTCTATGCACGGAACCAGACCCGTATCCGCGCTCCGCGAAGCTGCCCCTCCCCGGAGTGTGTCCCAGGTGCGCGGCTCTTTCACCGTCCTCATCGTCTTCATCCTGTTTCTGCTGGCGCTGGCCCCGCGGCTCCTTGCCATGGGCGACTTCTGGACTGCCGACGAAGCCGACCACTGGTCGGAGCGCGTTGAAGCCTTCTGGCCTGCGCTCCAGCAAGGGCACTACGCCGAAACCAACATGGTCGGGCACCCTGGCGTCACCACCATGTGGCTTGGCAGCGTGGGACTGCTGATGCAGCGCACGCTGGAGACCACCGGGTGGATTCCCCCCGACGACCCGGCGCTCTACCGCATGTTCCTGCGCGTGCCCATTGCCATTGTCTCTGCCCTCTGGGTCGCGCTGGCCTACCCGCTCATGCGGCGGCTGTTCGGGGCCCGCGTGGCGTTGCTGGCGGCACTGCTGTGGGCAGGCGACCCATTCCTGGTTGCCCACGGCAAAATCCTGCATGTTGATGCCTTGCTGACCTCCTTCATCACCCTGTCGCTTCTGGCCGCCATGGTCGCCTTTCGCCTGGAAACTCGCTCCCCGCCTGCCCTGCCTGACCCCCGGAGCCACCACCACCCGCTGAACTTGGCCCTGAGGACTATCCGGTGGGACATGCTGGTCGTTTCAGGGGCCATGGCAGGGCTAGCCCTGCTCACCAAATCGCCCTCTATGATCCTCGTCCCCCTGGTTGGCCTGGCAGCGCTGGTCGGAGCCATGCGGAAGCGCGCCAACGATGAGACGCCTCTCCTCCACTACCTCACCAGGTCACCCCATCGCCTGGTCATCTCACGGCTCCCGGTCGTGTTTCTGCCGCTTGCGGTGTGGGGTGGGGTTGCGGCAACCGTATGGGTAGCGCTCTGGCCCGCAGCGTGGGTAGACCCGGTCGGGTCTGCGATGACCATCGTGAACGAAGTCTTCCGCAATGGGGCCGTCAAGCACGGATGGGGCAACTTCTTCCTGGGGCATCCAGTGGCCGACCCCGGACCGCTGTTCTACCCGGTCGCCATCGTGCTGCGGCTCACTCCGTGGGCTACGCTCGGCCTGGTGGCCGCCGGGGTAGCGGTAGTGGTGGCGTTCTGGCAGCGGAACGCGGCAAAAGAGGGTACCCAGACGAATGACCGATGGTCAGCCATCGAGGGGTTGTCTCCCGCGCTGGCCTTGCTGCTGCTCTTCGCGTTGCTGTTCATCGCCATTATGAGCATCCTCCCCAAAAAATTCGACCGCTACGCCCTTCCCACCTTCCCGGTGCTCGACCTGGTTGCGGCTATCGGAGTGCTCCGGGTGGTTGACCTGGCCTGTCTCTGGTGGCAGCACCGCACCAGGACGACCATCCCAGGCTCCCCGCGCACCGATTCCCGCTCTGGTATGGTGACCTGGGCACTGGTTGTCATCGGCCTGAGCATCAACTTGCTCTGGTATCACCCCTACGAACTGGCCTACTACAACCCGCTCGTTGGCGGGGGGCCGGTGGCCTCCCGCGCTATCCTGGTGGGGTGGGGCGAAGGGTTTGAGCAGGCCGGCCACTACATCACCAGGCAATACAATGGGTGCGACCTGGGAGTCGCATCATGGTACAAAGAAGTCATCCAGCCCTATGTGTGCAGTCCGGTGCTCCACCTGGGGTATGTCGGCGTGCCCGGCCATGTCCACTACGCCGTGCTGTACAGCAACCAGTACCAGCGTGAGATACAATTCGATATCCTGCCATCGCTGCGAGAGCGCGGATCGCTGGTCCATACGGTACGCATCCATGGCATTGACTACGCCTACGTCTATCAACTGCGACAGCCCCGCCAGCACCGGGTCACCGCAGACTTCGGCTCATCCATTCGGCTGACCGGCTACGACGTTATCACCGAGTCGGTGCGTTCCAGCGAGGTGCTCACCCTGACGCTTCAGTGGCACGTTCAGGAAGAGATGACCGAGGATTACCAGCTTTTTCTGCACGTCTTCGATGAGGCGGGGAACCAGGTGGGGCAGGCCGATGTGCCACCGGGTGGCCCATTCCAACCAACCAGCGAATGGGGATATCACCGCTTCATTGACTGGATACACCGCATTCCCGTCCAGTCCGGTGCTTCGTCGGGTCCGTTCTGGGTGACGCTAGGGATCTACGACCCGGCAACGTTCGTGCGCCTGCCGCTCTCCCACCCGCCTTCCCCTCCTCCGGGCGCTCCCAACGATGGAGAAAATGCACTCGTACTGGGGCCGTTCATGATACCCGACTGAATTTCGTTGCGGTATAATAGAGACAGTATCAGGTGAGCCGAAAGGAACCACAGCTACATGGCAAAACCCGCCGACATCGGCAGCAAGCGGTTGATTGGCCTGGACCCCGACGGGTGGGTGCGGTGGATTACCCAGCGGCCCGATGTGCGGGCCAGGGGCATCCTCGCCGCCACGGAGTTCCAGTGGATGAGCCGCGAAACCGACGCCATCATCCACGCCTTCAGCCCCCAGGAGGGCGAGTTCCTGATGGTCAACGATATGCAACTGCGCTGCGACCAGGGGATGGCCTGGCGCACCCAGGCTTATTCTGCCCTGGCGGAGGAGAAGTACCGCCTGCCGGTCTATCCGGTGGTGGTCAACCTGCTGCCGCCCGGCCCGAACGTGGTCATTGCCGAGCGCTATGAACACACGCTGTTCGGGTTGACGGCGCGGCGGGATTTTCGGGTCATCAACCTGTCGGGAGGTGGACGTGGACCTGGTGTTTCGCATGCCGCTGCCGCCGCTGCTGCCATTTGTGCCGCTGCTGGCGGGGCGGCGGCACGGAAGCGATGGTGCGGCGGGCCGCAC
>JAAUSY010000094.1 GCA_012032475.1 Chloroflexaceae bacterium
CTGGCGACCCACCCGGCGGTGCGCGAGGTGGTGGTACTGGCGCGGGAGGACCCCCCCCGGCGATAAGCGGTTGGTGGCCTATGTGGTGCCCGACGAAGCCCCAGGAGCCAGCAACGAGGAACCGCCGGCGGTGCGCCGTCCTCGTCCTCGGCCTCGTCTTCGTCCTCGTCCTCGGCGCTCAGTGGGCAAGACCTGCGCGATTTCTTGAAAGAACGCTTGCCTGAATATATGGTTCCGGCGGTGTTTGTGCTGCTCGAAACCCTGCCGCTCACCCCCAACGGCAAGGTTGATCGCAAGGCCCTGCCGGCCCCTGCCCAGGACCGTCGCGACCTGAAGCAGCGCTACACCCCACCGCGCACGCCGCTTGAGGCAACGCTTGCCGCGATGTGCGGTCAGTTGCTCGGTGTGCAGCAGGTGGGGGTGCATGACAGCTTCTTCGACTTAGGGGGGCATTCGTTGCTGGCGACCCGGCTGATTTTCCACATCCGCGACACGCTGCACGTTGATTTGCCGCTACGCCTGCTGTTCGAGAACCCGACCATCGCGGGGATGGCCCGCGCAGTTGAGCAGATGCAGGCGGGAAGCGTGCAAACTGAGGCGGATATCAACCTGAGCGAAGAAGCCGTGCTGGATGAGACCATCGGGATAGGTCCGTCTCAACCCGCTGACCCGCAGCGCGAGCCGCGGCGGGTGCTGCTGACGGGGGCGACCGGCTTTCTGGGGGCCTTCTTGCTGGCCGACCTGCTGCGCCAGACGCAGGCCGAGGTGGTGTGTCTGGTCCGTGCGGCAACCGCCGAAGCCGCGCAGCAGCGCATTCAACACAACCTGGAACACTACCAGGTGTGGGAGGAGCCGTTCAGCCAGCGAATTATCCCCGTGACGGGCGACCTGTCCCAACCGCGGCTTGGCCTTGCGCCAGCGTGGTTTGACGAACTGGGGCAGACGATAGACGGCATCTACCATAACGGGGCGCTGGTCAACTTTGTCTACCCCTACGCCGAACTCAAAGCGCCCAACGTGCTCGGCACCCACGAAATGCTGCGCCTGGCGAGCACCCACCGCATCAAGCCGGTGCATTTCGTCTCGACGCTCTATGTCTTCTCACCGGTTGATGCCAATGGGCGCGTGGCGATAGGCGAAGAAGATGTGCCGCTGCATGGCAACACGTTGCCGACTGGCTACACCCGGAGCAAGTGGGTAGCCGAGCATATGCTCAACCGGGCGCGGGCGCGGGGGCTGCCGATTGCTATCTACCGCGTGGGACGCATTGGAGGGCACAGCCGCACGGGAGCCTGTCAGGCAGATGACTTCTTCTGGCGGATGGTCAGGGCCGCCCTGGAGGTGGGCAGCGTGCCCGATATGAACATGCTCATCAGCATCGCGCCGGTGGACTATGTGAGCCAGTCCATTGTGACCCTGTCGCAGCGTGCGACTTCGTGGGGGCAGAATTTCCACCTCTTCAACCCGCACCTGCTGCCGCTGCGCGATTTTCACCAGATGATGAGCCAGTTCGGCTACCGGATGGATTCGCTGCCTACCCAGGAATGGCGGCAACGGTTGCTCGAACGGGCGCAGCAGGACCCCACCAGTGCGGCCTATCCGCTGCTGCCGCTGCTGAGCCGGGGCACCCTGGAAGACTGGGAAGAACACGTTCCCTTCGATGACCGCCGGACGAAGGAAGCCCTGGCCGGCAGCGGCCTGGCCTGCCCGCCGCTGGACGCTCATCTGATGGAAACCTATCTGGCATTCTTTCGCAAAGAGCGCTTTTTGCCCGACCCAGGGCGATAAGCAGAAAAGGAGCAGGCGCTATGACCAGTACTCAACCGCAGGTGAATCCGAAGGTTTTTTCGGTGGTCTGGTTCGGACAACTTGTCTCTATCATCGGCTCCGGCCTCACCACGTTTGCGCTTGGGGTGTGGGTCTTTGAGCAGACCGGTTCGGCGTTGTTGTTTGCGCTGATCATGCTCTTCCGGACCCTGCCGGGGTTACTGATATCGCCGCTGGCCGGCGTGCTCGTTGACCGCTGGGACCGGCGGCTCGTTATGCTGCTGCATGATATCGTTGCTCTGCTGGCAATCGTCGGCCTGCTGCTGATGGTCGCGTTGGGGCAGCTTGCGTTCTGGCATATCTACCTGGCAACCACAGTGCTCTCGCTGCTGATGGCCTTCCAGCAGCCGGCGTTCCTGGCTTCTATCACCCTGCTGGTGCCCAGGGAACAGTATGTTCGGGCGAACAGTATGCTGCAAATTGCGTTGGGAGCGGAGCATATGCTTTCGCCGGTGCTGGCCGGGATGCTGCTGCCCCTCATACGTCTGGAAGGTATCCTGGTGCTCGATGTCGTGACCTTCCTCTTCAGCACCATCACCCTGTTGCTGGTGCGCTTCCCCAGACTTGCGGAGAGTGCCGAAGGGGCCGCGAGCCGGGGCGCATTGGGGCAGGAAATATTCCATGCCTGGCGCTATCTGGCGCAGCGGCATGGTCTGATGGGACTGATGCTCTTTCTCGCGCTGGTCAACTTTCTGTTCGGGTTTTTTGTGGTGCTGGTCGGACCGATGGTGCTTTCCTTCACGACTGAGCAGGTGCTTGGGGTGGCAACTTCCATTGCCGGCAGCGGGATGCTGGTCAGTAGCGTTATTCTGGGCGTGTGGGGTGGCCCGAAGCGCCTGATGCACGGGGTCTATGGGGGGGTGCTGCTGTTTGGCATCGCTCTGATGGTGGCCGGTACTCAGGCTTCGGTGGTGCTCATCTCAGCAGGCGGTTTTCTGGTGCTCTTCAGCCTGCCCATTCTCAACGGCTGCGTGCAGGCGCTCTTGCAGCGCAAGGTGGTCGCGGATATGCAGGGGCGCGTCTTTGCCACCGGGCGTATCCTGGCGCAGACCAGTGCGCCCATTGCCTACCTCTGCGCCGGGCTGCTGGCAGACGGTGTCTTTGTTCCGCTGCTGGTGGCGGGCGGACCGCTGGCCGACACGGTGGGGCGGGTCATCGGCACCGGGCCAGGGCGGGGGATTGGCCTGATGTTTCTCATCATCGGTGGTCTCACGGTCGGGGCGGTGCTGCTCGGCTATCTCTATGCGCCCTTGCGGCGTCTCGAAGAGGACCTGCCGGATGCTGCCGTCCCCGCCGCCACCGATGCCGGCCCGTTGCCCGACCCGGCGCTGGCGAACCTGTCGGTTTCATCGGTTTCATCTGGTTCGAGCTGATTTCGCAGGACGGCAAGCGCGTCGTATTCGCAGGTTTTGCCTGGTTTGGATGTGAAGGGTATAGATGGAGGAGGAGAATATGAGCGAAGCAACGCAGTACAAAGTGGTCGTCAACCACGAAGAGCAGTATTCTATCTGGCCGCTTGAGCGTGAGAACCCCATCGGCTGGAACGATGCGGGCAAGAGCGGCACGCGAGAAGCCTGTCTGGCCTATATCGAAGCTGTATGGACGGATATGCGCCCGCGTTCGTTGCGCGAGCGTATGCGTATGGATGGAGCAGGAGAAACGTCGTGATGAACCATGCAGTCCATACCCGGTCTGCCATCACGCATCCGCGCTTCAAGCCAGATGCTTCGCTGCGCCTGGTCTGCTTTCCCTATGCCGGGGGGGGCACGACGATCTACCGGGCGTGGCTCGACGCGATGCCCGCGTGGATTGAGGTCTGTCCGGTCAAACTGCCGGGGCGGGAAGACCGCCTGTTCGATCCGCCGCATACGAACCTGAACCAGTTGCTGGCAGAACTGGCCGTTGATATCGAAGCGTCGGTTCCGGTGCCGTTCGCCTTCTTTGGGCACAGCATGGGGGCAATGATTGCCTATGAACTGACGCGCTTGCTGCATCGTCGGGGGCGGCCACTCCCGGTGCATCTCCTGGTCTCCGGGCACCGCGCCCCGCAGCTTCCCGATATGCGCCCGCCTATCTCCCACCTTCCGGACGACCAGTTTATGGCGCAGCTCAGCCGTATGAATGGGACCCCACGCGAGGTGGCCGAACACGACGAACTGATGAGGATGCTGCTGCCAGTGCTGCGGGCGGATTTTACGCTGTGCGATACGTATACCTATGTGCCAGATGTGCCGCTGGAGTGCCCCATTTCGGCGCTGAGCGGCACCGATGATGCGATTGCCAACCGGGAAAAGATGGAACCCTGGCGCAAGCAGACCAGCGGGGATTTCAAGCTGCATGTCTTTGCGGGGGGGCACTTCTTTCTCAACACGTTGCAACAACTCGTCATCGAAACCGTGGTGAAGGATCTTGTGCAGACCAGCGACAAAGGAGCTATCTATGCCTATGCCTGGCAAACTGCGTGACCCGTTCGGCGGGGTCAGTGCCATCTTGCTGGGGGTGTCCTATCTCTTCATCGGCCTTGCGGTGATGTTCAACCCGGTCTTGCGGGCCCCCAACACCGAAGAAGCGCTCAGGACGCTGATAGCGGTGCCCATCTGGACGCAGCTTGAAACGATTCTGTTCGGGGTCGGCAGTCTGGTTGGCCTGGCCGTGGTGCAGGCGGTGTCGCGGCGCGTCGAGGCGGTCAACCTCAGCCTGGTGCAGTGGGCGAGCGCGGTGGGGATGCTGGCCTTTGCACTCGTCGCCATCAAAGATTTTCGCTCGTTCACGATGGTGGCCGAGGTGCAGCGCCTCTATCGCGAGGCCGACCCGGTGGTGCGGATGACGTTTGTCGAACTGATGACCCCGATTACCGACCTGGACCCGCTCGGTTTCACCTATGCCGGTATCGGCCTCTGGATGACGACCGTCAATGTGCTGGCGATTCGCTCCGGCGCGTGGCCGAGGTATCTCGCCTACCTCGGCGCACCGGGTGGGCTGATGTATGTGGCAATTATGATCGGGCGGGCTTCTGGCCTGATGCCGCTGTTCCTGATAGCCGTGATGGTCGGCAGTCTGCTTGGCCCGGTCTGGTATATCCTGATGGGGATGCACCTGCTGCGCGGCGGGCAACCGGTCCCGTCTCGTCTGCCAGTGGCAAGTGATGCGTGACGAGTTGGGAGAAGATGGTGATGGTAAAGACAGAGAGAAGGGAAAGACGTATGCGTTCGAATAACCGTGACCTCTTTGGGGGAATCAGTGCGATACTGCTGGGGCTGTCCTACATCCCCGTGGGAATTGCGGCCTCCCGCAACCCTGCCTTGCGGGCATCAACCCCTGCGGAGGCCCTGCAAGCCGTTGCGGAAAATCCGAAGTGGACCCGTATCGAAACAATGTCTTTTGCGCTTGGTAGCCTGTTCGGCCTTGCCACGGTGCAGGCAGTGTCGCGGCGCGTCGAACCAGCCAACGAAGGAGTGACCCACTGGGCCAGCGCGGTGGGGATGCTGGCTTTTGCGCTCGTCTCCATCAAGGATTTTCGCTCGTTCGTGATGGCAGCCGAAACGATACGGATTCATGAGCAGGGCGACCCGGTGGTGCAGAAGACCTTTGCCGAACTGATGACCCCGATTACTGACCTGGACCCGCTGGGTTTCAGCTATGGCGGGGTGGGGGCCTGGCTTACGGCGGTCAACTTGCTGGCAATCCGCTCTGGCGCGTGGCCGAAGTATCTCTCGTATACGGGGGCGCTCGGCGGGCTGATGTATGTGGCGATTATGCTTGGGCAGATGTTCCGGTCGAAGCCGCTCTTTCTCATCGGCGTGATGCTCGGTAGTTTCCTGGGTCCGGCGTGGTACATCCAGATGGGCGTGCATCTCCTGCGCGGTCAGCCGCACGCGGTCAGTCCGCTGGAGCCAACCCTCCCTCTGCGGGGTCGGGATACCGATGCCGCGGCAGGCGAGTGAACGAACGAATCGGTGAATGGGCTGGTGAATGGGCTGGTGAAAGAGCTGGTAGTAGTAGCGTATCGCTGATAATGATGATGATGATGATGATAGGGCCAGACGACCCGCGAATTCGGAAGGTTTTCCGGGACCTGAGCAGCAACCGGATGCGCACCGCGCTTGTGGTGCTTTCCATTGCCCTGGGGGTTTTTGCCGTTGCGACCATGTCTATATCGCAGGTGGTGCTATCGCACAATATTCACGATAGCTATATGGCAATCAACCCGCCAAGCGCTCGCCTGGATACCGAGGTGTTTCAGGAAGAGGTGCTGCAAGCCGTGCGCCATATGCCTATCGTTGGCGAGGCCGATGCCCGCTATCGCCTCACCACGCGGGTTCTGGTGGGCGCGGATGAATGGCGCACGCTCATGCTCTATGCCATTGATGACTACGATGATATTCGTATCAACAAGATTGCGCCGGTGAGCGGGGCCTGGCCGCCGCCCCGCCACGAGATGCTGCTCGAACGGGCAACGCTCAATTACCTGGACGCGCAGATTGGCGGGCCGATGCTGGTCGAAACGCCGGGCGGCAAGCAGCGCTGGGTACCGGTGGCCGGGTTGGTGGAGGATACGGCGCAGGTGGCCCCTTCTCTGATGGGGCAGGGCTATGGCTACATAACGATGGACACACTGGAATGGCTTGGCGAGCAGCGTGGCTTCAACGAGATCTCTGTGATTGCTGCCGAGAACCCCTACCAGCGGGAATCGGCGCTGGATGTTGCGGCAGCGGTGCGCGACCAGCGCCTTGAGGGGAACGGCGTGACCGTCTCCGGGGCGCTGGTGGCGCAGCCGGGGGAGCACCCGCTCAATGACCTGCTCCAGACGCTCATGGTTATGCTCAACCTGTTTGGCTGGCTGTCGCTGGTTCTCAGCGGCTTTCTGGTGGTCAATACCATCGGGGCATTGCTGACCCAGCAGACCCGCCAGATTGGGATTATGAAAGCCCTGGGCGCGGGGCGCACCCAGATTTTGCTGATCTACCTGACGCTGGTGCTGCTCTTCGGGGCTATCGCCACGCTGATGGCCCTGCCGCTCAGCGCCCTGGGAGCCTACGGCTTTTGTTCGCTGATTCTCACCCTGTTTAACTTTCACCTGCGAGCCTTTCCGGTTCCCTTCCAACTGGTGCTCTTGATGGGCCTGGTCGGGGTTGGCACGCCCTTGCTCGCAGCGTTCTACCCGGTGCTCGCAGGCACGCGTATCACTGTGCGCGAGGCGATGAACAGCCAGGGCCAGTCGGGGAGAAGCTCCTCCGGGTTTCGCGGCATCTCCGGTCTCATCCAGCGGGTGACCTTGCTGCCCTATCCCCTGCTGCTCTCGCTGCGCAACACCGTGCGGCGCAAGGGTCGTCTGCTCCTGACCCTGACGACCCTGTCGCTCGGTGGGGCGATGTTCGTCAGTGTGTTCAGCGTCTATAACTCGCTCTTCCGCACGCTGGACGATATCACGCGCTACTGGCAATATGATCTTGAGGTGGATGTGTATCAACCCTACCTCATCCGGCGGATGGAAAGCCAGATTTTGAAACTGCCGGGGGTGGTGGCGGTCGAAAGCTGGAGCGTCAAAAATGCCTTTCGCCTGCGACCGGACGGCAGCGAGAACGAGGGCATTCGCGTCATTGCTCCGGCAGCGGGCAGCCGCTTCATCGAGCCGGTGGTGCTGGCGGGGCGCTGGCTCTTGCCAGAAGACGAAAACGCCATCGTCATCAATAGCGATGTTCTGCGCGAGGAGCCGGATATCCAGGTGGGCGATCTCATCACGCTCAAAATTGACCGCCAGAAAATCACCTGGAAGGTGGTGGGTATTATCACCGGACAACTCAACGGCTCCATCGTTTATGTGAACCGCGACTACCTTGCCCGTGCAGCGCACGATGCCGGCTCTGCCAACCGGCTGGTGCTCCGAACGGAGCACCACGACCCGGCCTCCCTTGAGGCGATGCGGGGGACGCTCGAAGCGCACTTCCGCCGCACGGGGACGTTCGTTTCTTCGATTGAAACCAGGGCAGAGAAACGGCTTCAGCTTGAGGCGTTGTTCAATATCTCGACCAGTGCCAGCTTTATGATGGCGCTTATCATCGCGCTGGTGGGGGGAATTGGACTCGCGGGCACGATGAGCCTGAACGTGATGGAACGCACACGTGAAATCGGGATTATGCGCTCAATCGGGGCGCTGACCTATGACCTTTTGCAGATGGTGGTGGTGGAAGGAATTTTCATCGGGTTGATGAGTAGTGTGACCGGCATTCTTGGTTCCTATCCGCTCGGCAAGATGATCAGCGATCTGGTCGGGGCGGCGTTCTTAAATGCCCCGCTGCACTATACCTTTGGCACCGATGGGGCGCTCATCTGGTTTGTGGTGGCGATTATCCTGGCAGCGCTGGCGAGTTTGCTGCCGGCCTGGCGTGCGGCCCGCTTCAGTGTGCGCGAGGTGCTGGCCTATGAATAGCCGGCCAGCGCGAATACGGGTTCACCCATCTCTTGTTATCGTTCTATCTGGTATCAAATCAAAATAAAGACGAGGAGCAACGTATCCTATGAACAACCAAATGAACAACCACGTGAATAACCATAAGAACTGGTTTCCGTATGCTTTGACCAATCCTGCTTCTTATCTGCGTCTGTTCTGCCTGCCGCATGCTGGCGGCGCGTCGGTGTTGTTTCATCCCTGGACCACCTTTCTGCCGCCGTCTATCGAACTCTACCCGGTTGAACTGCCGGGCCACGGGGCCCGCGGGCACGAGCAGGCGTTGTCGCGGATGCGGCGGCTGACCCAGGCTATCGCCGAAGGGATGTATCCCCATCTCGATAAGCCGTTTGCCCTCTTCGGCCACAGTATGGGGGCGCTGGTTTGCTTCGAGTTGGCGCGGTTGCTGCGCCGGGCCTACGATGTCAGCCCCAGATGTTTGTTTGTTTCGGCCCACCGCGCTCCGCAACTGCCCGACCCCGACCCGACGACCTATATGCTCTCTGAAGAAGACCTGGTCCGGAAGCTGCAAACGCTGGAGGGCACGCCGAAGGAGATTCTGGAGCAACCCGACCTGCTGCGCATGGTGTTGCCAAACCTGCGGGCCGACTTTGCGGTCTGCGATACCTATACGTATCGGGCAGAAGCTCCCCTTGATTGCCCGATTATTGCCCTGGGGGGAGACAGCGATCCGGAGATTAGCCGCGAACAACTGGAAGGGTGGCACGAGCAGACGAGCCGGGTGTTCCAGGTCCATACGTTTCCTGGGGGGCATTTCTATATCAACACCTCGCGTCCGGCGGTCTTGAAGCTCATGACGGAGACCATGGAACAGATGTTGTGATGTCCGACGCATCACGCATTATGCATCACTTGTCACTCGTCACTTGTTGCGAACCTGAGAGGTTGATATGTTTGGCCTTTGGCGCAAGCATCGCGTGAATACCAGAGCTGCGGTGAATGGCCGGTACCGTCACGGCAACCAGCACTTGATTGAACTGCGGCAGGTGGTCAAGACCTATCGCAGCGACGCGGGCGATTTTATGGCGCTGAAGGGGATTGACCTTCAGGTGAATGCGGGCGAATTCGTCGCTATCATTGGCAAGTCAGGGAGTGGCAAGTCCACGCTCATCAATATGGTGACCGGCGTTGACCGGCCAACCTCTGGCGAGGTGCTGGTGGGCAACACGGCGGTGCATACACTGTCTGAGAACCAGATTGCCGCCTGGCGTGGGCGCAATGTCGGCATTGTCTTTCAGTTCTTTCAGCTGCTCCCGACGATGACGGCCCTGGAGAATGTGATTCTCCCGATGGCGTTTTGCCGCATGTATCACCCCCATGAGCGGCGCAAACGGGCCATGCAGTTGTTGGAAGATATGGAGATGGCGAGCCACGCCCATAAGTTGCCCTCTGCGATGTCGGGCGGGCAGCAGCAGCGGATTGCGATTGCCCGTGCGCTGGCAAATGATCCGCCGCTGATTGTTGCGGACGAGCCAACCGGCAACCTGGACACGAAAACGGCGAATGCGGTCTTCAGCCTGTTTGAGCGCCTGGTGCAGCAGGGCAAGACGATGGTCATTGTGACGCACGACCACACGCTGGCCGAGCGCGTCCAACGCGCAATTACCGTGGTTGACGGCATGGTGGTGGAGGATGTTGCCTGTGCGGTCAACCACGGCCCGGCGGCAGAAGCAGAAGACGTTGCCTGCGCGGTCAATCATGGCCCGGTGGCAGAAGCAGAAGACGTTGTCTGTGCGGTTTGATGCCGTTTGATGCCATCTTCGGGTGCATATTTCAGGGAAGAATCTCTCGCCAGACCGCAAAGCCCGCGAACGTTTCCCATCGCCACTGATAAACTCGATAAACCCGATAAGCCTGATAAGCCTTCATCATTCCAGGGAATGGAATGACTGCGTTTGCTGTTCCTCCCAAAACGTAGTATGATGGTACGCCAATGAGCGCCGACGCATCGGCGGGGCCGGGCGAGGTGGGAGCGGCCCGGAGATAAGGAACATTCATTCCCATGGGGTTGATGATGCAACGCGGGTATCAGGTTGCCAGAGTGCTCCTCGGCATCTGGATGGCAGGGGTGGTGGTCGGGTTGTTTCTCGTAGTTCCGCGCTACGAAGGTCTGGGCAATGTCGGGCGCATTATGATTCTGCATGTGCCGACGGCGTGGGTCAGCGTGCTGGCCTTTGCGGTCTCGGCCTTCTTCAGCGGGAGGTATCTGTGGCGTGGTCGCCCCACCGACGATGACCGGGCACTGGCTGCTGCCGAATGCGGGTTTCTCTTCACCATCCTGGCAACCGTCACGGGGATGATTTTCTCCCAGGCGGTGTGGGGCATCTACTGGAACTGGGACCCGCGCCAGACGTCCATCTTTGTGCTGCTGCTCATCTATGCCGCGATGTTTGCGCTGCGGGCGTCGCTGGAGAACGTGGCGCAGCGGCGGCAACTCAGCGCGGTCTATTCCATCTTTGCCTTCGTGACGGTCCCGTTCCTGGTTTTCATCGCCCCCCGTATGAGCGAGAGCACCTTGCACCCGAACTGCGTCTTTCTGCCGGGCAGCAAGTGCGAGGGGGTGGAACTGGCGGTTGGGAATGTGGGCCTGCTTGGCGACCGCAAGGTGAGCCTGCTTGGCCTGGAAGAGCGGGGAACCACGCTGACGGCGCAGGTGAAGATGAGCGAGCCGGGCTTGGCAAGCGAAACGATGCTCTTTCCGACGTTCGACCTGGCAACCGGCAAGTCGGGCGAGGCGGCTGATATTCCTGGTGTTCGCCACCGTCTGGTGGTGCAGCGCGTGGACCGCACCAGTGGTCGCGTTCTGCTGAACCTCCAGGCACCGGGAACGGGGATACTCGGCAATCAGCGCACGCTGCTGATGTTTCTGGCTTCGATGGCTGGCTTTACCGCGTTGTTCGTCTGGCTGCTTCAGATACGGGCGACTCTGCTGGAGGTGCAGTGGTTGTTGACCCGACGGGAGGAACAGATACACGTATGAATGAGACAGAAACCGCGCTCTATATTGCTATGGCCGTTGCCCTGATTGTCTGGCTCGGTCTGTTTGTCTACCTCTGGCGGCTGGATGGGCAGGCCCGCGACCTGCGCCGGCGGCTCGAACGCTATGAGCACCAGCCGCAGCACGAGCCGCGCCCGGCACCCACAGCCACGCTGGAGCGGCGAACCCCCTCGTCACAACCACCATCTGCCGAACGGTCGCCAGCAACCGCTGCCACGGGCGACCAGCAGCCTTCGGCAGGGGAATCATAGGGAGCGGGAAATATGACGGTTGCTGTTGCCCAACGGGGGGTCACTGCGGAAGAACTGCTGCGGATGCCAGACGATGGTTTTCGGTATGAACTGGTTCGAGGAGAATTGCGAAGGATGGCTCCGTCCGGATTTCAGCATGGAAGGCTCTGCGTCAATATTACCACGCTGCTTGACCAGTATGTCCGGAGCCGCCATCTGGGGACGGTGTGCGCCGCCGAGACGGGCTTTCGGCTTGCCACCGAGCCAGACCTTGTTCGCGCCCCGGATGGGGCGTTTATCGCTCGTGAGCGGGTTGACGCGGTGGGCGATGTAGAAGGCTACTGGCCTGGTGCCCCCGACCTGGTGATTGAGGTGGTTTCTCCCCACGATCTCTACACCGAAGTGGAGGGGAAAGTCCTGGACTGGCTCGATGCCGGGACGCGCCTGGTGCTGGTGGTCAACCCACGCCGGCGCACCGTCACGGTGTATCGTTCCCCGCACGAGATTGTGGTCCTGACCGAGCAGGATACTATCGAGGGGGGGGAGGTGGTGCCGGGGTGGGTGGTGCCGGTGCAGGATATTTTTGGGTAGGCTCATTTGCCACGGGTGACCAGCAGCCTTTGGCAGGGGAATCTTAGGGAGCGGAGAATAAGACTATGACGGCATCTCAACTGACCTACCAACAAATGGTGCTCCTGATTCGACAGCTTCCGCTGACCGAGCGGGTGCGCCTGGTGCGTGAGATTCTGGAAGAGCCACTGGAGGAGCAGGTACGAGAAGGACGAGAGGGGCAAGCTCCGCTGGAGTCGTTGTATGGGATGCTTGCCGGGCAAGGCTATGTTCCTTCTGATGAGGAAATCCGGGCGGTGCGACGTGAGATGTGGGGGAAGTTTTATCAATGATTATTGCGCTGACCGATACCCAGTCGCTTATCTGGTACATCAACGCCGATGGACGGCTTTCTTCACAAGCAAAACAGGCGATAGATACTGCTACCTCCGCAGGAAACAACATCGGTTTTTCTGCTATCACCCTGATTGAAATCATCTATCTTGAAGAGAAACAACGTCTTGCCCCCAGGACTTTCCAACAGCTTACCGACAAAGTCAGGACGAATCGGACAACGTTTCTTGAAATTCCAGTGGACTACCACGTTGCCAAAGCAATGCAGCAAATAGACCGTGCTCAGGTGCCCGATATGCCTGACCGTATCATCGCTGCGACGGCACTTTCCCTGAAGGTGCCATTGATTACGAGCGACGGAAAGATACGGCAATCGAACGTACCAACTATTTGGTAAATATCGCAAAATACCGATCAGCGTTCGTCAAAAGCAAAGGGAGAAAGAAAGGATTTCAGACCTATGACCACCACCCACACCCAGGAAGCCCCCCACCAATCTTTTTTCGGCCTCAAACCGCTCCACCTGGCCGGTATCGCCATCATCCTGCTCGCCATCGTCTACGGAGCCTTCGGCTTCAAAGACGCCTTCCTTTCCTATTCCACCAGCGTGAGCGAAACCAGGGCCAGCGGGCGCAATGTGCAACTGGCGGGCTTTCTGGGCAGCAAAGGCGAATATGACGATGAAGGCCGCTGGACCTTCTTGCTGGAAGATCGCAACGGCGAGCAGGTCAAAGTGGTCTACCACAAGGTGCGCCCATCGAATTTCGACCACGCCACCAGCATTGTGGCTATCGGGCGCTACGACCCGGCCCGCGACGTCTTTGTGGCGAATGACCTGCTGGTCAAGTGTCCTTCCAAATATCAGGAACAACTGTAGCGAGGAATACCGATGCTCTATCTCTTTGGCACCATGTTTATCCTGGCGGGACTGCTGCTCTCACTGATGGCGTGCGCGGGCTACGCGCTGACCATCCGCGGGAACCGCGCTGCGCTCACCTACGGGCGCGTGGGCGTTTTCGGGGCGCTGCTCACGGTCAGTGCGCTGTGGCTGATGCTGGTAGCGCTCTTCCTGGCTCGTCGCTTTGAGGTTGCCTACGTCTTCCAGTACAGTTCAACCAGCTTGGATACCTTCTTTACGATTGCGGCGAGCTGGGCCGGACAGCCGGGCAGCTTTGCACTCTGGGCGCTGTTCAGTGCCATCGTTGCCGTCCTGCTGGTCGGGCATACGCGCCACTTCGAACCCTACGTCCTGAGCATCTTCATGGGCGTGCAGGTGGCCCTGCTCATCCTGGTGCTCATCGGCAACCCGTTTGCCCCGCTTACCGACCCCCGCACCGGGATGCTCTTCATGCCCCCTCCCACCGAGGGGCACGGGCTGAACCCGCTGCTGCACAACTTCTGGATGATTATTCACCCGCCGGTGGTGTTTCTGGGCTATACCCTCACCACCGTTCCCTTCGCCTTTGCCCTGGGTGGCCTGCTGCGCTACGACTACGACGGGTGGGTGACGCGGGCGCTCCCCTGGACGCTGGCGGCCTGGGCGTTCCTGGGGTTGGGCATCCTGCTGGGAGCCTACTGGGCCTATGAAACCCTGGGGTGGGGCGGCTACTGGGCGTGGGACCCGGTCGAAAACTCCTCGCTCGTGCCCTGGCTTGTCCTGACGGCCCTGCTCCATAGTATGCTCGTGCAGCGCACCCACGGTGGCCTGCGGCGCACCAACGTCGTGCTGTCGGTGGTGGCCTATCTGGCGGTGGCCTATGCCACCTTCCTGACCCGCAGCGGGGTGCTCTCGAACTTCTCCGTCCACTCCTACGTAGCCGCCGGGATGCAGAGCGCCCTGATCGTTTTCCTGGCGCTCATCCTGCTTGGCAGCGTGGTCATCGTGCTCAGGCGGCTGTTCGATATGCCCATTCGTTCACTGAACGCTCACTTGCTCTCGCGGGACAACTTCCTGGTGCTCGGCACCCTCGTGCTGCTGGTGATCGCCACCGTCGTGGTGCTTGGCACCTCGATGCCGGTCATCTCCGCCATTCCCGGTGTCGGCCACACCCTGCAAGATATCTTCGGCAGCACGTTCGAGATCAACGACGGAAGCGCCATGACCGGCGCACCGCTGGAGGATGGGCGCTTCAACCTGGCCCCCAGTTTCTACGAAACAACCACGCCGATACTAGCGCTGGTGATGCTGGTGCTGCTCGTGGTTGCTCCGCTGCTTGGCTGGCACGAGGCCAACCCGCGCACGCTGCTCCGCACGCTGCTCTGGCCGTTCGTTGTGGCGGTCGTCTCGACCATCGTTGCCATCATCCTGGGAGTGCGCCAGGGAATGAGCCTGGGGTTCATCCTGGTGAGCGTTCTGGCGATGGGGACCAACATCCTGACCATCGTGCGCACGATGCGCGGGGGCGGGGGGTGGCTCTTCACCGGGGGGCAGGTCGCCCATGTTGGTCTCTGCCTGCTCATTCTGGGGGTCATCGGGTCGAAGGTCTACGCTAGCCCCGACGAGCGCGTGCTCATCAGTGCCGACGAGACGGTCAGTATCTATGGCTTCGATATCACCTTTGATGGTTGGGAAGCTACCCAGGACCGCGAAGGCAACCCCGACGGCAAAGGGGTGCTGAACCTGACCATCAGCCGCGGCGGGAGCAGCTTCACGGCCCGGCCCGAAATCTACCTTGACCAGACCATGGGCGGGGTAATGCAAACCCCCGCAGTGCGCAGCCGCATCTGGTATGACCTCTATGTGTCTCCGGTCGAATATCTGGGCGAGAACGACCCCAACCGCCCGTTTCTGGAGGCCGGTGAAACGGTTTCGGTCGGCCCCTACGATATCACCTTCCAGGGATATAGCATTGACCAGGACACGCTTGGGCAGGATGGCAAGGCCAAGCTCAATGCCGAACTCACCGTCGCGTATGAGGGCAGCGAAACCACTGTGATGCCCAAAATCCAGATTGACGTTGGGGAAGAGGACGAGGAAACAACCTTCGAGGAAATACCCACCACGCTGCCCGGTGGTCACCCCGTCTCAACTGCGATGGAAGAACTCAGTTCATCGCAGCGCATGTCTATGCTGACGCAGCGCATGGTCATCCTGAACATCGGGGGGCTGAACCTGCCCATCCAGCCTGCCCAGGCGGTGCTCACGGTGAGCACCAAGCCGCTGATGATTCTCGTGTGGGCGGGGGTACTCATCTGCCTGCTTGGTGGGGGAGTGGCTGCCTTCCGCCGCCACATCGAGGGGCAGCAGCGGTTGGTTCGCCCGTCGCGGGTGCCGGTGTCGCCCGTCGTGGCCGGGCAGGGGTCGGGCGAATGACGATTGATGAATAGTGACGATCTGTATCAGTCTGTATCAGTCTGTATCAGTTGAGAATCTATGCAAGATTATTACGAAATGCTCCAGGTTCATCCGAAGGCCGACCAGGATACCATCCAGGCGGCCTACGAACGTCTGCGCCAGCGCTATGCCCCGGAACAGCTTGAGGGGGCCGCCGAAGAACTCATTGAGATGGCGCAGCGCAAACGAGAAGCGCTTGACCGGGCCTACGCCGTGCTGAGCGATGCGGAGCGCCGCGCTGCCTACAACGAAGAATTGCACGCTACGGACGGGGTATCTGCCTCTGTGGGAGGGCCGTCATCTGCCTCTGTGGTTGGGAAACTATCTTCGCCGCCGCAAACCAGCGCTCCCCCCCCCCCCGAAGGCGAAGACCTGATTGATTACCGTCCGCTTCCACCGGCCCGCAGGCAGGAACGACCGCGGGATTTCGACCCGCATCTGTACCTTTCCTATGAGCAACTTGAACAGATGACCCGCCAGAATGAGCGGGGACGGCAGGTCGGGCGGTCACCGTCCCTCCCCTTCTGGAGCATTCCCATTGGCGTGGCGGCCATCCTGACCTTTGCCACGGTCTTTGTGACACTGCTGATAGCCGCGGTGGGGGCCCCGCAGCGCCTCCGATGACCAGCACCGGTGCCTCCCAGAATCCGGGGATGTCGTCGGGGGCGATGGGGATGCCTTCGGAACAACAGCTGACCCAGGGGTTTGACGACCAGATAACGGCGGCTCGCCAGGTGGCTCAGCAGGTTCCCGACAATCCCAATGCCTGGATCAACCTGGGCAATACGCTCCATGACAGCGTGGAGATGGTCCGGGAGCATATGCCAGAGAGCGAGGCCTACCGCAAGCTCCTCCCGCGCTGGCTCGAAGCAGGCGAAGCCTATCGGAAAGCGCTGGAACTCGACCCCGACAATGCCACGGTCCAATCGGATCTGGCGGCCAGTCTGTGCTACTATGGCGTCGGAGCAGGGGAGCAGAGCTATGTTGAGCAGGGTATCCGCGAGGCCCAACAGGCGATGCAGAAAGATGGCGAGAATGGGCGTGTGCTGCTCAACCTGGGCATGTGCCTGGTGAGCACGCGCCCGCCCCAGACTCAGGAAGCCCTGGAACACTGGCGGAAGATCCTGCTCCTGCCGGAAGCTCCGCAACAACTGGTTGCCAATGCGCAGCGTTTGATTGCGCAATACAGCAGCCAGTAGCGCAGAAACCCTATCCAGTTCATGCAGACCTCCCCCTCCCAGGCTCCGAACCTGTGGGGGGGTTCTGTCCTGGATGAACATGAAGCGGTGCTGGTATAATACCCGGAGCGTGCAAGTTATACCCTGGAACTACGTATGAGGAGCAACCGGCATGTTCTCACCACTTATCCGCGTCGTCGTGTCGCTGGCAATTGCCGCAATCATGGTCTTCCAGTCCCGCACGGCTCCGTCTCGCTCATACAAGCGGCGGGCATTTGCCTCCGCGGCGGTGGCCTTCGGCCTGCTGACGCTCTTCAATGCGAAGACCGTTCTGGATAGCCGGACCGGCCCCTGGATGGTGGCGGCGCTCATGCTCGTCGCGCTGTTGCTGCTGATCAGCCTGGTGCTGCTCTTGCTGGCCTGGCGCAGTGGCGAGATGCGCCCCCAGATGGAACGCATGCACCAGGCAGTGGAGCGAGAACGGGAGCGGCGCGGCAAGGGGCAGGAGCCAGAGCAAGGGACAGAGCGACAGGAAGTGGGAGGCACACAGCTAGATGAGCAAAACCTACCCGAAAGTACCCAGGAGTACCCAGGATGCGCACTATCCGACGAGCACACAAGATCCGACTGAACCCGGCCCCTGAGCAGGAGCCGTATTTTCGGCAGGCGGCGGGGAATGCCCGCTTCGCCTGGAACTGGGCGGTGGCGTTCATGCGCGAAGCCTGGAAAGCCCAGACCAACCTCCCGCTGGTCGGCGACCTGAAAGCCGAGTTCAACCGCATCAAACGGGAGCAGT
>JAAUSY010000013.1 GCA_012032475.1 Chloroflexaceae bacterium
ATGGCTCAGGCCGGCGGGCGCGAGGTGCAAAAACTCGATGAAGCGCTTGCCAGAGCTGCCGAGTTGGTGGCCGCTCAGCCTACCAGCGGATGACCGATGATATGATGATAGAGACAACAGACAACAGACGATAGACGATAGACCAAACCCGTAGCCCTATGTATGACGCTCGCTGAAAGTTTCGAACGGAGGCTTCCCATGAAGATGGAAGATGACGCATCAACCGTCATGATGGTCCTGCCCGATGACAATATTGACACGGTCATCACCAGGGTTCATGAGGCCGGTGTGCCGATTATCCAGTTGCTCGTCCCCGATGGCATTACCCTGCTGCACTCCCGGCACACCTGCGATGCCCTCAAGCGCTCCTGTGAGCCGGAACGGATTGCGTTGATGGTCATCTCGTCCGATGAAAAGACCATCAACGTTGCCCGGTCGTTCGCCTTTGAAACCATCATCGTGCAGGGGACCCGTGTCAGGGTCCCCGAAGCATTTGCCACGCCATCGCTGCCAGTTGTGTCGCCGCTCCCAGAAGCACCGCCCCCCACCGGTCCAGAACCATCGGGGGGCATCGCTGCGCTGGCGAAGGATGCCGGCGCAGTCTATGACCCCTTTGCCGACGAACTCAACAACCTGGGAGATATCTGGGCCGGACGCGCCCGCACCTCCGACGCGCACGACCCCTTCGCCGACGAACTGGACGACCTGAGCGCGGTAATGGCCGGCGAACGCCCCGCGCCTGCCGACGACTACGACCCCTTTGCCGACGAACTGGACGACCTGAGCGCGGCCCTGGCAAGCCCCCTGCGCACACCAGGCGGGAGCCGGGTTCCAGGCAGCCACGGCGCTCCAACCCAACCCCACCGGCGCATCCGTCCCGAAGACATTGTTCTGACTGAGGAGGAGCGCGAGCAGGCATCGTCCATCCGGAGCGGCGGTGGTCGCCGAAAGGGCAGTGAGAAAAAGAAACACCCCGCTTCCCCCGGCCTGTTCGCTGGCCTGGCTGGCCTCTTCAAGCAACCGTCCAGGGCGCTCGGCGAGAAACCGGTGCCTTCTCCCCACCCATCCCGTCTCCCTGTCTCGGTTCCAGTCCTCGTGCTGGTGCTCTTCCTGCTGCTGGTCGTGTTTGGATACGTCATGTTCCGGTTGGGGCAGACCACCGTGCAGGTTGCTCCCCCGATGTCCCTGCACCAGGCCATCCCCTTCAACGACCACCCCATCCTCATTGCCCACCCCGAAACGGAAACCTCCGGGGTGGCGGTGCAGGCCGCGGTAGTGAGCACACAAACCACCGTCACGACCACGGGCGAGGTGCTCAAAGAAACGATGTCCCCCGGTACGCCGGCCTATGGCACTGCGACCTTGCTGAACGAGAATTTTCAACCCCTGCAACTGCTCCAGGGAACCGAATTTGTCGGGTACAATGCACAGGGGCAGGAAGTCCATTTTACGAGCAATGAGGAGGTGGTGGTTCCTGCCGCCTCCACCTCACGCCAGGGGCGGCAAATTATCACCACGTTCGGGAGCGCAGCGGTCAACCTCACCGCCCGGACCCCCGGGAGCGCCTCCAACATCGAAGCCAACACCATCACCCACATCGTCCTGGTGGGGCAGAGCGAACGCATCCCCGTCAATGCGGGCTTTATCGGGTTGGAACACGGGCCGATGACGGGCGGGCAGGAGCGCGTGACCTATGTGGTCAAAGAGGAAGATGTGCAACGCACCCTCCCCCAGGCACTTACCATGCTCTACAACCAGGCCAACCAGGAGTTGTTTGCCAGCGCCGAAAACCAGGGATTGGCGCTGGACTCGCGGACCATCTTTCCAACCACACAAAATCTCTCGCAGAACGAAGGCTACGACCTTGCCATCCATCCCGCCATCGGTGAGGTGATAGAAACGAACGACAACGCCTTTTCGCTCAAGGTCTGGGCGAACTTCAGTGCGCTGGCAACACCCGCCGCCGGCATGGGGTTGGAAGAGCAGTTACAGGTGGTCGTTCCCAACCAGTTCATGCGTGAGGGTGTCATCACGCCGGGACTGCAACTCTCCTCCACCATTGATGACTGGCGGTGGGATGGGTCCAGGCTCACCGTTGACGGGGTGATAGCGCCTTCCCCCAACACCGACCTGGACACCCTGACGCGGGCGGCGATTGTGAATGCCATTCGAGGGAAAACCCACGCAGAGGCCCGCGCCGAGTTAGAGAAGTTTCGGCAGCAGGGCATCATCAGCAGCTATACCCTGCCGAATACCGACCGGATACCGGCCTGGGATTTTCAACTGACGCTGGAAGTCGTTCCAGCGGACGATATGGTTAAGAATGGATAAAATGGGACCAGTGGGCACAATGGAACGAGAGAGGCGCGAGCGGAGAAACGGAGAACCGATGAACGAGCCTGATGATGGGTATGGAGATATCGTCCCCCCTGCTCCAGGGCGGCGCGTCCTGGCACTGGACGTTGGCGAACGTCGCATTGGCGTGGCGATGAGCGACACCGGCGGCATCCTGGCAAGCCCCCTGACGACCATCAAGGCAACCCCGCGACCCCAGGCCCTTGCCCAGATTGCGGCCCTGGTTCGGCACCATGCCGTAGATGACATCGTGGTCGGGCTGCCCCTCACGATGAGCGGCGATATCGGCCCCCAGGCGCAGGTCGTCCAATCGTTTGCTGGCGAACTGGAAACAGTTCTGGGACAGCAGGTGCATCTGTTTGACGAGCGGCTGACCAGCATAGCCGCCGAGCAGATGATGCGCGACTTGGGTGTGAAGCCGGCCCGGCGCAAAGCCCGCATTGACGAAGTTGCCGCCTCCATCATCCTCCAGGACTACCTGGACCACACCCGCAACCAGGAACGCTACCGCTCCCCCTGAGCCTGAAGCTGAAGCCCCCCTAGCCACCGCCAAGCACCGAAACCCTGCGCACCGCATCAATCACATCACCCACGACACGATGAAAATCAGCCCCATCAGCGTCAGGAAGCTAATGGCATTGACGATTGCCTCTTTCTCTGGCGGTATCCGCTTGCCCCCCCGAACCAGTTCAATCAGCGCAAAGAGGATATGCCCACCATCCAGCGCCGGTATGGGCAGCAGGTTGATGACAAAGAGCATAATGCTGAGAATCGCCATCCAGTTCAAGAACCCCATCAACCCGCTCTGCTCAATCACTTCTCCCGTGGCGCGGGCAATCCCGATGGGGCCAACCAACCCCCCCTCAACCGGCTCCGAGACTCGCAGCAACCCCCCTACCATTTTGCCAAACCCCGTGACCGTGCGGAACACCAGGTCGCCGGTGTGCAGAAAACTGGCCCCGATGGCCCCCGGAAGCCCGACCGGCTCATACGTTTTCTCCGGGCCATACTGAAACCCGAAACCGGCCTCCAGTTTGCTCCCATCGGGGGCGGTCCAGGTTCCGGGGGTGATGCTCAGCGAACGTTTTTGCTCGTCGCGGATGATGACTGCCGCAATCGTCTCCCCGGCGTTCTGGTGGCCGATTCGCGTAATCGAACCTTCCTCCATCACCGACTCATGATTCAGGCTCACCAGGATATCCCCGGTCCGAAGCCCGGCCTGTTCGGCGGGCGTGTCTTTGAAGACCACGCTGATATACTGACCGCGCCCGGTCTGCTGCTCTATCCCGACCACGGCGAAGAGGGCCGCAAAGATGACCAGCGCCAGCAAGAGGTTCATCAGCGGGCCGGCCAGCATCACCGGAATCTTGTGCCAGGGTTTGGCTTCGGCCAGGCTCCCTGCGCCATAGACCGACGAATCCTCGCCAGCGAAGCGCACGAACCCCCCAAGCGGGAGCCAGTTCAGCGTATATTTCACACCCTTGTGTTCGAAGAGCGTGAGCGCCCGCGGAGGGTATCCAATGCCAAATTCCTCAACGCGGATTTTCATCCATACCGCAACCGCGAAGTGCCCCAGTTCGTGAACAAACACCAGGATAATCAGCATGCCAATGAAGGCCGCAACGGTCGTCAGGTGTGTCATAAGGTGCATCATGAGAACCTCCAGGGGATATCGGGGTCTTCTCTCAGCCCATCCTGATCTACTGCTTCCATGCTTTTGAGTCTACTTGATTGCATGGAGGTTGTCAACCGCCTGACCCACTCACCAGGAGAAGAATCAAGTAATACGAGACCGGCGCGTTGAAGAGCATACTATCTATGCGGTCCAGGAGACCGCCGTGCCCCGGCATCAGGTTGCTCATATCCTTCACGCCCAACTGCCGCTTCAAGAAAGATTCCGACAGGTCGCCAAGGGGGCCGGCCATACCGCCGATGGTTCCCAGGAGCGCCGCGTGGGCGTAGCTCATTGGGAGGCCAAACAGCGGAACCGCTAGCAGAACGACCAGCACCGAGGTGAAAAACCGCCGGCGGCCCCTTCCCAGGTCTTCCCCGGACTGAGTATCGGGAACATCTTGTGTCGCCCCACCGAGCGACCAACCGCATAGGCGGCGATATCCTGCGCCCAAGTCATGAGCAGCACGACAAAAACCCACGCGGCACCGGGCGAAAACGAACCCGCCAGCCACCCGCCTCCTTCCAGGAGCGGCGTCTCCAACCCCCGCAGCAGCACATAGTAGCTCAACAACCCCCCGACATAGCACGCCCCGGCAAAGGTGAGCGACCAGTCTATCAGGCTGCGGGTGCGGTCGCGCTGAAAGACCTCGTTGACGAGCGACAGGACCAGAATAGCTCCCACCGCAACCCCGGTCGCCTCATCCAGCGCGGTGGTCGCCTGGATGGTCGCCGCAGCGCACAGGAGCAACGCCGAGCCAATCCCGACAACCATGCGTGGGCGATAGCCGGCCTTCTTCAGTACGCCATACCATTCGAGCAGGCACACCACAGAGGCCAGCGCCACGGTCAGCGAAACCGACCAGACCCCCACATAGGCCGCTCCGAGAATGAGAGGAAAGACCGCAAATCCACTGAGCAGGCGTCGGGTCAGGGAGCTACCGGGTTTGGGAGATACCGCCGAAGCGACGTTCGCGCTGTCCATAGTCTCGAATTGCCTGGCGGAGTTGCTCCGGCCCGAAGTCGGGCCAGTAGAGCGGCGTCGTCCAGTATTCACTATAGGCGGTCTCCCAGATGAGAAAGTTCGACAACCGCCACTCGCCACTGGTCCGAATCACCAGGTCCGGGTCGGGCAACCCGCTGGTCGAAAGATACCGGGAAATCGTCTGCTCATCAATTGCTTCGGGAGACAGCCCTTCGGCCACAATGGCGCGGACGGCATCTACAATATCGGTTCGTCCACCATAGTTAAACGCAATCGAGAGCGTCAGGCGGTCATTGTGGCAGGTCAGGTCCAGCGCATAGTGGACCTTCTCCTTGAGCGTTTCGCTGATGCCTTCCAGGCGTCCCAGGTGCCGCAGGTGAACCCCCTGCGCATGGAGGGAGCGCGTTTCGCGGTCAATGAAATCGCCCAGAATTTTCATCAACCCCTCCACTTCCAGCGAGGGCCGGCTCCAGTTCTCCGTCGAGAAGGCATAGAGGGTCAGATAGCGCACCCCCAGGTCGGAGCAGGTCGTCACGATGCTCCGGATATTCTCAGTGCCAGCCCGATGCCCGGCCAGGCGCGGCAACCCCCGCTGACGGGCCCACCGCCCATTGCCATCCATAATCATTGCAATATGCTGCGGTATTTGCAAACCGTTGATACGACTTTCCGCCATCATTGTGTCCTCGTGCGTTGTTCAACCAGCAACCGTCTCTCTCTCACCAGGGGCCGGGAACTGATGATGGGGGGAGATTGGAGCCAATGACCCACCCCGGCGGTTGTGGATGTTCCATCGTTCGCTCATGCATTATTTCGTGCATCAGGCATCATTCATCGTTCAGTTACCTGGTAGCCCCGCACGAAGCACCCGCGTGGTGACCAGTCCCAACGAACGCCCTGGAAAAGTGCGCCGGCCACGGTGCCGTGCCACGACATGCCACCACATGTTACTCTATGTGCAGGACGACCGAGTCCGGTGGTAGGTATCGAGCGCGTATCGTTGGGAGGTGGGGCCTCTGGTTGATGGCGATTTCTGGCTGACCTGCCTACACTTCCATCACTTCATGCTCTTTGGTGGTTCCCACCTGCTCAAGCTCCTTCGTATACCGGTCGGTCAGCTCTTGCAGACGGTCCTGGGTGCGGTGCAGGTCATCTTCGCTGATGAGTTTTTCCCGCTCAAATTCCCGCAGATCTTCCAGGGCATCGCGCCGGTGGTTTCGGATAGAGACCTTGACCTCTTCGACCCGATGGCGGACCAGCCGCACCAGTTCTCGGCGTCGCTCTTCCGTGAGCGGCGGAAGGGTCAATCGAATGATACGCCCATCGTTCTGGGGAGTCAACCCCAGGTCCGACTGCTGGATGCCGCGCTCAATCGCCCGAATCGTGCCCGCGTCATAGGGTTGGATGAGGATCGAACGCGTCTCCGGCACGCTGATATTGGCGAGTTGGTTGAGCGGCATCATCGCCTCATAGACTTCGATGGGCAAATGCTCGACCAGCCCCGGAGAAGCCCGCCCGGTCCGGATAGTCGCCAGGTTGTGTTGCAACGCCTCAACCGCTTTTTTCATCTGTGCTTCTGCCTGATGGAGCACCTCGTTGATCATCGCTCGTCTCCTACCTTGCTTACCAGAGTCCCGACATGTTCGCCCAGGACAATCCGTTCCATTGCCCCGGCTTCCAGGGCATTGAACACCGTGATGGGAATATTATTATCCATACAGAGCGTGAGCGCGGTATTGTCCATGACCGCGAGGCCACGGCTCAATACGCCCATAAAACTCAGGTGTTTGAAGCGGGTGGCAGTCGGGTCTTGCCTGGGGTCGGCTGAGTAGATCCCATCTACCCCGTTCTTTCCCATCAAAATAATCTCGGCGTGGATTTCGGCGGCCCGCAGCGCTGCGGCCGAGTCGGTGGTGAAGTAGGGGTTGCCGGTGCCCGCCGATAGGATAATCACCCGGCCTTTTTCCATATGGCGGATGGCCCGTCGGCGGATATACGGTTCGGCCACCTCGTCCATCTTGATAGCCGTCATGGTCCGCGTATCCACGCCGCGCCGCTCCAGAGAATCCTGCATCGCCAGGGCATTGATCACCGTTGCCAGCATCCCAGTATAGTGAGACTGGGCCGCGTCCATCCCCCGTGCGATGGCCTGACTACCCCGCCAGATATTCCCGCCCCCAAGCACCAGGGCAACTTCCACCCGGTGCCGCACCAGGCGTTCAATTTCCTGGGCCAGGAAATCGAGCTTGTCAGAATCAACATTCTTTCCTGGCCCGGCCAGCGATTCGCCACTGTATTTAATGAGCACCCGATGGTACTGCGGCTGCCTCCCAGGGTGGTCGTTCGTATGGTCATCATCCGGCACGGCGCTAATCCCCGACCTCGTAACGGGTGAACCGTCGAACGACAACGTTTTCGCCAAGCCGGGCAATCGCCTCTTTCATCTTGTCCTGAATAATCGTCCGGCCATCCTTCACAAAGGGTTGCCGCAGGAGCACCCGTTGCTCGTAGAAGTCTTCGGCAGACAGTCCACTGGCCTCAATGGCTTCCGGCGGGACTTCGTCAACGTCAAGGTAGCCCGGATTGGTTGCAGCGACGTGCAGGGCCAGGTCCCGCGAGAGGGCGATGAACCCATCCGTACGCGCCACAAAGTCCGTCTCGCAATTCACCTCGACCATCGCCACCAGGCGTGAACCAGGATGCACGTAGACTTCGATGCGCCCATCTCTGGCTTCGCGGCTTTGCTTCTTTTCGGCGGCCTGGATACCCTTCTGGCGTAACACCTCGATAGCTTGGGCAATATCCCCGTCGGTCTGCGACAGGATATCCTTGCATTCCTTAATGCCGGCGCCGGTGCGTTCGCGCAATTCTTTGACCATTGCAGTTGTCACTGCTGCCACTGTCTTGACTCCTTATCTGCTTTGCATCGTTTCGTGCCGATGAACCCCTTCGAGCACGGCATCGGCAATTTTGCTGGTTACCAACTTGATACTGCGAATGGCATCGTCGTTACAGGGGATGATGTAATCTATCAGGTCCGGGTTGCAGTTGGTGTCTACCATCGCCACCACCGGTATCAGGATTTTGCGGGCTTCGCGCACGGCGATATCTTCTTCCCGCGGGTCTACCACAAAGAGCGCTCCGGGCAGACGGTCCATGGATTTGATCCCGCCAAAAACGCGGTTGAGCTTGGTGATTTCTTCTTCGAGCTTCAGCGCTTCTGCTTTGGTCAGCCGGGCAAAATCGCCGCGGTCCCGTTTTTCTTCCAGGTCGGCCAGGTAGCGCAACCGCTTGCGGATGGTCGTAAAGTTGGTGAGTGTTCCACCAAGCCAGCGCTGGGTGATGTAGAGCTGCCCGCAACGGGTCGCCTCTTCGACAATCACCTCCTGCGATTGCTTTTTGGTGCCGACAAACAGGATTTTGCCTCCTCGCGCAACGGTGTCAGCCGTGAAGTGGTAGGCGTCGGTCAATCCGCTGACGGTCTTTTGCAGGTCAATGATATGGATGCCGTTCCGAGCGGTGAAGATAAACGGTCGCATCTTCGGGTTCCATCGCCTGGTCTGGTGACCAAAGTGGGCCCCGGCTTCGAGCAATGACCTGACCGACACAATTTTCTGTGGTGTCTGAGTCGCTATCATAGCACTCGATTTCTCCTTAAGATACAGTGCATCTGGCACGCCGCCACTCCAATCACCTTACGCCCAGGCCGATGGGACGCATCAGCAGGGTGGGCCGTAATCATGGAGTGTGTGTATTTGGCATGGGAATCCCATGCCGTTGGGTAGTATAGCATACAACCCTGGTCGGGGCAAACGAGGCAAAATCTCACGTCCTCACAGCTTCAACCGAATGCCGGTCTGAGGGAGGGGAGAAAGATACTCTGAGAACGCGGGCATCCTGCCCGTTCTGAAACTGAAACCAGCAAGGTGCTTCGCGTTCCCAGGGAGTCAGATGAGGTCAGAGTTCGCTGGCCCGCCGCACCAGCCGGACAAACTCCTGCACGGCTTCATGGTCTTCAGCGTTGCCAAACTGCGCGGCGGCCCGCTCAGCAATCGTCAGGATGTCGTCCAGGGAACGGTCCTGCGCGGGGCCACTTTCCCGCAGGTGTTCGGCAAAGCCCGCCACCGCCACGGCAAGCTGGAAGTTCGGCGGAGCTTCCTCCAGGCTCGGCAGCATCTCCCCGCGGTCGAAGGGGTGGGCAAGCTCATGCACCTCGCCGGTCTCCGGATCTTCGTAGCGCAGCGACACCGTAAGCGCGGGGCCGCTTGCCTGGCCGGTCAAAACCATCTCATACAGCGCCGTCACACTGTGCCCGGCCCCAATCTCCCCTGCGTCTACCGTATCGTTGCGGAAATCCTCATCGGCCACGTCGCGGTTCTCATAGCCAAGCAGCCGGTAGCGGCTCACCACGTCGGGGTTGAAGTCTACCTGCACCTTGGCGTCCCTGGCAATGACCTGGAGCAGGCCGGTGAGGTTTTCGACAAAGACGCGGTGCGCCTCGTCCAGCGTGTCCACATAGGCATAGTTGCCGTTGCCATCGTCGGCCAGTTGCTCCATCAGATAATCATTGTAGTCGCCCATCCCGAACCCGACGGTCGTCAGGTAGACCCCCTGGGCGGTGTAGTCGCGGATGACCTGCCGGATGGCATCCGGGCCGGTCGCGCCCACGTTGGCAACCCCATCGGAGCAGAGTATCACCCGATTGACCGCCTCGACCTCGAAATGGTCGCCGGCCATCTGATAGGCCAGCTTCAGCCCATCTTCCACGTTCGTTGACCCTTCGGTTGCCAGCGCGTCAATGGCCTGCATGATAGTATCGCCGTTTTCAGCACTGGTATAATCCAGGACCGCACGGGTGTCGTCGCTGTAGACCACTATCGCCACCTGGTCGGTCGGGCGCAGTTCGTCCACCAGCAGGCGCAGGGCTTCCTTCACCAGCGGCAGGCGGCGGGGGTCGTCCATCGAGCCGCTGATATCAATGACAAACGTCAGAACGGCATCCTTGCGCTCACGGTCGTCAAGGTGCTTGCCCTGAATACCCACCCGCACCAGGTGGGTTTCGTCGTTGCCCGTGGGCCACGGTGAGGGAGCCGCATCAACGGAGATGCCGAACGCGTCTTGCGATGGCTCAGGATAGCCATAGTCAAAGTAGTTGACAAACTCCTCCACCCGCACCGCGCCGGGGGGGGGCAACCTCCCATCGTTGAGGTAGTTCCGCGCCGCCGCATAGGACGCCGTGTCCACATCCAGCGCAAAGGTCGATAGGTGGTCTTCACTGGTCAGCACAAAGGGGTTGACTTCGGCAGGTTCCCGCTCCTGGTCAGCGGGGGTGGCTTCGGGGAGCACGGCCCCTTCGGTTTCCGTCTCCTCACCAGCAGGCATATCCGCAGCTAACCCTTCGGGGGCTTCAGCTTCGGTTTCGGCTTCGGTGGTATCAGGCTCAACCAGGGCATCGCCGCTGGTAAGCCCGTCGTCTGCTCGGCGGGCTGGTTGCGGTGGAGCGGGCGGAGGGGGCGGGGCGATGGGGGCGGCAGCTCCGCCCTGGGCTTCCTCCAATACCGCTTCTTCTTCGGCTGCTTCTTCATCGGCATAAGAAGCATCGCCATTCGTGAGACCGTAGTTAATCTGCGAAAAGACCTTGTTTTCAGCCGCTCTGCCGCCAAGGAGCGTGGTTAGAGCCAGCAAAACGACCACGAGCAGCACCGCCAGGCCAGCGGCGAACGCCCACCAGTAGGTGCGGGGGCGGAAGCGGGCGCGGGGACTCGGTTCGGGTTTCTGGGATGGGTCCTGGTTTGGGGATTGGGACTCGTCCATATTCATGGGAAAACCTCCTTGCATAGGGTAACTACGAGCTTCTGCGAAGGTCGTGCTGCAACTGGGAGGGATTGCAGCACGACCAGAGCGCGAAAAATTCTGACCGAACGGTTATTTGTTGACCGGTATTCACCGGCATTCACAGGACGCCCCGCTTAGGGCAGAAGTTCCCTATCCCCCATTTGCCATTCCCCGATGCCCACTTCCCATCGCTCACTCCCCATGCTAACCGCCGGCTCTGGCCTTTCCCTGGCTGGCAACCGATTGCATCGCCTTTTCTACTTCCTCCGGGTCACCAAGATAGGAGTGGGTGATGGGCTTGAGGCTCTCGTCAAGCTCATAGACCAGGGGCATCCCGGTGGGAATATTCAGCTTGACAATCGCCTCGTCGGAAATATCATCGAGATATTTCACCAGTGCCCGCAGGCTGTTCCCATGCGCCGCAATGATCACGCGTTTGCCCGACGCAATGGTCGGGGCAATCGTCTCGTGCCAGTAGGGGAGAAACCGTGCCACGGTGTCCTTCAGGCACTCGGTCAGGGGGATATCCTGCTCGTCGAGGCCCTGATAGCGCGGGTCGTGGCCGGGGTAGCGCGGGTCGCTTTTTTCCAGAGCTTGCGGTGGCGTGTCATAGCTGCGCCGCCAGATGAGCACCTGCTCTTCCCCAAACTTCTCAGCCGTCTCTGCCTTGTTCAGCCCTTGCAGCGCCCCATAATGCCGCTCGTTCAGCCGCCACGAACGATGCACCGGTATCCACATCAGGTCCATTTCGTCCAGCGTCATCCACAGTGTCCGAATAGCTCGCTTCAGCACCGAGGTAAAGGCCACATCGAAGGTATACCCCTCTTCCTTCAGGAGGCGGCCCGCCCGCCGGGCCTCGGCTATCCCCTGCTCAGAAAGGTCAACATCCGTCCATCCCGTAAACTTGTTTTCTTTATTCCATACGCTCTCACCATGTCGGAGCAGAACCACTTTTTTCATTGAATGACCTCCCTATCCTTAACCATACCGCAACCCAACCTACCATGTCCTTCAGTTCCGTATGCCATCTCTTCTCTAAACTTGCTATTGCGCCATGGGCAAAACCTTTGCCACAGTATACGAGACGAAAGGAGAAATTTCAACCGCTGGTTGCCGCCAGGGAATGCCGGGCCGCGAGGGCCGCGCCGATGATGCCAGCTTCGTTCCGCAGCACCGCCGGAACCACCGGGGTTTTCGCCGTGAGCAGGGGCAAAAACTTCTCGTGCTTTTTGCTCACCCCGCCCCCGATAATCATCAGGTCGGGCCAGAGCAACCGTTCGACAGTGTGGAGGTATTCATCTACCCGGTGCGCCCACTGCTCCCAGGTGAGGTCCTTCTTCTTGCGCACCCCGTCCGAAGCATAGGTTTCGGCATCTTTCCCGTGGAGTTCAATGTGCCCCAGTTCGATGTTCGGAACCAGGTGCCCGTCACTGAACACCGCGGTGCCAATGCCCGTCCCCAGGGTAATCACCAGCACCAGGCCACGCTGTCCCTGCCCGGCCCCAAAGACCATCTCCGCCATCCCCGCGGCGTCGGCGTCGTTGAGCAGCCACACCGGACACCCCGTGGCCTCCTCCAGCAACCGCTTCCCAGGGAGGCCAACCCAACCCGAATCAATGTTGGCGGCGGTGAGGACCACCCCCCCCTTCACCACCGCGGGGAACCCGCACCCCACCGGCCCGCACCACCCGAAGTGCCCCGTGATAGCGGCAATGGTTTCGACCACCGCCGCGGGGGTTGCGGGTTGCGGCGTGGGGATGCGGTGGCGCTCGGTGATCATCGTGCCCATCCGGGTATCCACAAGCGCCCCTTTGATGCCCGACCCGCCAACGTCAAGCCCTAATACCTGCATGGTAAAATTCTCACCCTCTTCGTTGTTTGTATGGTACGCTATCTCAACATCTCAACGGTCCAGGACCAGCGAACGAAAGCCCTGTGCTGCTCATCATAGCACGACTTTGCCGCGATTCCGCAATGGGGATAGGGTTATGTGGCTGGGGATCGGATCTTCGTTTACAAGCCCCGACCGCTATGCTATAATCCCTGACCGGGTAACGACCGGGTCATAACCAGCAAACAACGAGGTATGCTTATGCCTGTCCCTGTGAAAGACCGTCCCAGTATCACCGCGTTCTACCCCGCCTTCAATGACGCCGGCACCATCGGCAGCATGGTCGCGGCGACCATGAAGACCCTGGAAGAACTCACCGACGATTACGAAGTGATTGTCGTAGAAAACGGCAGCACCGATTACACGGTCGAGGTGCTCGAAGAGCTGGCCCGAAGGTATGACCGCCTGCGGGTGCTCGTCTATCAGCACCCCCTGGGCTATGGGGGAGCCTTGCGGGTTGGTTTTGCCCATGCCACCAAAGACCTGATCTTCTACACCGACGGCGACGCCCAGTATGACCCACGCGAACTGCGGCTCCTCCTTCCGGCGCTGCACGACGACGTGGACATCGTGAATGGCTGGAAGATCCACCGTAATGACCCCTTCCACCGCATCATCATTGGACGAGTCTATCACCACCTGGTCCGGCTGGCGTTCGGCTTTCGTCTGCGCGATGTTGACTGCGATTTTCGCCTCATCCGACGCGATATCTTCGAGGTCATTGACCTGGAATCGGACAGCGGAACTATCTGCCTCGAACTGGTGAAGAAAATTCAGGATGCCGGCTATCGGTTTGCGGAGGTTCCCGTCCACCACTACCACCGAACCTATGGGCACAGCCAGTTTTTCAATTTCCCGCGGTTGTGGCGCACAGGGGTTCAGTTGCTCCACCTGTGGTGGAAGCTGGTGGTCCTCCGCAACCACCTGCCCCGGATACGGGAGAAACGCCGCCACCAAGTGCGCCACGCCCGCCGGGCGGATGGCCCGCACGCGCTGCAACAACCGCGGGCCGGCCACCGTCCCATACCTGGGGAAGAATGAGGAAAGAATGAATGAGGGAAGAACGGAGAAGGAACCAGGCCTTCTGTATGGTCCTTACGGAGGATACCAGATGCAACCAGCAACCCACCAGTTAAGACGAAGCCGCAACGAAAAGATGATTGCCGGAGTGAGCGGGGGTATCAGCACCTACCTGGCAATAGACCCCCTGATTACCCGCCTGGTTTTTGTGTTTCTGGCTCTGAGCGGCTTCGGCATACCGCTCTATGTGCTCCTGTGGATGATTATGCCTGCTGAGCCAGCAACCCGCCCGAACGGGAATGGCTCGTACTTTTCTGACCGCTCTGACCGCAACGGGTCGCTGCATGCGGTGGGGACAGGCAACGGCAAAACCAGCCAGGCGTTCGTCGGGCAGGGCAGCGGACCGGGCCGCGACCGCTTCGACCCGATGACGGGGCAGCCGCTGGAACCGGAACAGGAAATCCCCGTGCGGGACCTGGGTCAGGCTCAGGGGCAGCACTCGCAGCGCGACGGGACCGTGGGGACGGTGCTCATTATCGTCGGAACATTCCTCATTATGATGAAGTTTCTGCCGAGCCTCGCGCCGTTCATTATCCCTGCCCTGCTGATAGGGGCCGGGTTTCTGCTCCTGCGCCGCGCCAACCGCGAAGCCTGAACAGGATAGGCGCGGCGCAGTGGTGAACTTGCTTGCCTGTCTGGTAACGATAGCCTGTCCCAGGTTATCCGTTCGTTGCTTTCTCCCCACTATGACTCAAGAAAGCCGCGGTCTCGTCCGGCCAGTTCGCGCAGCCGCGGCAGGTTTAGCAAGGTGATACCCGACCGGTCCATGTCAAGGAGGTGGTCGGCCCGAAACTGGTTGATCACCCGTGTGACCGTCTCGCGGTAGGCGTTGGTCATCTCTGCGAGTTGCTGGTGGGTGCGGCGGGGCAGGCGCTGGCGCTGGTCGTTCACGTTCAGGCCGGGGCCAGCCATTCCGAGCAGCACCGAGGCCAGCCGCGAGGGAACTGTTTTGAAGGCGACTTCGTCCAGCCGCCGGCTCACCACCAGGGCATAGGCTCCAAGCTCTTCGACCAGGAGTGTCCCTAGAACCGGGTTGCGCTCCACCGCCTTGAGGAGCGTTTCGCACGGGACCACCAGGGTGGTGATAGAACTGATGGTTTCGGCAAAGGTGTCATAGGTGCGGCTGCCCATCAGGGCGCTGTGCCCGAAGAGCTGCCCAGGCTCAAGAACCTGAACCGTGAGCGCCCGCCCGGTCGAAGAAATCAGCGACAGACTGACCTGCCCGGCCAATAGCACGTAGAGCGACTGCGCCGGGTCGTCCGGCGTATAGAGAAAGCTGCCACGCGGGAAAGAACGCAGCACGCCGTATAACTCAAGATAGTCACGGACGTCTCGTTGCGTTTCCGTTGAAGGTTTGTTGCACCCCATTGTACCCCCCTCTCCGGGTTTCTCCTCTCGGTCGAACCGGTGACCGTCGTCGCAGTCTCGAACGACCCGATGACTTCACCTGACCTTCATGATTCGATTTTCATAACCTATTCCTATTGTAACACAAACAGGGGCGTTTTTCATGGGGTCGGGTGGGGCAAAAAGCGCGGGATGGTCTCGCGCAGCGCGGTCGCAACCGCGAAGGGGTCGGTGGTTATCACGCTGCTGGCAAAGAGTTCCATCGCCCCGAAGTTCACCAGGCGCGAGAGGGGGTCGCCGCGGTCAACCATCCGCACCAGGCAGGACCAGTCATCCCACGGTTCGGCAGTCGGGCCGAACGGGGGGAGGGCAGCGACCAGGTTGAAACTGCGCACCCCCTGGTCATCTATGAGGCTGCGCAGCGCCAGATATGCGGCGTCCCACAGGGGGGCAAGGCAGGCCTGGAGCGCGGAGGTATCCAGATTGGGGAGGGGGGACCCCATGGTGCTCTGCTGTTCCAGTTCGGCTATCCTCCCGCTCATCAACACCAGGTCGCGGTCCTTGATGGGTGTGAGGGTGGCATAGCCGCGAATTTCTGGAGGGGTGGGAAAGGCCAACCCCAGGTGCTCGTGCAGGTGCCAGAGGTCGTCACTGAGGCTGCGGTGGTGGCGAGCACGATAGGCCACACTGGCGCGGCGCTGGCGTTCCTGGTGTCCCCAGGCCATCCCCCGTGACAAGACCATTTGCAGGTGGCCGTGGGTAATCGAGGCTCCGCCCTTCCACAGACAGTTCCAGGTTATCAGGGGGTAACGGGCATGCGGGTCGGTCTGGTGCGCGGCGACGAGCCAGCGCAGCGCGACATCAAAGTAGTCGCCAAGCTGAGCGCGGGTGAAGCGGAGCGGGTGCGGCTCGTTGAAGATGACCAGGCCGTGCCACGCATCGTATTTGGCAATGTTGCTGGCACTGACGCAGTGCTTCCCCTGGATGCGCCCGAAGCGGTCGGCGGTGGTCTGGTTCGTCGGGTCGCTGAACATGCTGCGAGCGCCGGTGCTGGCAGCAATCATCTCATCGAGCGTTTCGTCGGACAAAGCCGAAGAGGCAGCGTCTACCTCGCGGGGGCGGCGGGACCGCAGCGGGTTGAAGCTGGCCGCTTCCAGCGTTGCCAGGTTGGTCACCTTGAGTATCGTTTGTTCGGTGACCCGTTCGACCCCACCAAAATGGTCTGTCACCCATTCCTGCATCGCGGGGGGCACAACCGCATATCCCTGCACGCGTTCGACCGCGAGAAGCTGCTCAGCACGGGTGCGAACGCTGGTGGGTAGGGCAGCAAGCAGTTCTGGGAGCCGGGTGATAGTGGAAGCGGGTGGCAGGGCAGTGGTATTCCTTTCCGCCTCCATCTCCGCCTCTATCATTCTCCGCGTCCTTTGTAACGGCTTGAGAGACAGGTGGTGGCTCCGCCAGTGAGAGGCGTGTCGTGCAACGCCCAGGAAATGCCCTGTTGCAGGGTGTTCCGGGTGATAATCCCGCTCAGGTCGGCCCCCAGGTGCATCAGCGTTTGCGCCAGCGCGGAGGAGATGCCAGTCAGAATGATCTGCGCCCCAAGCAGGCGGACTGCCCGCGCCGTCTGAAGGAGCATCTGGGCAATCTGGGTGTCCATGACTTTGACCCCGGTGATATCCACAATGGCAACGTCGGCCTGGTAGGCGGCTATCCCTTCCAGGAGGGTTTCCATCACCTGTTGCGCCCGGCTGCTGTCTATGTTGCCAACCAGGGGCAGCGCAATGACGTGTTCGGCGAGCGGGAGGAGCGGGGTCGAGAGTTCGCGAATAGCGGCTCGCTGAGCTTCGATGATCTGTTGCTGGAAGAAGCTCCGTTCTTCTTCGGCTTGTTTGCGTTCGGTGATATCGGTGGAGATACCCCCCACGGCGTAGATTTCTCCCTGGATGTTGGAGACAGGAAAGAGCATCGAAACGAAGGTGTGGATGCCATCCTCAAGGGGAAACTCAAGATCGTGCTTCAGGGTTTCGCCGCTGGTCAGAACATACTGGTGGTTTTGCAGCCACATCCGGGCAACCTCCGGAGGAACGAATGGTAGTCGGTTTTCCCCAACACATTCTGGGGGGTGGCGTGGATGAACGACGCGGCGAGTTGATTGATGATGGTGTAGCGACCTTCTGTATCTTTCACATAGACGGCCAGCGGCATATTATCCAGCAAGCTCTGGAGCAGCGCCTGGCTCTGGCGAAGGGACTGCTCGTGGTGTTGCTGATCGGTAATATCGCGGACGACGGCGGCAGCGGCTTGTGGCTGTCCCGTTTCGTCGTGCAGGAGCCAGCTTTGGACATGGCCCTCGAAGGTGCTGCCATCCTTTCGCCGGTGGGTGACGGGGCCGTTCCAGGTTCTGCCGCTGGCTATCTCCTGTCCAATCTGCCGGGACTGGACGTCGTCGAGCAGGACGATGGTGCTTGGCTGCCCGTGCAATTCCTCACAGCGATACCCAAGCATGCGGCAGTAGGTTGGATTGGCGTAGGCAAAGGTGCCATCCAGGTTTGCCATGGTGATACCATCCATAGCGTTTTCAACGAGCGATTTGAAACGGCGTAGGGTTTCGGTGTTGAGCCGCTGAACTTCTTCTTCTGCCTGTTTCCGCTGGGTGATATCACGCGCCACGGCGTAGAAAAGCTGCTCCTCAACGAGGGAAATGGACTGCCACTCCAGCCATCGGTAGGTGCCATCTTTGCAGCAGCAGCGATTTTCAAACCGAATGGCTTCTTTGCCGGCGGTGGCCTGTTCGGCTATCGCCATGGTCCGTATGGTCCGTTCGCGGTCGTCCGAATGAACCCGCTCGATAAATGGCTCTGCGAGCAATTCCTCCAGGGTGAAGCCCAGAATCTGTTCCCAGGCCGGGTTCAGACGCGTGAAAAACCCGTTGAAATCTATGATACAGAGCATATCGAGAGAGAGGGTAAAAAACTGTTGGAAGTCTTCTGCTGAACGCTGGTGGTTCTCGGCGATCTGCTTCAGGTCGGTCACTTGCTGCCGCAATTGAGCTATCTCTTCCTGCCATCGGGTTTGTTCGCTCGGCACGGTCTCACGCTCCTATCCAAAATTCCTTATATCCTGCCGCACTCGTCACTCGCCGCTCGCCGCTGGCGATATCACTATTACCCTGGTGAGGTTAAGTATAGCATAGGAGACTACCCCTGGCTACTGGGGCCGGCCTGCACTGATTGAGCTATCTCTCAGGGACGGGGGAGCGAGAACTCTCCGCCCATGGAGGAACAACGAAAAAGTATTCACCGGAAGCTGGTATACTATACAATACATTGGGACATGGTATCATATATCATATACCATAGGGCAACGCCCCTGAAGAGAACCATTCCATGACCAACCTGCAACTGGATATCTCGGACGTTTCTGCTAGCTACGGTGCTCGGACTGTCTTTCACCGCATCTCGCTCACCCTCCGCCATGGGGAGGTGCTGGTGGTCAGCGGAGCAAACGGCAGCGGCAAAAGCACGCTCCTGCGGGTGCTGTGTGGGTTGCAGAAGCCTGCCGATGGCACCGTCCGCTACTGCTGGAATGGAACGAGCCACGCCCCCCGCGATGCGTCCCACCTCATCGGGTGGGTTTCGCCAGACCTGTCTCTCTACCGCGAACTGACAGGAGACGAGAACCTGCGCTTCTTTGCAGCGGTCCGTGGTCTTTCGCTCGGAGCCGACGGCATTGACGGCCTCATGGCGCAGGTTGGCCTGGGTGGACGGGGAAGCGACCGGGTTTCCGCCTACTCGTCCGGAATGGCCCATCGGCTCCGCTACGCCTATGCGCTGCTGCACCATCCGCCGGTGCTGCTGCTCGATGAACCGACGGTCACGCTGGATGAGCGTGGTGCCGGGGTGGTTGAGTCCATCATCGAAGCGCAGCGGCAGAAGGGAATAGCGGTGGTTGCCACCAATGACCCACGCGAACTTCGCTATGGCGACTACGTGCTGACGCTGGGGGCCGGATGAGGCATCTGTTCAAGGCGAGCCTGGCGGTGTTCTTCAAAGACCTGCGCAGCGAGTTGCGCACACGCTACGCCCTCAACGCGCTGCTGCTCTTTGCAGCGAGCACGGCGGTCGCGGTGAGCCTGGGGGTGGGAGGCTTCCTCGGCATCCAGCGCGATAACGAGGCGCTGTTGATCCAGTCGGCGCTGCTGTGGATTGCGCTCCTGTTTGCAGCACTCAACGGGTTGGCTCGCAGCTTCATTCACGAAGAAGAAACGCGGACCACCCTGGGGCTGCGCCTGGCAGCTCCCGCGCTGGCGGTCTACCTGGGCAAGTTTCTCTTCAACCTGGTGCTGCTGGTCGCCCTGGATGGGGTGACCAGCCTGCTCTTCATCGTTTTCGTGCATATAGAGGTGGGGAATGTGGGGCTGTTTGTCGCGCTGATGGCCGCCGGAAACCTGTGCCTGGCAACGGCCACCACTATTCTGGCGGCCATTATTGCCAGGGCGAGCTTCAAGGGCACCCTTTTTGCGGTGCTGGCCTTCCCCCTGCTGGTGCCGCCCCTGATTGTTGCCATCCAGGGGACAGCTCCGGCCCTGGCGGGTGCGCCCTGGAGCACAGGATATGATGCATTGCGGGCGCTGCTGGCCTATGCCGTGGCAACGTTCGTGGCTTCCCTGATGCTGTTTCGATTCGTGTGGGATTCGTGAGCCTTCCCCCACTCATTGCCATCGTTGGTCCACCGCGGTGGGCAAAACAGCCATGGGAATTGCCATGGCCCGCTATCTTGGCGGCGAAATTGTCTCGGCCGATTCGCGCCAGGTCTACCGCGACATGGATATTGGAACCGCCAAGCCCACCCCGCAGCAGCGGGCGGCTGTCCCCCACCACCTGGTGGATATCATCAACCCCGACGAGCCGTTTTCGCTGGCGCTCTACCAAGAACGGTCCCTGGAAGCCATCGCCGATATCACAGCGCGGGGGCGGGTGCCGCTGCTGGTGGGAGGCACCGGGCAATATCTCGCTGCCGTGCTCGAAGGCTGGAACGTGCCGCGGGTTGAGCCGCAGCACGAGCTTCGGGCCACGCTGGAACAGGAGGCACTGGAGCGGGGGGCCGAAGCGCTGTATGCTCGCCTGGTGCGGGTTGATCCGCAGGCAGCAACGACTATTTCACCCCAGAACGTGCGGCGTATGATCCGCGCCCTGGAGGTCTACCAGGTCACCGGGCAGCCCATTTCGGCGCAGCAAACGCGCCATCCCCCACCCTACTCCATTGCCACTTGCTGGCTCACACTCCCCACCGAAATGCTCTATACCCGCATAGATGCCCGCGTTGATGCCATGATGGCAGCAGGTCTTCTGGAAGAGGTCCAGCGGTTGCTGGCAAAGGGCTGCCACTGGGGGTGTTCTGCCATGTCGAGCCTGGGCTATATCCAGTTCCGGCCTTTCTTCGAGGGGAAGGCATCACTGGAAACGTGTGTGCAGCGCCTCAAATATGACACGCATCGCTTTGCTCGTCAGCAGAAGGGGTGGTTTCGGCGGTTGCCAGGCGTCGTGCGGGTGCTATCCCCCCCCACGCTCACTCCTCCTCCAGCGCTCCCCGAAACACCGCCAGGGTGTCCGCCTCCATCCCCACCAGCAGCAGCGCCCGCAAGCGCGCCTCGCTCGTGATGGTCGTCAGCGCGGCTTCCACCTCGCGCACCTCCGCCTCGGTGGGGTGGAACCGCGCCCTGACCATGTCAACGATGGCTTCCTGACGGGCCGTCAGGCGACCTTCTTCCTGTCCCTCCAATCGCCCCTTCAGGCGACCTTCCTCCTGTCCCTCCAATCGGCCTTCCTCGCGGCCTTCCTCGCGCTCCTGCCGAAACCGCCGCAGCAAGGGGGTCTCGCCGAGCAACTCATCCTCCAACACCAGCCACTCTTCCACCATCTTGAGCACCTCCTATCCCCCCTACGCTCACTGCTCTTCCAGCGCTCCCCGAAACACCGCCAGGGTGTCCGCCTCCATCCCCACCAGCAGCAGCGCCCGCAAGCGCGCCTCGCTCGTGATAGTCGTCAGCGCGGCTTCCACCTCGCGCACCTCCGCCTCGGTGGGGTGGAACCGCGCCCTGACCATGTCAACGATGGCCTCCTGACGCGCGGTCAGGCGACCTTCCTCCTGTCCCTCTAATCGGCCCTCCTCGCGGCCTTCCTCACGGCCTTCCTCGCGCCCCTTCAGGCGACCTTCCTCACGGCCTTCCTCGCGCTCCTGCCGAAACCGCCGCAGCAAGGGGGTCTCGCCGAGCAACTCATCCTCCAACACCAGCCACTCTTCCACCATCTTGAGCACCTCCTCATCCGTTATCAACGTCAGAAACACCGTCAGCAACCGCTGCTGGTGCTCCGGGTCCGCCACCTGTTTGAAGGCGTGGAGCACCTGCGGCACCACCGTGGCCGGGTCGCGCATGCGCGTCTGACCGATGAGCGCCAGCAGGGCCGGCTTGCCCGACGCCAGCAGGGTTTCGGCCTCCAGTTCCCACAGCCGGAGCACGTGGTAGGACCACGCGAGCGCCACGCCCCCATCCGAGCGCGGAACCTGGTAGACCCCCGTGTCGTGCTGGCCGGCTCCGCGCCCCACATAGAGCACGAAGCTGTTGATTTCGACGTGAGGCAGGACCAGCGCGATGCGGGACATGTAGTCCAGCAAGCGCAGCGACATCGGGCGGCGGCTGCGGGGGCCTTGAAACTCGATGTGCAGCACGGCCGTGCGCTCGCGGGCCAGCGTGACCTGAAAGACCTGGTCGGGTTGGACCGGGTCGAGGGGCCGGTGGAGTTCGCCGGGCGCGGGAGCCACGGCCTGCACCTCTTCGCCGAGCAACCAGGTGGCGAAGTCCTCGATGCACATCAGCACCAGTTGTTTCAATGGACTGTCTGTTTTTGCCATCTTGGGCAGGAACCTCCTGACACCCGACTGGATATCGGGACATCCTTGTTCTTCTCCTTACTATTATATACCTGACGATAGCTATGGGGCAATGGTCTGGTCATGGCCGTGGCGACGCTCTGGGAAAAGTATGCTACTATGGATGAGTGAATGGGTGGATGCCTGACCCATATTTCAGAAGGCTCGCGGTTATTGCCATGAACCAGGTCTTTTCTGTTCGTTCCCGCTGGGTGGTGCTCAGCTACCTGGTCATAAGCCTGACTGCCCTGGCGCTGCGCCTGCTCGACCTGGGTAGTTTTGCCAACGAAGACGAAGTCCAATACTGGTTTCACCGTTCGGACGTCTTTCTGCGGGCCATCCAGTCTGGCGACTTCGCCGCTACCGCCATCACCACCCATCCGGGCGTCACCACGATGTGGTGTGGGAGCGTGGGCATCCTCTTGCGCGACACCCTCTTCGACACCGGCCTCTTGAAAGAAGAAACGTTCTCGACCATTCTGACCCTCATGCGGTTGCCGGTGGCGCTCATCAATAGTTTGGGGGTCCTCCTGGGCTACGCGCTGCTGCGGCGGATGTTCCCGCCCCTTCTCGCTGCGCTGGCTGCGTTTCTCTGGGCAACCGACCCCTTCGTGGTGGCCTTCGACCGCATTTTGCACGTTGATGGCCTCACTGGAACGTTTGCCACCCTGAGCATCCTTGCCGCCGGCGTCTACTGGAACCACTCCCCCCGCCTCGCCTGGCTCGTCCTGTCGGGGGCATGTGCGGCCCTGGCTATCCTGAGCAAATCGCCCGGTGTGGTCGTGCTTCCGGTCGTGGTGCTGCTGGCGCTCGCTGCTCCGGGCAAGCCGCGCCTGCGCCCGCTCGTGCTCTGGGGAGCTGTGGGGGTGCTCACGGTCATGCTCGTCTGGCCTGCGGTCTGGGCCGACCCGTCCCGCGTCTTCGAGGTCCTGCGCGTGGGGGTCGAGGTTGAAGGAAGCAGCCCCCATGTTCAGGGGAACTTCTTCCTGGGGCGCGAGATGGACGAGCCGGACCTGCGCTTCTACCCCGTGGTGCTGGTGCTGCGCACCACTCCCCTGACGCTGGTCGGGTTGCTGCTTCTCCCGTTTGCTATGGTCTTCGAGGGTCACGGGGAACGCGGGGCGCGGGGCACGGGGCCGGGACAGGGGATGGGAAGCCGCGATGTGGCGCTCCTGGCCGGGTTTGTCATCCTGTTTGTGCTGGCGATGAGCTTCTTTCCCAAAAAACTGAACCGCTACCTGGTGCCGGTCTTTCCCGCGGTAGATATCCTCGCCACCGCTGGATTGATGGGAGTCATGCTCAGGAGCTGCAAAGCCGCAACCAGCGGGCAGGAAACAACAAACCGTGTCATTGCCCATATCGTCTCGCGCTACTGGTCGCTCATGGTGGGGGGCATGGCCCTGTTTGCCCTGTTCAACGCGGCCTGGTACCACCCCTATGGCATCGCCGCGTTCAACCAGCTTCTCGGTGGTCACCGGACCGGTGTGCAGACGTTCCTGGTTGGCGCGGGGGAAGGGCTTGAGCAAGTTGCCCGGTGGCTCAACCAGCAGCCGGATATCACCGGCGTCGTCACGATGAGCACCATGGTCCGCCCGCTGCACCCCTATCTGCGTCCGGGAGCCTATGCCAGAGGCTCAGATGAGGGCACGCTTCCGGAAAGGACCGGCTATGTTGTCGTCTACCTCCGCAACGTCCTCACCGGCCCCCCCTCGCCTCCCTTCGACCAGTTCTATGGTCAGGCGGTTCCCCTCCATATCGTGTCCATACACGGCGTAGATTATGCCTGGATTTACCAGGTGCCTCCGCCGGTGGCGCACTCCCTCCCCCCTTCCGCCCGCTTTGGAGATGGAGAGGCCATCCGTCTGTGGGGATATGAGGTAGACCCCTCTGCGTTGCGAAGCAGCGGAGTGTTGACGCTCACCGCGCAGTGGCAGGCTCTGGCTCCCATTGCCAGCGATTACACCCTCTTTGTCCACGTATTCAACGACCAGGGGCAGCGGGTCGGGCATATAGACACCCTGCCGGGGGGAGCGCCTTCCCCAACGCATGCCTGGGAACCAGGCCGCTTTCTCACCCGCCACTACCCCATTCCGGTGCAGGCAGGGATGCCTGCCGGAACTATCTGGATTGCCCTTGGCCTCTACCGCCCGGACGATGGTACCCGCCTACCCCTCCACTCCCCGCCCCCACCGGGCGCACCTGACGACGGAGCCAATGCCCTCTTTCTGGAGCCGATACATCTTCAGTGACGAGCAAAAGGCCAGGGCATGCGAGAAACAAACATGATGAAAGAACATGCCAAAAAGCGATAGCCCGGCATTCAAGACCTCCTCCCTCATAGCGCTCAGCTACCTTCTGGTTGGTATCGTGGCGCTGCTCCCGCGGGTGCTGGACCTGGGCCTATTCGTCACCCACGACGAAGCGGAATTCTGGATTGACCGCTCCGAAGCGTTCCTCCTCGCGCTGCAATCCGGTGACTACGCGGCCACGGCTATCTCAACCCACCCCGGCGTCACCACGATGTGGCTCGGCGCAGCGGGTGTGCTCCTCCGCCGCATGCTCCGGGCGTGGGGTCTCCTGCACGATATCCCCTTCCCCACGATGCTGGCGCTGATGCAGCTTCCCGTTGCCCTCACCCACACTGCGGGTATCATCCTTGGATATCGCCTTTTGCGACAACTATTCCCGCCTTCTGTGGCCGTGCTGGCAGCGCTGTTCTGGGCAACCGACCCCTTCCTCATCGGCTATAGCCGGCTGCTCCACGTGGATATGCTGGCGGGAACGTTCGGAACCTTGAGCCTGCTGGCCGCCTGCGTTTCCTGGGATTCCCCCCTTCCCCTTCACATTTCCATTCTCCTCCCCATCGCCATTCGCTGCGCCTCTGGTGGTTGCTCGTCTCTGGGAGTTGCGCGGGGCTATCCATCCTGAGCAAATCGCCCGCGCTGGCACTCCTGCCGGTGGTCGCGGTGCTGGCGTTCGCTAGACACCACCCCCTGCGCCCGCTCGCGGTCTGGGGGACAGCGTGCGCGGTCACTATTGCCCTGGTGTGGCCGGCGGTCTGGGCCGACCCGGTGCAGGTCTACCGGCTCCTGCGGACCGGGGTTGAGGCTGAGGGAGCCAACCCCCATATGACCGGCAACTTCTTCCTGGGGCAGGAAGATCCCGCCCCCGGTCCCCTTTTCTACCCGGTTGCCCTGGCGCTCCGCACCACCCCCTGGACCCTCGCCGGGTTGCTGTTGCTCCCGCTCATTTGCAGGGGTCGGGGGGTGGGAGGCAGGGGTGGGAGGGCAGGAGGCAGGAGCATGGCGACCCTGGCCGGGTTCATCATCCTGTTTGTGCTGGCGATGAGCCTCTTTCCCAAAAAGTTCGACCGCTACCTGGTGCCGGTCTTTCCCGCGGTAGATATCCTCGCCGCCGCTGGACTGACGGGAGTCTGGAACCGGGCAAGGGATGCAGCAATGCGGGGGGTGGCGACGGTCGTCCTCGTCGCAGTTGTGGTGGCGGCCCTGCTCAACGTGGTCTGCTTCCACCCCTACTCCATCGCCTACTTCAATCAGGCGCTTGGAGGAACACAGGTCGGTGCCCGCACCTTCTCGATGGGATGGGGCGAGGGATTCGACCAGGTTGCCGCCTGGCTCAACCGCCAGCCGGATATCACCGGCGTGCTCACCGCCGCCATTATGATACCCACCCTGAACCCCTACCTGCGCCACGGGGCCCAGGCAACGACTCCACGCACTGCCCGTCTCCCCGACCAGACGGGCTACGTCGTCGTTTATCTCTACCAGGCTCAGGGCACCGTCTTTCCCCCCTTTGACCAGTTCTACCCCCACGCGACCCCGTCCCACACCGTCACTATCCATGGGGTAGACTACGCCTGGATATACCAGGTGCCGCCACCGGTTGACCATCCACAAGCCGCCCGTTTTGGCTCCACCATCCAGCTTCGCGGCTACGCCATAGAGGGTATAGAGGGCATGGAGGGCATAGAGGGCATAGAGGGCATGGTGCCGCGGGGGCACCCGCTGGTGTTCAAGCTCTTCTGGCAAACCCGGAGCACCCCCCCAACAGAAACCTGGCTGTTTGCCCACCTGGTGGGGATGGACGGGCACCACTACGGTCGCCTGGATATCCCCTATGACACCGCCACCTGGGGAGCCAACCGCTTCAGAACGACCGAATTGCCCATTCCCATACCCTCCGACCTCCCCGGCGGCACCTATCGCCTGGTCATTGGCCTGTATGACCCATCGAACGGGCAGCGGCTCCCTCTGACAACCACGCCTCCCCCCGACCCGGCTATTGATGGCCCCGATGCCCTGCTGCTCACCGAAGTGGTGGTGAAAGAAGTGGAATGACTCCATTTGACGCATGTGAATAGGAGTGGTATATTTGCAACGGGCCTTGTGAGAGAATTCACAATTTTGACATAACGTTCTGAGCATCTATTCTGGGCCGTCTGTGCTGTGCCCCCGTTCCGCTGGGCGCGCCGGGACAGGCTAGAACGTGCGAGAACGTGGTGGTTCGGGGGGTTTGACAAGCCTCCGGGTCTTGACTATAATAGCCCCAGGTTATACTTTATACAAAAGAACGGGTTTCTCCCTCCCTGGGAACGAGCGTCAGAGCGACAAAGCCTCCTCAATCGCAGGCAATGTCATCTATACGTACGTAAACATCGTAATGTAGGGGTGGGCCAGAGAGGGGGCAACCGCCGGCAGATGGGGAAGCAAGGCCCCTGGCGGGAAGGGTAATTCCCGTGCCATACGCAGGTGCGATACCCCATCCGCACCACCGGCTCGTGGAGATACCCGTTTGAACACAAGCAAGAAAGGTAGCAGGGTCGTTCGCCATCTCAAGGTGGTATAAGGAAGCAGAAGTGCAGAAGCATTGTTGGAATCAGAGCAGCTAGTGTTAAGGGAGAGGAAAAGTATCCAATGGGTCAGATTTTTCGCCCCAGTGCCAATGTCTATGCAAAAGTAGGGGCACTCAGTCTTTTCTACCTCATTATCCTGGTCCTCCTCGCTCTTGCCGTTTTCGACCGGTCCAATCTCATCCGACGGATTAACGTTCCCCGAAGCCAGCCGGTCCCCTTCACCCATCAAATGCATGCCGGGGTGCTTGGAATAGACTGCATCTATTGCCATAGTTCGGTCGAAAAATCCAAGTTTGCTGGGATGCCCTCGCTCGATACGTGTATGGCCTGCCATAACGAAATCCAGGGAACCTTCTGGTTGCAGTGGCTCACCGACCGGTTTGAGCAAAAAGAGCCGGTCCAGTGGACCAGGGTGACCGACTTCCCCGATTTTGTCTATTTCAACCACAGCATACACGTCAAAGGACGGGGCCTTGATTGTTCTGAGTGTCATGGGGTTGTTGAGGAGATGACGGTCATGTGGAAAGCCAAATCGCTCACCATGGGCTACTGTCTGGATACATGCCACCGTACGACGTGGAATATTGAGCAGCTTACCAATTGTTCTGTGTGTCACAGGTGATGATGAAAGAACAAACAAACAACAAACAGGTCGAACTGGCTGAAATTCGTGCGCGTCTTGCCAACGCCCACGGCCAGCACTACTGGCGGAGTCTCGACGAACTGGCGGAAACCGAAGAGTTCCAAAAGTTTGTTCACAACGAGTTTCCCCACGGACTGATGAACTGGGAAAACCCGGTCAGTCGCCGCACCTTCCTGAAATTGATGGGAGCATCCATGGCGCTGGCTGGTCTCACAGCCTGTGGCCCCCTTCAGCCAGTTGAACGCATTGTCCCATACGTTGATGGACGACCAGAACTGGTTCCTGGTGAACCCATGTTCTTTGCCACGACCATGCCATCCAATGGCTATGGGGTCGGGCTGGTGGTCCGCAGTTTCGAAGGTCGCCCGACAAAGGTCGAAGGAAACGAAGCCCACCCTGCCAGCCTGGGCACGAGCAGCCTCATGGCCCAGGCTGCGATCCTGACGATGTATGACCCGGACCGCTCGCAGGTGGTTCGCAATGCCAGCACCGCCAGCACCTGGGAGGCATTCGTGGAGGCCATCGCTCCGGCCATCCGGGCCGGGGGGGTGCGGATACTGACCGAAACGGTCACCTCCCCCACGCTGGCAAGCCAGTTGCAATCCCTCCAGGAATCATCGGGGGTCGAATGGCATCAATATGACCCGACGGGGCAAAACCACGCCCGTGCCGGTGCTCAGCTTGCCTTTGGCGAGAACGTTGATACCCACTATCGCCTCGACAAAGCCGAGGTGATTCTCGCCCTGGAGGCCGATTTCCTGGACTATGGCCCGGCCCAACTGGTCTACAGCCGGCAGTTTGCCGACAAACGGCGCATCCGCGAAGACCAGACCGATATGAACCGGCTGTATGTCGTGGAAAGCACCCCGACGATTACCGGCGCAATGGCCGACCACCGCCTGCCGCTCCGCTCCAGCGATATCGAAGATTTCGCCAGAGCCGTGGCCGAGGGGTTGGGCATTGACGTTGGCGGCAAGGTCGCGGAAATCGCCCCCGCCGAATGGGTGGACGCTGTGGTCGAAGACCTCAAGTCTCACGAGGGAGCCAGCATCGTGCTGGTGGGCGAAGGCCAACCGCCCGAAGTCCACGCTCTGGTGCATGCCATCAACAACGTGCTGGGCAACATCGGCCAGACCGTCGTCTACACCGACCCCGTTGAGGCCGCGCCCGTTGACCAGATGGCTTCGCTGCAAGCGCTGGTGAGCGATATGCAGGATGGCAAGGTCAAGACCCTCATCATCATCGGGGGGAACCCGGTCTACACCGCGCCGGCTGACCTCAACTTTGCCGAAGCACTGGCAAAGGTCAACCTGAGTGTTCACCTCAGCCTCTACGACGACGAAACATCGGAGCGCTGTACCTGGCACCTCCCCGAAGCCCACTTCCTGGAATCATGGGGAGATGTCCGCGCCTTCGATGGCACCGCCAGCATCATTCAACCGCTGATTGCTCCGCTGTATGGGGGCAAGTCGGCCGGCGAACTGTTGGCCGCTCTGATGGGGCAGGGAGATGCCGCCGGATACGACATCGTCCGGGCCTACTGGAACGAGCACCTCGCGGATACGTCGGAACGAGCCTGGGAGGGCATCTTGCAGCAAGGGGTCATCGCAGAGAGCACCTTGCCGGCTAAGAAAGTTACCCTGACGGGCCGGTCCTTCCCGCGTTCGCCTGCCCAGGGAGACGGGCTGGAAATCGTGTTCCGGCTCGACCCGACCGTGCTGGACGGGCGCTACGCCAACAATGGTTGGCTCCAGGAAACGCCCAAGCCGCTGACCAAGATTACCTGGGACAACGCCGCGCTGATCAGCCCGACGACGGCCCAGAAACTTGGCCTGACGAGCGAAGACGTGGTCAGCATCACCTATCAGGGCGCAACGGTCAATGCGCCGGTCTGGGTTTCACCGGGCCACGCCAACGACTCCCTGACGCTCCACCTGGGCTACGGGCGCACCCGCGCCGGGCATGTTGGCACGGGGATCGGGTTCAATGCCTACGCGCTGCGCCAGAGCGGAACGCCCTGGTTTGGCACCGGGGCGAGCATCCGCAAGGTGGGGGGACGCCACCGGCTCGCCAGCACGCAGCACCACCACAGCATTGACGTGAAGAATCCGAAGCTGCAAGAACTGACCGACAAGCGTACCCCAACGATTATTCACGCCGGCACGATCCAGGAGTTCCGCGACGACCCGGAATCCGTCCATGGTCACGGTGGTCACGGTGAGAGCGAGGGTGAGCAACCATCGCTCTACCCGAAGATAGAAAACACCTGGGAAGGCAGCTACGGCTGGATTGACAGCGAAGGCAAGTGGAAGGGTGCCCGGTGGGGGATGGTCATTGACCTGACGGTCTGCACCAGTTGCAACGCCTGTGTGGCTGCGTGCCAGGCCGAAAACAACATCCCCGTTGTGGGCAAGGAAGAGGTCCTTCAGGGGTGCGAAATGCACTGGATACGCATTGACCGCTACTACGAAGGCTATGACATTGACAACCCGCGGACTTACCATCAGCCGCTTGGCTGTGTCCACTGCGAAGTCGCCCCGTGCGAACCGGTCTGCCCGGTTGCGGCAACAGCTCACAGCCTGGAAGGGCTGAACGAGATGATCTACAACCGCTGTGTCGGGACGCGCTATTGTGGCAACAACTGCCCCTACAAGGTCAGGCGCTTCAACTACTACCAGTATTCTGACCTCACCACTGAGAGCTATAAACTGATGCGCAACCCGGACGTGACTGTGCGCAACCGCGGGGTGATGGAGAAATGCACCTACTGCGTCCAGCGTATCAACCTGACCCGCATTGCCTATAAACGAGATACCGGCCAGTCAGGGTATGTCGAATATGATGATGGAGCCGTCGTACCTGCGTGCGAACAGGCCTGCCCGACCAGGGCGATCACCTTTGGCGATGTTGGGGACCCGGAAAGTCGGGTGGCTCAGCTCAAGCAGCAACCGCACAACTACGACCTCCTGGGCGAACTGGCGGTGGTGCCGCGCACGAGCTACCTGGCCCGATTGCGAAACCCCAACCCGGCGCTTGAATCCCCGACTGCGACGGAGCAAGGTGGTCATCAAGATAGTCACGGGGAGGAGTAGTCAGAATGCAAGCAGGAAATGTAGCAAAACTCAACGAACAACTCCAATCAGACCCCGTGCTCGCGCCGGGGCATACCTATGGTTCCATTGAGGAAAAAATCAATACCATCCCCTTACCGCTGACCAAGAGGGCATCCAAGGGGTGGGTTCTGGGCTTTTCCATTGCCTTTGCGCTCCTCATGCTGCTGTTCTATTCCCTGGGAGTGCTGTTTGCTCGCGGTCTCGGTGTCTGGGGTATCAACAACCCCGTCTACTGGGGTTTTGCGATTATCAACTTCGTCTGGTGGATTGGTATCGGCCACGCGGGAACCCTGATTTCGGCCATCTTGCTGCTGATGCAGCAGAACTGGCGCAACTCCATCAATCGTCTGGCCGAGGCCATGACGCTGTTTGCGGTGGCCTGCGCCGGGTTGATGCCTATTGTCCATATGGGGCGGCCCTGGCTCTTCTACTGGCTCGTCCCCTACCCGAACACCATGGCGATGTGGCCGCAGTTCCGCAGCCCGCTGGCATGGGACGTGTTCGCCGTCTCGACCTATGCCACGGTCTCGCTGCTGTTCTGGTTGATTGGCCTCGTGCCCGACTTCGCCAAAATGCGCGACCGCGCCACCGACCGAACGACGAAAATCCTGTTCAATATCCTGTCGCTGGGGTGGCGCAACTCCTCGCGGCACTGGCACCGCTACGAGATGGCCTACCTCTTGCTGGCGGGACTTTCGACGCCGCTGGTCCTTTCCGTCCACAGTATCATCAGTCTCGACTTCTCCGTCAGCATCGTTCCGGGGTGGCACATGACGCTGTTCCCACCCTACTTCGTGGCTGGCGCGGTCTTCGCCGGGTTTGCGATGGTGCTCACCCTGGTGATCCCCATCCGCAAGTTCTACAAACTCGAAGACTTCGTCACCATGAAGCATATCGAAAACTGCTGCAAGGTGATGCTGGCAACGGGCATGATCGTCTTCTACGGCTACATGATGGAACTGTTCTTCGGGTGGTACAGTGCGCATGACGTCGAGTTCTTCTTGATCAACAACCGCTTCTTTGGGCCGTATGCCTGGGCGTTCTGGGCGCTGATGCTGTGCAACGGGGTGGCTCCACAGCTCATGTGGTTCAAGCCGCTCCGACGGAATTTGCCCCTGGTATGGATACTGTCGCTCGTGGTCGGGGTCGGGATGTGGTTGGAGCGCTTCGTCATCGTGGTGATGAGCCTCCACCGCGACTACCTCCCCACATCGTGGGATGCCTACACCCCGACGTTCTGGGATATCTCGCTCTACGTGGGGACATTCGGCCTGTTCTTCTCCTTGATGTTCCTATTCATTCGCTTCCTGCCGATGATTAACATCTTCGAGATGCAGTTGCTGCGGCACGACCAGAAGCACCAGGTTGAAGGGGGCTTTGGGGCGTCGGAGGAGGCGTAGTCATGCAGAAAGGAGCAAATGAAGAGCCATGAAGCAAATCTATGGTGTGATGGCCGAGTTTGAGCACTCAGAGCAAATCATTGAGGCCACCCGGCGCGTCTACGAAGCGGGGTATCGCAGCATGGATGTCTACACCCCCTTTCCGATGCACGAGATCTTTCACGAACTGCACGAGCATCGGACGTGGGTTTCACCGATTACCATGGTGGGAGGGTTGACGGGGTTGGTCGGGGGGTTCATGTTGCAGACCTGGACCACCGTCATTGACTACCCGCTCAATATCGGGGGCCGTCCCCTGTTTAGCTGGCCGTCATTCATCCCGATTACCTTTGAGTGCATGGTCCTGCTGGCAGCGTTTTCGGCGCTCATTGGCATGATAGCGCTGAACGGGTTGCCCCAACCGTATCACCCGGTGTTCAATGTACCGGGCTTTGAGCGGTCATCCCAGGACCGATTTTTCCTGTGTGTCGAATCCACGGACCCCAAGTTTGATGCTGCTGAGACCGCCCGGTTCCTCGGTAGTCTTGGGGCCCAGCGGGTCGTTGAAGTTGAGGCATGAGGGGACAGGAAGGATGAGGATGAAGAAACAGCACCGATTTTCGGTCCAAACAAGGTTCCTGGTCATCGCGTGCATGGCGGTCTTTCTGGTGCTGGTGTCGGCGTGTCACCAGGATATGTACAACCAGCCCAAACACCGCAAGGCACTCATGCAAAGCGATTTCTTTGCGGACGGGATGGTCGCCCGTCCCCAGGTCCCCGGCACGGTCTCGCAGAGTCAGGCATTGTATGACGAGCACCTGTCCACGGGCAAGGTGAACGGGGAGTTTGTCACGACCTTCCCATATACGATTACGCGCTCCGTGCTGCGGCAGGGGCAGGCGGCCTTTAACATCTACTGTGTGCCCTGCCATGGCACTCTGGGCAATGGCAGGGGGATGGTGCAGCGGCGTGGTCTGACCACCCCCGCAAACTACCATACGGACCGCCTGCGCGGGGTGTCGCCGGGCTATATCTTCGATGTCATCACCAACGGGTACCGCAATATGTATCCCTATGGCTCCAGGATTAGCCTGGAGGACCGGTGGGCCATTGTGGCCTATGTGCGGGCCTTGCAGTGGAGCCAGTATGCCACCTGTGATGACGTTCCGGACGATGAGGCTTTCAAACAGGAATGTGAAGCCGGCGGGTCCGAATCAGGAGATGATGAGGATGAGGAAGATGCGGAGGAGTCTGAAAACGAGGAATAGCGCGAGATGCTTCCTGCTGGCAGATTCTTCCCTGAAGACGCCAGGAGGCCGGGGAGAGGAGACTCTCCCCCACCTTCCCTGGTCAGGGTGTCAGGAGATATCTCATAAATTTCAGGATATACACTGATGATGAAGAAACAACACAAAGAGCAGCCATCGGATGTGGTCTCCCAACTGAAGCGGGTTCAGATACCCGCCATCATCGTGGGAGTCGCTGGTCTGGGGGTGTGGTTCCTGGGGGCCGGGAGCGGCACCCGCGAACAATTTTTCCAGACCTACCTCTTTGCCTTCCTCTTCTGGGTAGGCCTTCCGCTTGGTGGTCTCGCTCTCTTAATGCTCCAGTATTTGACTGGAGGCAAGTGGGGGTTCTTGATTCGCCGGATGCTGGAAGCCGCCGCGATGACCCTTCCGCTCATGGTGCTGTTGTTCATCCCTATCATCACGATAGGCATGCTCGACCTGTACCCATGGGCGGATCCGGCGGTGGTGGCCCACGATACGCATTTGCAATTCAAATATGCCTACCTTAATCCGGGGTCGTTCGTCTTTCGGGCCGGGTTCTATTTCTTGATCTGGTTGGTCTGGACCTTCTTCCTGGTCAAGTGGGGAGCCGATCAGGACCGGTCCGGCAAGCCTGCCATCACCCACCGGTTTCGCAACCTCAGCGGGGTGGGGATTGTGCTCTACGTTATCACCATGACTTTCGCCGCCTTCGACTGGGGGATGTCGCTGGAACCGCTCTGGTTCTCAGCCATCTACGGCGTCATTTTTATCATCGGGCAGGGGTTGGCAACCTTCGCGTTCATCATCCTGATGGCGCGGTTGCTGGCCGACCGCAAGCCCTTTGCAGACTTTGTCTCGACCAAGCTCTACCATGACCTGGGCAATCTGCTCCTTGCGTTCGCCATTCTGTGGACGTATATGTCACTTTCCCAGTTCTTGATTATCTGGTCGGGGAACCTGCCACCAGAAACGCCCTGGTACATTCGCCGCCAAGCGGCAGGGTGGAATGAGGTGGCCGTCGCCGTGCTGGTGTTCCAGTTTGTGCTGCCCTTCTTCCTCCTGCTGAACCGCTTTGTCAAGCAGAAGATTCAGTTGCTCTGGAAGGTGGCGCTACTCATTTTCATCATGCGCTTTGTAGACCTCTTCTGGATCATTATGCCGGCGTTTGACCAGACCGTGCTGGAGGTTCATTGGACGACCTATGTCGCTCCTATCGGCGTTGGCGGGGTGTGGCTGTTCGTGTTCCTCGAAATCCTGAAGCGGCGACCCATCCTCCCACTTCGCGACCCGATTGTCCCGTTCCCGGTTTCTGAGGGGACAAAGATGCAGGAGGTGCCAGGACATGGCTAAAGACAAAGGAAAAGAACGCAGCACCAGCAAAAAGCGCCAGAGTGACATGCAGCAATTCGGTTCGCTCATCGAGAGCATCATTCTTGGGATATGGGCGGTCCTGGTCGGAATAGTCCAGTGGACCTGGAAGATTGCGGTCATCATCGTCACGTTTTTCTGGTGGCTCGTCAGCAGTGTGGTCGGGTGGGCGTGGGGGTTCGTTTTCGGGCACAGCCCGGATCGGGACCCGGCCTCGAAGCGGGAAGTGGTCTTTTCGGAGAAGGACGCTCTCCTGCGGGGGGTGATCCTCTCGACCCTGACCTTTGTGGTGCTGGCCCTGCTCATTGTGATGCTCGGCAAGTTCCCGCGGCCTTCAGTTACCGTGGGGTCGGCGGGGGCCGGGTTCAACCAGTGGTTGGAGGTTCAGGCAGCCGACGATGCGGTCCTGAACAATTACGGGTGGGTGGATGAGGAAGCCGGTATTGTGAGAATACCCATCCGGGATGCCATGCAGATGCTGGATGGCAAGCTGCCGTCCCGTGACCCGAACTGGGCAGGGGACGACGCCAGTGATGGGTGAGGAGTGATACGTAGCGAGTGATGCAGGTGGTGAAAAAGGTATCCCCCTCTCGCGGGTGAAGCGGGAGGGGGATTTCGTCTCTCAGAAGGCCGATAGGATCACAACAACTCCGGTGCTACCAGAACAACATTCCCGATGACCGTACCGCTTTCAAGCAGGGCATTGGCCCGTGCTGCTTCAAGAAGGGGAAACTTCTGGGCGATAACCGGCGCGATGGACCCCTCTTCCAGCAGTTTGAACAATGTGGCCCAATCTTCGAGAAAGGGGCGCTTGTTAAATGCATAAGCTGAGGTGCCGTAGAGCTTGAAGGATTTGCCATTCGGCAGCACGTTCACAATGATGGCGGTTGCCAGGATACGCGCCAGTGCGCCAAACCCGGTTGGTTCGCCATAGCTCACCAGCGTACCGCCGCGCCGCAGCAGAGACAACCCACCCTGGATATAGTCCAGACGCATCATCCCATCAAACACTGCATCCAGACCTTCTGGTTCTGCTTGACGAGCAAATTCAACCACATCCTGGGTATGATAATCTATGGGGGTCGCACCCATTGCCGTCACGATGCTGTGCTTGCTTCCGGATGCAACCCCGTACATCTTCAAGTGGGACAGTTTCCCAAGCTGCAAAAGCGCGGTCCCGATGCCGCCGCTTGCGCCAATGATGAGCACCGTTTGCCCCTCTTTGACCTTTGCCGAGCGGTGCATCGTCTGGTACGCAACGATATAATTCAGAATCAGGGTAACGGCTTCAGCCGGGTTGAGTATCGCAGGCACGGGAATGAGCCGGTCACTCCGCCAGTAGACATATTCACTGTACCCTCCGATAATCGTCAATGCACCAACCCGGTCACCCACAACGACTTCGGTTACCTCATCACCGACTGCATCAACATCGCCAATGATGGCATACCCCGGTATAAACGGGGCCTTGTGCCCCAGTGGGGTCCCGTGGTACAGCGCCTTGCCGGTGCGAGCGGTTATATCAGGACGGCACACACTGGCTGCAAGGACTTTGATCCGCGCCTCTCCCTTTGAGGGGTCCCGCAGGTCGTGTTCGGTAATTTGGAGGACATCAGGCGACCCCAACCTTGTTGCGGTGACGCTGCGGTACCTCATCGGGTCACGCTCCAATCGGGGCTAGGCTCCCGTGTCCATAATGACCTCGTGAACTTCGATATGGTTCTTCGCCGTGGTCGCTCCTTCTGGCATTCCACGGGCATGGGCCTGCTTGAACGCCTCCGACCGGGTCCAGGCTTCGAAGTGCTCGTGTGACTCCCACTGGGTCAGGATGATATAGGGGTCGCCCTCGCCGAGGGGGCGCAGCACCTGGTTCCGGATGAAGCCCGGCATCTGGTCAACCAAGCCTGCCCGATTACGGAAACGCTCCTCCAGCGTTTCTACATAGTCTGGCGACACAAAGATACGATTCATAACCGTTACCATAGGAAAAACCCCTTTCTTTTTGTCTGTACACGCTTCCGTTTCGTATCACTCCTCCTCCTCATCACCCCCGCCGCTCATCCGCACCGGCGGCACCTCGAAGCGGAGCACCCGGCTGCTGGCGCGGTCCACGACGTAGACGGCTCCGTCCGGGCCGACCGCAACTCCGGCGGGCGAGTTCAGCGAAGCCATATCGCTCCCCTCCCCGCCCCAACGCAAGAGGATATCCCCGCGCATATTCGCGGTCAGCACGCTGTGGCGGGCGGGCACACTGGCGTAGACGATACCATCAGGATGCACCCCGATGGATGGGTCAAGGTAGGTGTCCGGGTCCCACCCGCTGATACTCCACGTCACGATGGGGATGGGGGAAACGCGGTTGTCCATGTCCCTGGGGAACACCTGCACGCGCCCATTCCAGGTATCTGCCACATACGCATTGCCCCCGCTGTCAAAGGCAATCCCCGTTGGTTCGTTGAACTTCCCGGCGTCGCTCCCCTCGGCCCCCCACTGGTAGAGGTAGTTGCCTTCGTTATCCGTGACGACGATGCGCTTGTTGCCCGTATCCGCAAGGTAGACGTTTCCGTCGGCGTCAACGGCCACCCCGCGCGGCCAAAGAACCCGAGCGGCGCTTTGAGGTTCCCTTCCTGGGTCGCGCCGGTTCTGGTCACCTTGCGGCCATTGCCCAGGTCTTCGTTCCCTTCTCCCCACGTCTTCAACCAGGTGCCGGTCCGGCTGAGCTTGACCACCCGCGCATTCCACGTATCCGCCACGTAGATGTTCCCTGCGGCATCCACGGCTACTCCACGTGGCTCATGGAACTGCCCCTCGCCCGGACCACGTCCCCCGATGGTCCGTTCCAGTTTCCCATCAACCCCGAAGACCTGGATACGGTGGTTGCTGGTGTCGGCAACGTAGACGCGCCCCTGACGGTCAACGGCCAGGCCGGTGGGTTGCGTAAGCTCGCTCGGCGAACCGATAGCCTGTGTTGCCAACAATGGCACCAGCGTGCTCCCACTGGTGCGCACCCCGCTCAGGTCCGAGGGGATACCATGCACCAGGTCGCTCCGCACCCATATTTCGATGACGCGTGAGCCGGGTTGCAACGGGTCGGGGAGGTCGCGGAACAGCAGATAGTTCTTGAGGGTGCCCCAGTTCTCTGGCTGAAACGGCCAGGCCAGGGGTCCCCAGAGGGGGTGGAAAAGCTCAAGCGTGGTATCCTGACCACAGGCCTGTTGGACGTCTTCTTCCGAAGATGTCCAGCTATTGTAGTAGAACTTCTTATACCCGGCTCCATCAGGCGAGCACTTGTTCCCTTCGGGGAACCACCAGTTCAACGAGCCGCTTTCGCCATAGGGCTGAATGTAGTGCTCCTGGAGAAAATCCCGCATGCGGTCATCCACGTGGCTCTTGTAGAGCATCACCACCGGGGCCAACCCACGCCCGCCGCTGGGGAGGTCAACCTCGAACGAGGCGGGGATGGTTTCCTTGAGGTCGCTGGATTTTTTCCACTGGATGCTGGTAAAGTGGCGGAAGTACCACTGTAACGGCCATGCCAGCGACCCTTCCCCGTTCTCGTCTCCGCTGTCCACAATGATGGGCATCGCCATCCCCCCGGCGGGGTCGTCTGCCGTGCGGATGCTGCGGGTGAGGTTGCGGGACATCTCCTTCAGATCGCTGATATACCGCGGAATCTCCGGCGCGGTCTGGGTATAAATCATCGGTTCGATGGGCGTGTCCGGATGGTCATAGACGACCAGCCAGGTCGAACGGATCATGTAGGCTCCAAGCACCGTGGCAACCGTCAACCCGATGAGCGAGAGCAGTACCCGCGCCCCGATTTTGGCCCCAATCGTCAGCAAACCGTAGACCAACACACCGCCGGTGAGCAGCGGGATGATCGCCTGCAAGATGCTGCTCTGGGCGGCTCGCCCTTCCGCCGCGCTGGCGAGATAGAGCCGCCACATTGCGACCCCGAACACCACGAGCATCAGCAGAAAGGCGGGTGGAACCAGCCACTTCGCCATCGTTTGCGACCATTCCCCAGCCTGAATGTCGTTTGTGTTGCTGGTGGCATCATTCGTATTGTTCGTATCGTTCGTGTTCCTGGTGCCGCTCGTGTCGCTTGTGTTGTTCGAGCGGCTCAAACCTCCTGCACGGCTCGAACGGTCAGGGATCAGGTTGGTTGCCAGTCTGCCCAGAACCCACGCCGCCACCAGGTTCCCCGGCAGCGACAGGTGGGTCAACAGCCAGGGCATCTTTTCGCCTGCCCAGGAGAAGATGACCACGGCATTGATGAACCAGAAGAGCAGCAAGAGCGGGAACAGCGTGGTCACCACCAAGTCGGTGCTGACGTGCTCCTGGTACGCAGGGAGCGCCAGGCTAAACCCGCTGCCGCGCTGCTCCCCGAAGAGCCGCCCCCAGGCGGACGGTTTGGCGTTCGCCTCTTTGTCGCGCTGCGGCCGGCCGGTACTTCTGCCATCCTTGCCTCGCCGGTGCGACGCTGGTGGGGTTGGTTTCTCCAGGCGCACCGTCGTCGGGGACTCCTCCGGCCGGGTTGGCTCCCCGTCTGCGGCGTCTGGCTCGGTTGGCGCTTCCTGCGGTCGTTTGTGTTCGGTGGCCCACCGCGAAAAGAAGTAGAGGTAGATGAACGCGCCGATGCCGGTCGTCACTGCCAGCGGCTCATACAGCGGAAGCTGCATCAGGTAGTAGTACCAGGGTTGGTCGCCGCGAGCGAAGTCTTGCTGGCTGCCGAGCCAGTAGGCCAGCCCGGCATACAGCCCGTCGAACGCGCCCCGCGGGTAGGTCAGAAAGTTGGTGTACATCACCAGGTAGAGACACCCCACCATCGCCAGCGCTATCCACAGGCTCCTGCGCTGCTGGTGCCACAGCTCGCCAAGGCGCGAGAGCAGCAGCGGGGAGCGATACCACCCGTGCTGCGAGAACCAGGCGGTCAGCAGCGCGATGGCAACCAGGAAGGCCTTTTCGCCCAGGTATAGCCCTTTCCCAAAGGGAAGTTGCGGGTTGAGCACCATCAGCACCGCGCACACCGCCAGCATGGCGAGCAGGCCAACGTTGAGGTAGGGAGCCGCACGGCTTTCGGCCAGCAACCGCACCAGAACGAAGATACCGAAGATGAAGAACAGAATGTAGTAGAGTTCGTGGGTTCCTACGGCCAGGATACATCCGAGCGCCAGCAGGTAGAAATAGCGCACCTGCCCGCTTTGCAGGTAGCGGAAGACGCCGATGACCATCCACAGTTCCCACAGCACCATCAGCCCGTCGTGGCGGGCAAAGCGCGTGTAGTAGAGCAGCGATGGTGAGAACGCCAGCAGCACCGCCGCCAGGAACGCCCCCGGTTTCCCCATGAGCGGGCGCAGCATCCAGCACGATGCGACCAGCGCGATACCGGCCATCGCCATAGGCATGCGGGACTGACCATCGCCATCGCCAAACAGGAAGTACGAGAGCAGCGTGAGCATATAGAGCGAGGGACCGTGGTAGGTCGGTGAATAGCAGTAGGAAGCAGAAGTCCGTTCTATCTCCCGCTCCGGGTCATTCCCGGCGCAATCGAACCCACCGCGCCCGGTGTAGTAGTTCCAGCTTGCCCAGGCATGGATGCTCTCGTCGTGGTGCATCGCCATTTTGTCGAGCTGCCACAGGTGGGTAACCACACTCAGGAGAATTAACACGGCATAGGCGACAATTTCCAGGTGGACCCGCACCAGCGGGCGCTGGAGCACTGCCACGTGAGCAGCCTGCGGTTGCTGAACCTGAGCGACCGGCGAATGAACATCGAGCGTTTCAGTTGTCATAGGAACCTTAAACTTGTCACAAACTCTACCATCAATCAATGTTCAACCAATATTCAACGTTTTTTCCAGAGGCATTGTACCACAGAGAAGAAAGACAGCGTCACCAATCCTTTACTTCTCTTGCGGCTTCAGGCTCCCGCCAAACCCCGGACTCACCTGGTCGGCAATCTCCGGGCGCACCGCCATCACGAAGTCGGTGGAACCAAGGCCGGCGTTGGGGTCGCGGAACATCCAGAACTGCCAGAGATGCATCATCGTGGTGTTGGCGTGGGGGGCCTGCAACAGTTGCTCCAGGAGCGACGCATGCTCCAGGTCTCGTTCGCGCCAGTGGTCGTGCAGGCGGTAGGTGTTGTCTTCTGGGAACCACCAGCGGAGCGGAAACCGCTGGAGCACGAAGCCTTTCAGATAGTCCCGGTTTTGCGGGTGTCGGTCGAGGTTCTCTTGCAGCAGCATCACCGCCATCACCTCCGGGCCGGGCGCACTGGAAAGCTGTGGGCCGCTTCGACGGGCGTTCGGGAAGTTGCGGAAATACCACGTCCAGACAGTTTCATTGTCGTAGATGATTGACATATCCAGGCCGCCGGTGCGCCGGATGGAAATTTCCTCCAACCGTCGCACCATCTGGTGAACATCCGGCGAGGTCTGCGTATAGATGAGCATCTCCTGCGGCACATCGCTAAGCACATACGTCACACGTTGCGCACTGCGGATGGTCGAAACTCCGCCGACCAGGAGCAGGCACAGCGCCAGCACCCCGCGGGCCCACGGCCACCCCCAGTTGATACTGAGAATGACGATGACCATCACGAGCAACCCCACCAGCAAGAGCACCAGTGCCACCCCCGGCGCGTGTTCGGTCAATTTGTCGAAGATGGTCAGGATGATGAAGTTCAGCCCCACGACGGTCAGGAAGATGCCTACCGAAAAGCTCAGTAAGACCATCCGCGAACGCTGAAACACCCCCGCAAGCCACCGCTGGAAGGCCCAACCGCTCAGCAGCACCATCGGCAGCGCCACATGCACGGTCAGCCACGGCATCTTCTCGCCGGCCCACGAATAGATGCCGAACGCTGCCAGGCACCACCAGCACAGGAAGAGCGGCAGCAGAAGCTGGTGGGAGGAGCCTGAGCTTGGGACTGAGCCTGGAACTGAGGAGGAGGAAGAAGGGGAGGAGAAAGGCGAAGACGAAGGGGATGCTCCCACGGTGCCGCGCCGCCGCAGCACCAGGCGCACCCCGTGGTAGCCGGTCAATCCCAACCCGACCGCTGCCCCCAGGAGCAACAGCGGCTCATAGACCAGCAGCATCACCAGGTAGTAGTAGGTGGGTTGCCCGCCCCGCTCCACCTCGTGCTGCGCCAGCCAGTAGAGCACCGAGCCGGTCGTTCCCGTGATGACTCCGAGGATATTGGTCAAGAACGCCGTGAACAGCACCGCATAGATGCCCAGAAATATCACCAGGGCTATCAGCCAGCGCCACCCCTGCCCCAGGCTCCCGTAGGTGTGAGCTACCGTGTCGCCGCGTTCGCGCACCCGCTGCCACTGGCTCTGGCGCTCCGGTCCGCTCCGGTTTCCCCAGATACCCCAGACCACTCCTCCGCCGCCCATCAGCAGCAGCGCCAGCGCCATGAGCACCGCCGGGTGGCTGAAGAACTTCCACAGGTCGGCCAGATAGAGACCGAAATTGACCAGCAAGCCCTGCCCCCCATCATTGTCGGATCGGTTCCGGATGCGGAGCGCGTAGCCGTTGTCGGCGGTTTCGAGCGGACGCCACCCGAAGAGCGGCCCCGGCTCCCGGACCTGTATCAGGTTCGTTTCCGGGTCGCGGACGGCGGTGTGAGAGGCTCCCATTTCGGCCTCGCCGGGCAGCACAAAGATGAGCAGTGCCACGACAATACCCACCGCTGCCAGAACCCCCAGGCCGGGCTTGAACACCTGCCACAGGAACAGTCCGACGAGCGGCACCGCCATGATGACCAGGAAGAGGTAGCTTGTCTCCTGGTTCGTATACATCAGGCCAAATGCTGCTGCTCCCAGGTAGAGCCACCCGGCCCGGCGCGTGCTGGCGTAGCGCACCACCGCAATGAATACCAGCATCTCGAAGGTGACGGAATAGATATCGTGCCGCGCCATGCGACCAACGTAGAGGAAGACCGGGGAGATGAGCAGGTAGGCCGAGGCCAGCAGTGCCGCAGGGCGGCCCATCTCTCGCCGCACCAGGAAGGGCAGCAGCGTGAGCACCGTTCCGAAGAGCGCAAACCCCAGACGCGCCGTCATGTCCGTATCTCCAAATAGGAAATACATCAGCGCCCCGAAGAAGTAGAGGAACGGCCCGTGCATCAGCGGGTCGTGCATATAGCCTTCCCCGCGGTAGATATTCCACGAATAGGACGCGTGCAGCGTCTCATCGTGGTGAAGCGCCCGCTGGTCCAACCCCCACAGGTGCAGCAGCAGCGAGGCCACACCAATGAGGATATAGGCCCCGTGTTCGAGCGAAAGGGACGAAAGGGACGGAAAGGCTGATAGGGTTGAAGAGCAGGTCGGACGGCTCCGGTCGCTGGCGGTCGCCGCCAGTGGTGGTTTATCAAGCGATATCCGTTGTTGCATGCGGCTTTCTCAATGCGTTGAGATAAATGCTTCAAGACAAGATAGGGCTTTGGGTTGCCCTGCCTGTGTCAGACACCGGGTGAATACAAACCACTCAATATCTTGAAACGGAGGTCGTTTGGCCGCCCTGGAACGGCTGGTCACCCCCACGCGTCACCCATCGCGCATTGCTGGTAGTATTGTAGCGATTACGGACAAAAAAGCAAGAACGCCAACCAAGTCCTGCTTGCAACGGGCAGTTCCTCAGTGACGTTCTCGAAGATAGTTGTACCTGGGTCCTTTTTTTATTATACCAAATCTTTCTTAAAGTGCAAGAATATCCCCATGGACTCTCTTACCCTGATCTTGCTTCGCTTTGGTTGCTCCCTCTCGCTGCATCCCCGCTCCGGCGCTGGTTTTTCGCCCCTGCACCGTCCCCCCCAGGGAATGTGGTATAATCAGCGGCGGCAGGAGGAGCGGGAGTTGGTGCCCATTTGAAGTCTCACCACTTTCGTGGTATTATCTCTCATGCATATCTTCATGGTATCAAATTCATACCCGGAAGGTAGGAAACCATGACCAGAACAACGAGGGAAAAAATTGAGCAACTGCGCGAACTCAAAAAGCGCCTCATCAAGGGGGGCGGCGAGGAGCGCATCGAAAAGCAGCATCAGGATGGAAAACTCACTGCTCGTGAGCGGGTGGGGCTTCTCTTCGACCCGGACACCTTTCAGGAACTCTTCTCTTTGCCAAACACCGGTGCACGATGTTTGGCATGGGCGGGAAAGAGCTTCCTGCCGATGGCGTGGTGACGGG